>CAZASM010000019.1:0-19716 GCA_964487895.1 uncultured Gammaproteobacteria bacterium
GATGCAGAAGTTTTGAAAGCTTTGCCGAAGCTAAAGCTGATTGTCACTATGTCAACGGGCTACGATCATATTGATTTGGTAGCTTGTAAAAAGCATAAAGTAGTCGTTGCTAACGTGCCGTTCTACGGTGAGAATACTGTAGCTGAGCACGCCTTTGCTCTACTCTTGTCTATCAGCCGTAAAATTCATCAGTCATATATACGTACGTCACACGGTAATTTCTCCAACGACGGCCTTCAAGGTTTTGATTTGAAAGGTAAAACAATTGGCGTCATCGGTACCGGTCACATTGGTCGGCATGTCATCCGTATGGCCAAAGGTTTTGAGATGAAGGTTATAGCTTTCGACGTCTATCCAGATAAGACCTGGGCCAAGAAGCAGGGAATCACCTATGCTACCTTACCAAATCTTTTGAAACAATCTGACATTGTATCACTCCATGTACCGTATATGAAGGCAACACATCATTTGTTGAATAAGAAAAATATTGCGTTAATGAAAAAAGGAGCAGTACTGATTAATACTGCGCGTGGCGGTTTAGTTGATACTGTAGCTATGGTCAAAGCGCTGCAACAGGGTAGACTGCATGCACTTGGTCTCGATGTTTTTGAAGGTGAACAGCAGATTAAAGAAGAAGCCCAATTGCTGACGAAAGATTTTACGCGTGAAGAGCTAATTGTCAATATTGAAAATCATTTGTTGATGCACTCGGACAAAGTTGTGCTGACACCGCATAATTCTTTTAACAGTAAAGAAGCGTTGGAGCGGATATTAGATACCACGGTGGAGAATATTAAGCAGTTTGTGGCGAAGAAAAAAATTAGCAATCAGGTAAAATAAAACACCGCTTGACCCCCTCTAACTCCCCCTTATAAAAGGGGGAGAAAGTACGGTGACGGTGTTTTTGATTATTAGACAGCAATTAGTACAGGTAAGATCATCGGACGGCGCTGAGTTTTGGTATAGATGAATTGACCCAGTTCGTTACGCAGTTTTTCTTTGACGTATTCGTCATTGATTTCCATCTTAATCTCCGACTCATTGATAATAGCTTTAATTTTAGCTCTGATCATTTCAACGAGTTGCTTATTTTCACGCATATAGATGAAGCCACGTGAGATAATATCGGGTGAAGCAGTCAACTTGCCACTTTTGCCAGCGATGGTAGCAATGATGACAATCATACCGTCGGCTGCCATCATTTGACGGTCACGTAGAACGACATGAGAGACATCACCGACACCAAGACCGTCCACAAAGACATATTCGGAGTTGACTTTCTTATTTGTCAGCTTACCACCGGCTTTAGTGAATTCAATTATCTGCCCGTTGTCAGCGACAAAGATATTTTTCTTTGGTACACCGCTAGCTTCGGCTACCTTCGCATGGATTTGCAAGAAGGAATGATTACCATAGACTGGTATGTGGTATTTTGGTTTGACCATTTGAATGACTTCAGCTAGATCTTCTTGGCGGGCATGACCTCCGGCGTGAACGTCCATCATTTGATAATGAATGACTTCGGCTTTTTGGCGGTAGATAACATCTTTCAATCTTTGGACTGAGCGTTCATTACCCGGGATGACTGAGGATGAGAAGACGACAGTATCACCTGGTTCGAGGTGGAGACTGCGATGTTCTTTGGTGGCGATACGCATCATCATGGCTTGATCTTCACCTTGAGCTCCAGTACATATGATGATAATGCGATTATCAGGATACTGCTTCATATCCTTCAGTTGAATGATAGTACCTTTTTTCACATGCATATAGCCCAGAGCTTGAGCTAGTTCCATATTACGTTTCATACTGTAACCCTCGATGATCACTTTTTTATTCAAGCGTTCAGCGGCCCAAATAATCTGTTGGATACGGTTCAAGAGTGAGGCGAAAGTTCCAAGAATAATACGGCCTTTGGCAGTAGCAAGAATTTCATCAATATTTCCTTGAATATCACCTTCAGTTAATTGGCGACCAGCTTGGGGAGCGTTGGTACTGTCGGCCATCAGAGCGAGAATGCCTTTACGACCCCAGGATAATACCTTTTCAACTTCAGCTGGAGCACTACCGGAAGCCTTGGGATCAAGTTTGAAATCACCAGTGTGCATGATAGCACCGACGGGAGTTTCCAAGACCACACCGACAGCAGCCGGGATGTTGTGACTGACTCCGAAAAAGGAGATACGGAATTTACCAAGATGCAAAACTGAATCAGTTTCGATTGATTGTAGTTTTAACGGTGGAGTTTTGTAATCTTCCTGACGGTTAGCGATAATTCCGAGTGTTAACGGCGTACCGTAGATAGTAGGATTACCTAATTTAGGAATCAAATGTGGAATAGCACCGATGTGGTCATAATGACCGTGGGTGATGATCACTCCGCGGATATTTTTTTCTTTACCTTTCAGGCATTCAATATTTGGAATGATGTAGTCGATACCTGGCATGTCTTCTTCTGGCCATTGGAGACCCATATCGAGGATGACGATGTCATTCTCATACTCAAAGATAGACATGTTACGACCGACTTCCTCATTACCTCCCAGTGGAATGATACTAAGGGTACCGGCTTCTGTTTTTAGTGTGTGCACATTTTGTGCTGTACTTGGGAGTTCGCGACGACCATAGCGAGGACGACGGTCATTGGTACGTGGACGACGGGAGTTGCGAGAGCGTGGTTGTCCGCTGGGTTGTTTCGCCTGGGACGCTGCATTAGCAGGGCTCGTGGCCGGGCCAGCCACGCCGTGTCTAGGCGCGCGAGGACCGCGATGTTGTGTGTGTTGTGTGTTCATAGTTAGTTATTTGGACCAGGAGCGAGAAGTCTTGAGATACCAATTGGTAATGTCAGCGAATCTCTCAGCCGGCGTATTAATTCTGGTTAGTTGTTCAGTCCCCTTGAGATTTTTGGCTACTGGATAACTGTAGCTGGGGTTATACAGGAAGAAAGCATAGACTTGCTCCTGTAGTTTATTTTGAAAGAGTTTGTATTGTTCAATTTTAGTCTGCTGGTTGTCACTGGCGCGAGCTTTATCGAGCGCGGCGTCGATATCACGATTACCGAAAATACTAAGGTTTAAACCGGGAGTCTTAGTTTGACTGGAATGCCAGAAAGGATAAGGATCTTGGCTTGGTCCGATTACTTGGCCAAAGAGTAGGAGCTGATAACTTCGTGGAGCTATCACATCTTTCAAAATAGTTGTGCGGGAGATCGGCTCGATATTAGTTTTGACGCCTATTTGTTCCCAATATTTTTTTACTAAATTTGCTACGGCCAAAGTTTCCGGTTGGTCGACAGTGGTCAGAGTTAGTTCTAAAGGCTGATCATCTTTATTGAAACGAAAGGTAGTGTCATCTTTCACTTTCCAACCAGCTTGATCTAGCATTGATTTACTAGAGTCTGGTTGAAAGTTATAAGCTTTGACATTGGCGTCATAACCAGGCATCCCAGCGAGGATAGGGGAATTGATAACGACGTTATCCTCGTTTTTGCTATCTTTGAGGATTTGGTCACGATCCAGAGCAGAAGCCAGAGCCTGACGAATTTTCAAATCTTTCAACACAGCGTTACCATCAGGATTAATAAAGATAGCTGTGTACTGAGGAACAATCAAATTTAAAATTTTTGTCTGTTTACTGATCGCTGATTGTAAAGGACTATCTTTTGGCAGAAGACTTAAACCATTAACGTTCTGGTTTTTCAAAGCTTCTGTGCCTGATTCAAAATCAGGATAAAATTTGAAATTTAATTCGCTGATGTAGGCTGGCCGGCGGTAGAAGTTTTTATTCGCTTCTAAGGTGTAGAGTTTGATCGAGCCTGATTTAGAGTCTTTGGTTAAAGATTTAAATTTGTAGGGCCCACTGCCTATTGGTTTGGTCATGGCTTCGGCTAAAGGTGCATTGGTCGCAGGTATAGAATACCAGATGTGTTTCGGAATGATACCGATAGTTAGACTATTAATAAAAGGTGCATAGGGTTGCGCTAGATGAATGCTGAGCGTAGTATCATTTAATACTTCTATTTTTACTCCACTGAAACTTAAGCGCAAGGGACTTTTCAGTTCTGGATCTTGAACCGCTGTCAGAGTGTAGTCCACATCTTCTGCTGTTAGAGGTTCGCCATCGTGCCAACGGAGATTATCTTTTAATTTGAAAGTATACGTTTTTTTATCATCACTAATAGTATAACCTTCTGCTAGATCGGTGACGAGCTGTCCTTGAGCGTCCATTTTCATCAAGCCAGAAAATATCACAGCGCTGAGGTCACGATCCACATCATTAGAAGCGAGTAGAGGATTGATATAGTGTGGTACGCCAATTAACCCCTCGGTATAACTACCGCCAGCTTTTGCCACTACGTGAGTATGAGTAAGATAATTTTGAACGATTAAACCGATGCTGGATATCACAATCAAAGCTATCGCCACCAGGGCTCGCTTTTTTTCTTCAGGTAGCAGAATTTTATTCAGCTGTTTGAGCTGTTGCCAACCGGGAAGGTGTTTTTTGTTTAATGAAGTGACGATGTTGAGGTCAAGCTGAGTATGATCATCTGGAGCAGAAGATTTCTGCTTGCCAGACAAGGCAACCTGAACGCGTGACCACAAATCGGTCAAAGCGGGGAAACGAATAAGAGTAGCTTAATAGTTAGGTAGAGAAGTTAGGCCACGAAGACGCTGGCCAAGGTAGAAATCATAAAGAGGGCGATCAAAACAATGGTCGCACGAAAGATGATCTTCTCAGCGCCACGTTTGGTGCGGTAGACAGCGCTGTCGCCGCCAAAAGCGCCACCCAAACCGGCTGACTGACTTTGAATCAAAATTACCCCAATGAGGAGTAAGGAAATGACAATTTGAGCAATGTAGAGAATAGTCTGCATACAGTATTTAAGGATAATAGCAGATTTAGGGGAGGATGTCAATTTGGATCAGATAGTATGCCCAACGGGTAGGCGCTCTGCTAGCAGAGCGCAATTGTGTCGCACTAGTGCGACGCCTACTGATAAAGAGATTTAAATAATTGACCATAGTCTTATACTGTGGTTTTATAACTGTCAGTATGACCGAAAAGAATATCAAACGTGTAGCAGTCATCGGCGGCGGCGCAGCTGGCATGATGTGCGCTGCTACTATCAACGAGCTCAATCCTAGTATTGAAGTTTTTCTGATTGAAAAAAATGAGTCTCTGGGCAAGAAGGTAATTATCTCCGGCGGTGGTCGCTGCAACGTGACAACCGGTATCACCGATGTTGACTTGCTATTAACCAAATACCCTCGGGGAGAGAAGTTTCTCGCACCTGCCATGCACGGTTTCCCACCGGATGAAGTTATCAGATGGTTTGAAGCACACGGCGTACCGTTGAAATGCGAGAAAGATTTACGCGTATTTCCTGTATCGGACAAAGGTAAAGATGTTGTTGGAGCCTTTGAAAAAATATTTGCTCAGGCACAGACCAAAGTTTTATTTCAACACTCAGTTCAGGGAGTAGTTAAGGAGGGTGAGCAATTTGTTGTAAATTTTAGAACTGGCGAACCACTGACTGTTGACGCAGTTGTTTTTGCGGTTGGTGGTCAAGCTTATCGTCAGACTGGCTCTACGGGTGACGGCTACACTATGGCAGAGAGTTTGGGTCATAGCATTACCGAGTTGGCACCAAGTTTGAGTTCGTTATTAACAACTGAAGCTACAGCACGCGATATTTCTGGGGTTTCTTTTCCCAAAGCTACCTTCACAGCGCACGGTACTGAGCGTCAGCAGTTTACTGGACCATTTATCTTTACTCATTTTGGTGTCAGTGGTCCGGCAGTCTTCGCTTTGTCTGGGTTAACTGCTTTTGAAAAGTTCGATGTTGAGCATCCTTTGAAAATTACCATTGATTTGATCCCAGATGTACCACAAGCGAAAGCGTTAACTATCATCAGATCATTCATGTCGTCTCAACCAAAGAAATTTTTTGCTCATACCTTACATAAATTTGTACCGCTGTCAGTAGCCAATGTTATTATTCGCGAAATCGGTATGCAACCATATCGTCAGAACAGTGTTGTTACTGATAAAGAAGTGATCGCGGCTGTTGATTGGCTCAAGGCGGTACCACTGACCGTAGTCGATCGGCGACCAGGAGATGAGTTCGTTACTGCTGGTGGAATTAATCTCAATGAAATAGATTCAAAGACTCTAGAATCTAAAATTTGTAAAAATCTATACTTTGCCGGAGAGCTGATTGATGTTGATGGGTTCACTGGTGGGTTTAACTTGCAAGCCTCGTGGGCTACCGGCAGAGCGGCCGGTATAGATATTGTTTCGATCTAGCCTGTCATTGCGAGCCTTGTACTCAAGGCGTGGCAATCTCCAAGCGTACAAATGCAATTGACTATGCTGCTCCCCTATGGTTGTATTATCTTTGTTATTCTCGCATCAAGCTTGAACGTTCATTTCATTTTCTGGAGGATAGAGACATGAGTCGCTGGCAATCCGAAGATAACGACAATGCTGGACGCAGTGGCAGGGCGGAGTTTTTTGTCGCTCTAGCTGCCATACTTATCTTGTTGGGGCTTGTTTTGTCCCGATGTGCCAAGGCGAGTGGTATGGATTTTAGTACTGATCCAGTCGTCGAATCCGCTTTGAACAAGGTTTATATCTTGGGTGATTTCACTGGACCGATGGTGGCGATCGTCGCTATCAATGGTGACACCAGTTTGGCTGACGGTGTGACGGCGAATTTGAAGGACAGTCTATCGGTCAGTCTCATCTGTTTCGATGCTGGCAACAAGCCGACCTGGGAAATATCGAAAGTGTTCTTACAAGCTTTAGTCCCTGGACAACCTGGTTGGCAAACAGTTGCCTTCAGTGCAGTGCCTGATGTCAGTCCTTATAGGTTCCGTCAGGGGATGGCTGAACTGTGCTGGAGTACGCTCCTCACTACTGAGCCGACGAAATACAGATCGGATGTTAGTTTTTTCACCGTTTTGGTCGATGTCTCCGGACAGCAAAATGGGAATTTTCCTCTCGTAGCGGGAGTCTGTAAATTCCGTGGCTGGTGCGTCGACAAGGACGGATATATTCTTCAGCCGCCTGGATTCAAAGATTACGAACCGGACTCTCATGATTCCAGTTCTCCAGAGGTTGTAGTCCAGCTCAAGTAGAGGTCAAGTCTAAGAAGGGAGTATAAATGCCGCGCAAGCAGTAAGGGGGGCTTCATGTCAAAGAAAAAGTCCAGCAAGTCAAAACGCCAGCGGGCTAACGACTTATTCCGTTCTTCCAGTGAGAAGACGGACGCCAAGCTTCGACGTACGAGCAAAGGTCGACGTGATAACCTTGCTCCATACTTGAAAGCTCGCGAGCGCCACAGATAGGAGACCATCTCCGAAGCAGACTGATATGACCCTCGAACCATTTGGTTCGAGGGTCATTAGAAAACAAAGGAGGCGCCAATGAAGCGCAATAAGGCGAAGGCAAGTAATACGACAAGTCTTCGAAGCCATATATTCAAAAAGACGAAACTACGGGCGTGGAAATACAGTCGTGAATCAGCAACCTGGGAGCCAATAACTATCCCTGAGTTTGATAGAGCGACTGATATCAATATTTATCGACAGAGGTTTCGTCCAGAACAAGGACAGAGAACTTGCGTTCGCGCCGGAAGTAGGTGCATCTGGGTATTGACTTATCTAGCGGATCATCCGAAGCGGTGGTTTTCTTGACTCAGCTGATTTGAGTCACTCCTCAAGAAACAGAACAGGCTCCGGCAGAAATGTCGGAGTTTTTATTATTTCGTTCGTAGAGACTTTCTATGTCTTTGCCGATAGAAGGTAATACCGAAGCGATGTGTTTCGTTTCTAACGACCTGAACAAAGATTGACAGGCTATATTGTTTATGATATTTCTTTCAAGAATGTGTGCATAGAGCACGTAGGTACATACCTATGATTACTAATCGGAGGGTAAAATGCCGCAGATGCCAGGAAAAACAGCATCGTGGAAGGAAGTCCTATTTGTTTTTATTTTAGCCGCAATAGTACTTTCAGTTGCTTGGTTGCTGATCTCCGATTAAAGAGGATTAGTGAATTCACAAGAAGAAGAGTTAGATGTTGCCTCGTCTGGGAGCAGCGGAACGTCTTCAAAGAATACAGCCCCTGCGATTGACGTGGGGGCTGCTTTAAATTATTTCGAACGCAGTGATTTTCTATGTCGTTGTCGGTAAAAAGTAATTCCAAACCTATGTGTCTCATTTCTAATCGCTTGAACCAATAATGAAACAGGATGCGACTTAGGTAATTTCAGACTGCCCATTTTTCCTGGAATAAATATCTCTTCTTCACGTTTGGCTAGAGCTACAACTTTATTTTTCCATTCAGGTTTGATGACTTTCATTACGGAACTTAATTGACCCTTACCGCCATCGATAATAATAAGATTTGGCTCTCCCCATTCAGGATGATTCTGGCGGCGAGTTAATACCTCTGCTAGCGAGGCAAAGTCATTCGGTCCTTCAACAGTTTTGATTTTAAACTTTTTATAAGCTGAGGATTTCTTTTTGCCACCTTCGAAGACAACCATAGCAGCCACGGAGAAGTTTCCTTGAATATTGGAAATGTCGTAGCACTCGATGCGGAACGGCAATTCTGATAGATTCAACTGTTCTTGGAGCTGATAGAGAGCGACGGGAATTTCAGCCTGCTGTTTTATTCTTTGATAATAACCATAGGCATTGGCAGTGGCTAGCTCAAGTAATTTTTTCTTACTACCGCGAGTGGCTGTTACCAATTTCGCTGGTTGAACAATCTTCTGCCATAGGAGTAGTGGCTTACGGGCGATAATAATTTCTTTCGGATGTTCGGATGATAGCGAATAGTGTTGAGCTAGAATTGTTTCCCAAGTTTCTTCTTCTGTCTGTCCCAGAGGACGATCTAGTAAATAATTAAATTTATCTAAAACCTGACCCTGACGCATTTGCATGATGGTGACAGCTGACTGAGTGCCAATACTAACGATAGAGATAACGTCTTGGTTACGATCTTTGACGCTGACGATGTGTTGGGACTGCGACAACGCGCGCCAGGCTTTCAAACGGTCACGCAGCTTGGCTGCGAATTCAAAGTTATGATCAGCTGAAGCTTGGCGCATTTGTTGTTCTAATTTTTTAGGCAGTTCAGTATCACGACCCTTGAGAATATGCTCGATTTGTTTGATCATATCCGTATACTCTCTGGCTTCAACTTTCATTTCACACGGACCTTGGCAACGACCGAGGGCGTATTGGAAACAAACTTTGCCGTTTGGTAGTTTTGATAAATCTCTTTTGCAGGTTCTAATGGGAAAGATTCGATGTAATTGTCGGACAATATTTTTGGCCGCGAATGAAGAAGTATAGGGACCGAAATATTTTCCTTTGACGACCTTTCTCCCATGAGTTGTGATTAACCTTGGGAAAGCTTCGTCGGTGATGACGATATGCGACCAAGTCTTGTCATCTCGGAGAATGACGTTGAATGGTGGGAGGTGTTTTTTGATTAACCCTGCTTCGAGAAGCAGTGCCTCAGTTTCATTCGTTACAACGGTATAATCCAGATCGGCAATTTGCTTGACCATTTCTTGCTTGGCCGGAGACAACTCAGTGCTGTCCTTGAAATAGGAGGAAACTCGGTTACGTAAATTTTTCGCTTTGCCAATATAAATAATCTTCTTATTTTTATCGAAGAAGAAGTAGACGCCGGCAGAGGTGGGGAGTTGATTAAAGATAGGTTTCATGGAGATATACTAGCGTAGAACTATTATTTTGTCATTCAGTCTGTCATTGCGAGAGACGCTCAGCGTCTCGAGCCTGGCATCAAGCAGCCTGCCCCGACCTTGTGGAGGGGAAGCAATCTGTAATTATAATGATAGATTGCTTCATCCTGAGTACAGGATTCGCAATGACAATGTGGTATAATGACACTGTAAGTTATTTGAGTGTAGATACGGACAGCCGTCGCAACAAAACATAATGACAACAGGGAACAATGATTTTCCTGTTGTTTTTGTTAAATAGGCACAGCGGTCAATCTGAGCGACGCCTAATGTAGTTGTGGTTAATTGTTCATTGAATTTTCCAACGCAGTGTCTATACCACCCCTCACCCCTCCTTACTAAGGAGGGGAAGCAGGGGAGGTAGATGCAAACGTGATGACTTTTTAGTTTTTAGTTTTGCAGGCAGGAGATCTCCTTCCAAACCTCAGTGGCCGGGCCCCATGGGCGCTGTGATGAAGAAGGTAGATGCATCCCTGCCTGCAGGACTAGAGATTCGCTCTATCATCCTGCGCGGAAGTTTTTTCACGGAGGTTCGTCATGTTGAACCGCAGGTTGTTCTTTTCACTGATGCTGACTGTCATGGTTGGTATCACCACTCTGATCGGCTGTAGTGGCGATCAGAAGTCCACTGTCACTGCACCGGAACCGGAACGGATAGCGAACACCACGCTGCAGCCGGAGGGCTATGGTGCTCAATGGCCCAGCTACACTCAGGGTTACCGCAACACGCTCCTGCTCAATGTCGGCTATCAGGACATCGGACGCTATGGCAATGTCTGTAAAGTCTGGGTGCAGAATCTGGTCAGTCGTGTGACTGATGGCCGTGTGACCGTTCCTTCCACAATGTCCAATCGGTATATGTGGAATACGGATCCCGCCGGTCATATCAGAGGCCAGTCCATGGCTATCGAGAATGTCCAGCCGGGACAAGTTGTGCAGATGGCTTGGGATACCAGTAAACTTCACACGTTTATCATGGCTTCCAAGACCTCGTCCGGTATGTACTGGTTGGATTCCAACTGGTCAGCCACACCGGATGGTATCGTGCGATATCACTATGTGCCCTACAGCACGTGGTATGGATTTACGAATCTGCGGTACTCTGTCTATACCATCGGCTGGTAGTACGAACAAGCCGGCGAAGCTCTCGCTTCGCCGGCTACAATAATCTAAAATGTAATTATGAAAATCAAAATAATGTACGTCGCTGTTATATTTTTGCTCGTAAGTAGTATTATGTATCTTTGGTGGCAACAATCCGGTAATCCGCAACTCTTTCGTCAAAGCAATTTATTGGACATTGTGCATCAGCAGTATCCTGATAAAGGTAATACGTACAGTCTCAAAAAACTGTATTACAACTGGGCAGTAGTTTCTGTCGTCTTCACACCAGGTGGAGGAGCGGAGTTAATAGCCAAAAATGACAATGGTATTTGGCGCCAAGTCACAGCTGGAAATGATTTGATTGATTGTGCTGTTGTCGAGCAGGAACAGATACCAGTAGCGATATATGAGAAATGCGTAAACTATAAAAATGGTGAAGTCTATCCACCAGATGTTATGTCGAGGTAATCAAAACGTTATTAAATAAACCACTACCGCCTTACAGGCGGTAGTGGTTTATTTTTTTCAACACTATTATGATTGATTCAGGTGTGATGATTCAAGTTGATGAACTGATTTTCGTCAAGATGTTTTAATCTTTTCTATGTTTCATCTGGAACTGTAGGTTTTTCTGAATCAAGAAAAACATACCTAGTATGATTGCCCTCTTGATAGGTTCGGGCCAATCCTTTTTTGACTAACCCTTTCCATAGATTTTCAGCTCCTTTACTAAGTAGGGTGTCAGAGTTAAGCGGGTTGTGGTATTGACTTTGAGCTAAGGCGTTCATCGTCAATAAGCGTCTTGTCCCTAATCCTTGCTTTCGGTATTTAGTTTCAGTGTTCGAGAAGCCGACAAATGGTTTATTCTTGAAATAACTAGAATTAGTTTCATTCAGTCTCAATTCGGCATAACCAGTTTCTTCATTTTGATTATTAAAATCAATAAGGTAGTTGAGTTGTTCGGTTTCTCTATTTGTAGAGTAGGTCTTTGTCTGTCGTGCGATATAGGTTATATCACCATTTTCATGACGCACCGCTTGGAATCCCTCAAAGTTACCCGGTTCATAGTCCTCAGGCAGGATTAACTGTTTGCTTCTGTTCTCAAAAAAATTCATAACATCAAGCGGGATATCTGTCGCTTCGATTGTCTCAAAGTTTATTATGGCTGGACCCTCCATGGATGGACTGAGTTCAGGTGTCTCAGGTAACTCGGGATTTTTCATAGAGTATTTATAGTCATTATTATACGAATCAACGCTCTAACAATACTCTTAAATATCGTAATATTCAAGCATTTTTAGCTTTAAAATTTTGACCCGTATTTTTGACTTTTGAGTTTTGCCTTTTTACTTTCCTTCCCTCCTTGACCCGCTCGTCTTTTTTCTGTATAATCGCTCCTAGTTTCACTTGCTCAGGGGTAGTTTGATTATTAGAAAACTGACCTCATGTCCAAAAACATTGTCATCAAAGGTGCACGGGTGCATAACCTGAAAAATATTTCTCTGGAAATTCCTCGGGATAAGTTCGTCGTTATAACTGGATTGTCCGGTTCGGGTAAATCATCACTCGCTTTTGATACTATCTACGCTGAAGGACAGCGTCGGTATGTCGAATCACTGTCGGCTTATGCACGGCAGTTTTTAGGTTTGATGGACAAGCCTGATGTAGATCAGATAGAGGGTTTGTCGCCGGCTATTTCCATTGACCAGAAGTCCTCTTCCCGTAACCCACGCTCAACCGTCGGTACCGTGACAGAAATTCATGATTACTTACGCTTACTTTACGCGCGTATCGGTATCCCACACTGTCCCAACTGTGGTCGACCAGTGAAACGTCAGACGCAACAGCAAATGCAGGAGCAGATTATCGCTTGGAGTAAGGCGGCCAAAGAGTCTAAAGTCGTTATCATGGCGCCGATGATCCGCGATCAAAAAGGTGAGTATAGACGTCTCTTAGAACAGGTGAAATCATCGGGCTATTCTCGTGTCCGTCTCGATGGTGACATGATGTCTCTAGAAGATGCGTTGAAAGAAACTTTGGATAAACAAAAGAAACATACTATTGAAGTTGTCATTGATCGGTTAGATATGGACGGCACCGAAGATACTTTGAAACGATTAGCAGCGTCATTAGAAACTGCTTTAGATTTAGCCAATGGCTCGGTGATCATTAGTGTGCCCAGCGAGGAGAAAGAACACGTCATGAGTCAGTCTTTCGCTTGTCCGGTCTGTGCCATCAGTCTGCCGCCGATTGAGCCACGCAATTTTTCTTTTAATAGTCCCCACGGGGCTTGTCCTGAGTGTACTGGTCTTGGTTCTAAACTCGAGGTAGATCCTGATCTAGTGATGCCCAATAAAAATCTGACCTTGGCTGAAGGCGCTATCCGTCCATGGTCACGCACAGCCACCAATCAATCGTGGTATTTCCGAATCTTGGCTGCAGTGGCCAAGCGTTATAAATTTTCCGTCAGCGTACCGGTAAAACAACTCACCAAGAAGCAATTAGATGTGGTGCTCTATGGTACAGGCGAAGAGGTTTATAAAATGGAGCTAGCAGGAGAGCGCTTTAGTGGTGATTTCAACTCAACCTTTGAAGGTGTGGTGAATAATCTGGAGCGTCGTTATCGTGAGACAGACTCTGACTATATTCGCAGTGAGATCGAACACTACATGCGCGTCTATGACTGTCCGAGTTGTCATGGCCGTCGTTTGAAGCCAGAAGTTTTATCGATTACTTTAGATGATAAAAATATTGCCACGGTGTCTGATATGACGATTGATGAAGCGCAAACTTTTTTCTTAGAGTTAGAAAAGAAACTGTCCAAGCGTGACACACAAATTGCCAAACAAGTTTTGAAAGAGGTTAATGCTCGGTTGAAATTTTTACACAATGTGGGTTTGGACTATCTCAGTCTAGCTCGCGGTGCTGCGACTTTATCTGGTGGAGAGGCTCAGCGTATTCGTCTCGCTACACAGATTGGTTCCTCTCTGGTTGGTGTGGTTTATATTCTCGATGAGCCATCGATTGGTCTGCATCAACGGGATAATGATAAATTAATCTCTGCTTTGAAATCTCTACGCGATTTAGGAAATACTGTTATTGTGGTAGAGCATGATTTGGATACAATCTTAGCAGCTGATCAGGTGATTGATATCGGTCCGGGAGCAGGTAAGCATGGTGGTGAGGTGGTAGCGCAAGGAACAGCAAGCGAAATTTCTAAAGTCAAAGCTTCGCTGACCGGTCAATATATTTCCGGTAAATTATCAATTCCTGTGCGAAAGAAATATCGTCCTGGCAACGGCAAGAACATCACTATCTATGGCGCGACAGAATTTAATCTGAAAAATATTGACGTTAGTTTACCGTTAGGAAAATTCGTCTGTCTAACTGGTGTCTCTGGCTCTGGTAAGTCTACCTTGATGATGGAGATTCTCGGTAAAGCGTTGGCACATCATTTCTATCATGCTAAAGATAAACCAGGAGCACATAAAAAAATCGAAGGCTTCGAACATTTAGACAAAGTGATTGACATTGACCAGTCGCCAATTGGTCGTACACCGCGATCTAATCCAGCGACCTACACAGGAGTCTTCACTTACATCCGTGATATGTTCGCTGCTTTGCCGGAAGCCAAGATTCGTGGTTACAAAGCTGGAAGATTTAGTTTCAACGTCAAAGGTGGACGCTGTGAAGCTTGTCAGGGTGATGGCTTTACTAAAATTGAAATGAATTTTTTGCCTGACGTCTATGTTGAGTGTGAAGAGTGTCACGGACAGCGCTACAATCAGCAAGCTTTGGATATTCACTACAAAGGCAAAAGTATTGCCGACATTTTGAATATGACGGTAGAAGACGCTATGAATTTCTTCAGCCATATTCCGGCTATTAATACGAAGCTGAAAACCTTACACGAAGTTGGTTTGGGCTATATTCACCTTGGTCAGTCAGCCACAACATTATCTGGTGGTGAAGCGCAGAGAATTAAATTAGCAACAGAGCTATCACGCCGTTCAACTGGCAAGACACTGTATATTCTCGATGAGCCAACAACTGGTTTGCATTTTGCTGACGTCAAACGACTCTTACAAGTATTGGATAAATTAGTAGATAAAGGTAATTCAGTTTTAGTTATTGAACATAACTTAGACGTCATCAAATCTGCTGATTGGATTATTGACCTTGGGCCTGATGGGGGAGATAAGGGTGGTACTGTGGTGGCTGAAGGTACACCGACAGATATTATGAAAATTAAAGCTTCTTATACGGGGCAGTATTTGAAGAAGTTATTAGCAGTGAAGTAAGTCGACCTCCCCTCACCCCTCCTTATAAAGGAGGGTAAGGCACAGTGGTTCTCGCCTTGTTAGTACATTGGAGGTATAATAGTGGCATGATCGACTCTATACTCAAGACAATCTGCTACTTTGACTTGTTGGATTATCCTTTGACGGCGACGGAGATTTGGCGTTGGTATTACGTCTCACCTTCAGCCTCACAGATGACGCCTTCTCTTCAGGAGATAGCCATAGCTTTAGAGACAGATTCTAGGTTACAAAAGTTACTCATTAGACGAGAAGGTTTTTATTGTCTAACAGGTAGAGAAAAAATTATTACTCAAAGGAAGTTTCGAAACAGCGCCGTAGACAAGCAGATGCGGATCGCTTTTTTTTGGACCAAAGTTTTTCGTCTCATCCCTTGGGTACGGATGGTTGCTGTGGCGAGCTCTTTACCACTTGGCAATGTTAAAGAAAAAAGCGATATTGATTTTTTTATTGTCTGCTCCAAAGGTCACGTCTGGATTACTCGCTTTCTACTGGTCGGTCTGTTGAAATTAAGCCGCCAACGTCCTAGTTCTCAGCAGACAAAAAATAAAATCTGTCTCAGTTATTATGTTACCAGTGAAGCTTTGTCACTGCAGACAGCTCAGTTGGGGCGTGAAGATATAGTTTTTACTCATTATGTGGCGGGTTTTTTACCCTTATATGATGCGGGGGGTGTCTATGATGCTTGGTATCAAGCAAATAGTTGGTACAGATATTTTTTGCCAAATATGGGCCAACACGGCACTGCATTTACGGTCGAGAATCCACCTTGGCTGACTCTCTGGCATCGTCTATTTTTAATTTTGATTGCTCCTTTTTATAATTCTTTAACCCGTGACTGGTATACGCGTATGCAATTACAAATTTTACCTGATCGTTTAAAATCATTAGCTAATATAGATGGTCGCGTGATTATTACTGAAAATGTGCTAAAATTTCATGATAAGGATAATCGACTGCCAATGAAAAACCTCTGGCAGGCTAAAATAAAAAATCTTTCTTATGCGCAAAACAATATTTCATAGGTGGACTGAGCGGTTTATCTGGTTAGCAATTTTTTTGCTTCCTTGGCAGACACGCTGGATCATTCATATGGTGCCGATGTCCAATAGCCAAAACACTGAGTACGGTACGGTTAGTCTCTATGGCACAATGATTATAGTTTTGTTGTTAGGAGTAGTTTGTTGGCGCACGAAGCATCTTGTCCACACTTCCAATCACCTACGCTGGCTATTACTGTGGTTAGTCTGGTTAGCTTTAGCTGCTATTTGGAGTATCTCACCAGCTGTCAGTTGGTACTATGTTGGTTTGACGGCAGTGGCACTAGTGTATTATTTGATCGTTCGTTCAGCTTCGCCAATAATTATTGTCAGTAGTTTGGCTCTGGCCGGTTGTGTCCAAGCTATTATGGCGCTGTGGCAATGGACGGTAGCTTATGTCTATCCTAATAGCTGGCTTGGTCTGGCCAAGCACGATCCTTTAGAGTTAGGGCAATCAGTCATTGTGACTTCAGCCGGCAGAATATTGCGGGCTTATGGTAGTTTACCACACCCGAACATGTTGGCTGGTTTTCTAGTTATTTCTTTAATGTCTCTAACAATTTGGTATTGGTTAGATAGACGGCGCGAGAAGCCTTTACCAACTGTGCTCTTTATTGCTGGCCAAGCTTTGTTATTTTTAGGTTTGTTTGTAACTTTTTCTCGGGCAGGTTTATTAGCTTTCGTCGCTTGGTTAGTAGTAGTGTTCATTGCTAGTCTTTGGTCAAAAAAAACGAAGCTGATGCGAATCGCTCAGTCCTCCGCGCTGTTATTAGTGGTGATGATTATTAGTGGCAATTATATCACTCAAGGATTAATACTACATCGAGCAGATACTACTGAGCGGTTGGAGATTATTTCTAATTCTGAACGAATCATTAGTCTGGATGAGGCTACTCGCTTGCTAGGTTTGCCACAGTTTCTGATCGGTGTTGGACCGGGTGCATATATCTGGGCGGCCGCAAGCATCTTTCCGGGACGAGCAAGCTTCGAATATCAACCCGTTCATATGACCTATTTGTTAGCTTTGATAGAAATGGGTATTGTTGGTTTGTGGCTACTACTTGTTGTGTTGACTAACTGTCTGATCTGGCCCAAACGTCGGACAGAGGAGTGGTGTCTGGCACTTGGTTGGATAGCAGCTGTCGCTACTTTTGGTTTGTTTGATCATTGGCTCTGGAGTAGTTATACTGGGCTAGCACTTCTGTGGATTTCCGTCGGTTTGGTCACTACCTTAGCTCAGCATAAGAAAGTCTCTTCCAGCTCTTGACACTGACCAACTCTTTGGTACAATAGACCAGCAATTAGCACTCATGCAAATTGAGTGCTAATCTAACTCTCTTAAATAATTAATCTTAATTAAAGGGTATGAAATTACAACCTTTGGGTGACCGCGTAGTGGTCAAGCCTGTGAAGGCTGAAGAAGTTACTAAGTCGGGCATCATCGTGCCAGAGACAGTAGATAAAGAAAAGAAAACTGAAGGCGAGGTTATCGCTATTGGTAACGGTGAGAAGATAGCTAAGTTCAATCTTAAAGTAGGAGCTCGCGTCGTCTATAGTCAGTATGGTGGATCAGACTACACTCTCGACAAACAAGAGTACAAGATTCTCAGCGACGAAGACTTGCTCGCAGTACTTGAGAATTAAGAAAGAAGAAATAAGAATTAAGAATAATTGATATGGCAAAGCAAATTTTATTTAACGACGAAGCCCGTGCTCGTTTGAAACGCGGAGTGGATATTCTCGCAGACACAGTGAAAGTGACGTTAGGGCCTAAAGGTCGTAATGTCGTTTTGGATAAAGGGTATGGCGCACCAAGCATCACCAAAGACGGTGTCAGTGTAGCCAAAGAAATTGAACTCGCAGACAAATTTGAAAATATGGGCGCCGAGATGGTCAAAGAAGTAGCTGCTCGTACCGCTGATGTGGCTGGTGATGGTACTACTACGGCTACTATTCTCGCTCAAGCTATTATTAACGACGGTATGCGCTATGTTGTAGCCGATGCTAATCCCATTTTGATCAAGTCTGGTATTGATAAAGCAGTAGAGATTGTCGTGGAGCATTTAAAGAAAACTTCCAAGAAAGTTTCTAGCAAAGATGAGATAGAGCAAGTAGCTTCTATCTCTGCCAATGACAGCAAGATTGGTAAGCTTATCGCTGAAGCGATGGAAAAAGTTGGTAATGATGGCGTAATCACCGTCGAAGAGTCACAGAGCTTTGGTCTTGATATGGAAGTCGTCGAAGGTATGCAGTTTGATAAAGGCTACGTCGCTCCTTATATGGTGACCAATCCAGAACGAATGGAAGCTGTCTATGAAAACGTCCCAATTTTGGTGACTGATCAGAAAATTTCTGCTCTCAGCGATCTTTTGCCTTTGTTAGAAAGTATGGCACAAGCAGGTCGCAAAGAGTTAGTAATTATCGCCGAAGAAATCGAAGGCGAAGCTTTGACTACTCTGGTGGTCAATAAATTACGCGGTACTTTCAATACTTTAGCGATTAAAGCTCCGGGTTTTGGTGATCGTCGTAAAGAAATGTTGCAAGATATTGCTGTCATGACCGGCGCTAAAGTTATTTCTGAAGAATTAGGTTTGAAATTAAATACAGCTAATGTCGATATGCTCGGTGAAGCTCGTAAGGTTATCTCTACCAAAGAAAATACCACCATCGTTGAAGGTCGTGGAGATAAAGATGAGATTGAGAAACGCATCAAGCAGATCAAGCAAGCAGTAGAACAATCTGAATCTGACTTTGACAAGGACAAATTGAAAGAACGTTTGGCTAAAATGTCTGGTGGTGTGGCTGTCTTGAAAGTTGGCGCTGCGACCGAAGCTGAGATGAAGGAGGTGAAAGATCGTATCGAAGACGCTTTAGCTGCTACTCGTGCAGCGGTAGAAGAAGGTATTGTTGTTGGTGGTGGTGTGGCCTATCTCGGTGCTTTGGAGCATCTACAAAAAGAACGAGATAAGCATCAAGATGCTAAGAACTTTGAGTTCACCATGGGCTTTGATATTCTGATGAAAGCTCTACACGCTCCTATCAAGCAGATCGCTATCAATGCTGGTAAAGATGGCTCGGAAGTTGCTCTCCGTGTCAAAGAAAAAGGTGGAAGCTATGGCTACAACGCTTTGACCGATACCTACGAAGATTTACTAGCTGCTGGTATCGTTGATCCAACCAAAGTTACTCGTTCTGCTCTCCAAAATGCAGCCTCTGCTGCTAGTATGTTCCTGACGACCCAAGCAGTCGTAGCCGATATCCCAGAGCCAGCCAAAAATGATAGCCATGGCGGTGGTGGTATGGGTGGCGGTATGCCGGGGATGATGGGGATGTAATTCCGCTAAAGCGGAATTACCCCGAGCGGAGTCGAGGGGTCAGTAGGGACAGCGCTAGAGCTGTCCTAAGGAAAAAACGCAAAATATTTTAGAAAAGAGCTGGCGCAAGCTGGCTCTTTTTGGCAGGCTTGAATT
>CAZASM010000020.1:0-16795 GCA_964487895.1 uncultured Gammaproteobacteria bacterium
CGCGGACACTTTTCTAGAAAAGTGTCATGTCTCAGAAATGATTGCGGAGTACATAGTACTGGCCGAGGCGATTAAAATACCCATGACACTACGTCCGTACCAATACTATGCAGTACGCGCCATTGAAACTCGGGTGCGTGAATCTGATAAGAATGGCTATATTTGGCATACGACGGGATCAGGCAAGACTTTAACCTCGTTTAAGGCTAGTCAAATACTTTCGCGAATGCCCGAGGTAAAGAAGGTTCTCTTTGTGGTAGATCGCAAGGACTTGGATATTCAAACAACTCAGGAGTTTAATTCTTTCTCCGATGGAGCCGTCGATGGTACCAATAATACAAAAAGTTTGGTAAAGCAGTTAGAAGATAAAAATAGAAAGCTCATTGTCACGACTATTCAGAAGCTCGATATCGCCATTGGGCGCGAAGCGCACTTGAAACACTTTGATTATTTAGCTAATGAAAAAGTAGTAATTATTTTTGATGAATGTCATCGTAGTCAGTTTGGACAGACGCACGCCAGAATCAAAAGTTTCTTCAAGAAGGCTCAGCTTTTTGGCTTCACCGGCACGCCTATATTTGCCGATAATAATGTCGGTGGAGTTACCACCGTTGATGTATTTGGTGAATGTCTACATAAGTATATTATTACCAACGCTATCTCTGATAACAATGTACTCGGTTTTGCCATTGAATATGTTGGTAAATATACCCAAAAAGATCCAGATACACTAGATGCTGATATTTTCGCTGAGACAATGGTTGAAGGTATTAATACTAAGGAAGTACTAGAAAGTGGTGACAGATTGAATAAAATTACTGACTATATCTTGGCTGACTGGAAGCGAAAAACCAAACAAGGTAAATTTAACGCTTTGTTTGCCGTTTCTTCTATTGAAGTATTAAAGAAATATTATACCTTACTCAAAGCTAAAAAAGCAGAAGATTTTTCTATTGCCACAATTTTCACCTACAAAGCCAATGAAGATGAGAGTTCTGATATGCTTGATGTTGATATCTTTGCTGACGACGGCGAGGCTATTGATAAACACTCGAGAGATTTCCTGGAGGATTGTATCAAGGAATACAATAAACGATTTTTGACTAATTTTTCTACCGAGCGTTTCTATGATTATTACAGAGATTTACAAAAGCGGATTAAGAATAAGGAAATTGATTTGACCATAGTCGTAAATATGTTTTTGACTGGTTTCGATAGCCCACGGCTAAATACTCTCTACATAGATAAGAACCTACGTTATCATGGACTGATTCAGGCCTACTCACGAACAAACCGTCTTTTAAATTCTGATAAGCCACACGGCAATATTATTTCCTTTAGAAATCTAAAAGAAGCAACCGATAGGGCACTAGCACTCTTTGGTGATGAAAATGCCAAAGAAATTGTATTCAAAAAGCCATATGAAGTACAGAAAAAAGAATTTGAGGACAAGCTAGCTGAATTACGAGCTAAGGTTCCAACTGTGGCTAGTTGTGATGATCTTCAGGGAGAAGAGCAGCAGGCTGGCTTTATACAAACATTCCGAGATTTACTACGAATCAAGTCATCATTGGAAACATTTGCCGACTTCTCGTTTAAGAATCTTGGAATAACCGAGCAAGAGTTTTATGATTACCAGAGCAAATACTTAGATGTTTATGAAGATCGTAAAAATAATGCTACAGGACCCGAATCTATCTTAGATCAGATTGATTTTGAAATAGAGCTTACTATTCGGGACATTATTAATTTTGACTACATCATTCAGTTAATTGCTGGGTTAAAAAATATCAGCTCTAACGTAGTACGTCAGAAAAAAACTGAAGAAATCTTACGTCTATTTGATAGAGACGTTCAAATGCGTAAGAAGAAAGATTTGATTAGGAAGTTCATTGAGAAAAATTTACCAAAGATCAATAAATCTGATGATGTCGAACAGGCATTTAGCAAATTTTGGGCCAGTGAACGTTCCGCAAGCTTGAAAGAAATTGCCGAAAATGAAAATATCTCAGTTAGAAAGATTGAACATTTAATCGGTGAATATTTGTACACACAGAAACTGCCTAATGGGCAAGACATTGTTGATTTACTACCGGAGGTGCCTCGCATCAAGGAACGACAGGGAATCATTGATCGCATCAAAAGTGCGGTTGAAAATATAGTTGATATGTTTGAGTGGTAATTATGGCTAATACTTGCCCAAAACCCCCATATCTGCTATACTGTAAGTGTAAGTTCTTTATATTAATCAACACTGTAGTCCGTGCAGCTAATTCGGACCGTTTACATCTCTCTTAATTGAGTAGGCAACTTGGGAAATCTGCGAGGAGCCACATGATCTAAACGACTGACCCTAAACGGTTGGGAGATTTCTATCAGCAGTCGAGCTGGTGTAAATCTCTTAGCCGTTTTTGTTTTGCCCCAAGCAAGACAACTTGAAAGGAGTTTCTAGGTTCAGAATTCTAATTAATCTATAATTAAATTACTATGAAAACTATATCAAAACTACCATCATTCATGCCCCTCAGTACCAATCTACTACGAGCCATCAGCTTCGCTACCCTGACTCATGAAATTAACCAAAAACAAAAGCGCAAAGGCAAAGATATTGCCTACATTACTCACCCTCTGACCGTTGGCCTGATACTGGCACACGCTGGTGCTAGTGAAGACGTCATCATCGCTGGTATCTTGCATGATGCCATAGAGGATAGCACGCCGGAGAACAAGGTCACTAGTGAAATGATCGCTGAGAAGTTTGGTCAGTCGATAGCCGATCTAGTCCTCAGTGTGACCGAACAGAATAAAGATTTACCGTGGGCAGAACGTAAGTCCGAAGCGCTACGCCATATTCCTTCTTTCTCCCATGACTCCCTACTAGTGAAGTCAGCCGACGTTCTAGCCAATGGCACAGAGCTAGTCGCTGACCACAAGCACGACGGTGATACGATATTTGACCGCTTCAACGAATCTAAGCCGAATATACTGCTCAATCAGATCAGAGTATTACAAGCCATTGTCGCCCAGTGGCCAGAGAATCCACTGGTGAAAGATTTGCGGTTTTTGGCTAGTGATCTACAGATGATCGGGGCTATTAGCTTCATGCAGATGGAGCGAGCTCCTATTATCCAACATCGGGATTATGACCGGGCTCAAACTCTCACCTGCCCCATCTGTCATTGGAGTGGAACACCTGAGACTGCTGGAGGGGAGTATTATGACGCCTTATTCGATATTTCCTGCCCTTTCTGCGACAAGATGCTTCTGATCGTGGAGTACGCTCTAGCTAGCCCTAGGCCAACCTCCTAAATTGCCTTTTTGGGGCGAAAGTGGGATGATTGGGATACCTTATGATCAAATTTTCCAAGTGGTATCAATGGAAAGATCGAGCAGATTTTGTGGGGATTAAAAATCCTGGAGTGTATGTAATTGCCCGTGACGAACCTAAGAAAAAATTATCTCTTTCAGACGATAAAATCGTCTATATCGGCGAAACCTGTGGTAATCTGCGTCATAGATTAAGACAATTCAACTACTCTGCTAGTACTGGTAAGGGGCGACACAGTGGGGGCAAGACATATTATCGAAAAAATCATGGCCGATTTAAAATACTCAAACTTGATAATCTCTACGTAGCCATGCTGGCCATACCCAAGAGCAAAAATGATATTTGGTTTTCCCAGGTTCGTCTGCAAGAACGACACGCTATTCATACCTACACTCTGCGACACAAACATATTCCACCGTGTAACAAGAAATAATATGACGGATACTAAAACTGATGTCATAGTGAATAACCTAGTTGAAAAACTCCTCTCCGCTCCTCGGGTGACTTTAGCTCATTTCACAACCTACAAAAAACGCCATAAATCATTTTGCCTTGATTTCAAAGAATTAAATGCTGCGGACGAATACAACTTAGCTTCCTATGCTTATGATCGGAGTTATTATATCGACGGTCTATCAACCGACGAACACAAAGCAGTAGTCTCTATCGGTGAACATATAATCTTAGGCGCCTTTATTCTAGCTAAGCGAGACTATGAATCCGCTATCCCTACTTTCTATGACACTATACTAGATGATTGTCTGGAGCACTTTACATTGACTGATGAAAATAGAGAATTTTTGCTGGCCAATAGGCAATTACCGTATTTCAACGACTGCGTGACTGAAGCTCTCAGATTAGCAAATAAATAATAACCTATGACAAACTTTGAAAACATCATGATTATCATCAGTAGTATAACGTTAGGTTTGTTAATCATCGCTGTCTATCTGCTGATTAGGTTATATATCTTTGCCAAAGAGACAAAGACTAACTTCAAACTGGAGAAACATGATGAATTGTATTATCAAGAGGTCATTAATTTATTTCAACATACTCGACATGCCTCTGCCACGATGCTACAAGCACGACTAAGGATTGGTTATGCCCAAGCAGCGCGTATTATGGAAGAAATGGAAGCTCGTGGTGTGGTTGGGCCAGCCATTGATGGCAAGCTTAGAGAGGTTTTGATTGATAAAGATAGATAAATATGAAAAAATCCCTACCAATTCTATTAATTATTTTACTGCTAATAGCTGCTGGCGCAGTTTGGCTTTTGACCAGAAAGACCGTGCCCCAGCCGATCATATCCACCTTCGAAGAATGCGCCGCAGCTGGTTATCCTATTTTAGAAACCTATCCCGAACAATGTCGGACTCCTGACGGCAAGTCATTTACCAAGGTGGTGAAGGCGACTGGGACAGAATTTGGTAGCCCAGTAACTCTACGTCGGGATGAACCAACGAAATTCAGCGATGGCCTGACAGTGACCTTGGTGGCCATCAACGACTCGCGTTGTAAGACTGGAGTGGTATGTATCTGGGCTGGCGAGCTGGCCTATCAAGTGAAACTGCTGGGTGGAATGATTAATCAGGAAATAGAAATTAAATTGGGTACTATCACGGCCAAGAGCGTGACACAAGATGGCTATACCTTGACCTTGGATAAAGCCGATGAAAACTCTCTAACTATTACTGTGACGACAGAGTCTGACGCCTTTGATAAAACCGGTCTGGAGACGATGGAGATCTGTAATGCCAAAGCTATCTGTCATCAAGGTGCTGTCACCTTCGAAGCTGGTGAAGTAATCAGTATCACCGCTGTTGACGGAGCTGAAATTGGGGTAGAGTTTTCTCAATGTGATGCAGAATCCTGCTACGTGGAAGATGTCTCTGGTAGAGAGTGGGATTTGGTCTGGATAGTGGAGACTCCAAAGAAAGCACCGACAACTATCTGTACGCAAGATGCCAAGCTGTGTGCTGATGGATCGTATGTCAGCCGTACGGGTCCGAATTGTGAATTTGCAGCTTGTCCGACAGCTGATGCTACCCAGTAGTACCTCCAATTGACAGCATTATCTGGTTTGTTAGAATATAGGCTACATATAAAACAGGGGAATAATAATCCTTGTTTTATTTTGTTATGGATTTAGTCATTTTACCCAGTGTAGAAAAATTTATTAATCATCTAGATAAAGGCCTAACAGCGGAAACTGTGAGCCTGTTACGATTACTGAGGACGGAGGGTAATACTATAAAAATGCCCTATAGTAAGCCCTTAGGAAGCGGCTTATTTGAATTACGCGGACGCAGTAAAAGTGCGATCCGCTATTTCTACATATTCAAATACGGGCAAGCGGTTATAGTGCATGGCTACATTAAAAAAAGCCAAAAAACGCCTCTTCGAGAACTAAAACTCGCTCACCGTCGTATATCAAGCTTGACCTAATATAACATATGCGTTATATATAATTATATGAAGAAACAAATAAAATTGATACCCTGGGAAAAGGTGGAAAAGCAACTACTTAAGAACCCTGAGGTTAGACGTTTGGTTAAGGAATTAGAACCGGAATATGCCTTAATCCGTCAATTAATCAGACTACGTGTATCTCAAGGTCTCACCCAGAAGCAATTAGCCAAAAAGCTCGGCACCAAGCAGTCCGCTATCTCCCGTCTTGAACGTGGCAATCTCAGCACCACACTGCGGTCGTTTTATAAAATTGCCCGAGCTCTCGATGCTGAGTTGAAGATAACAGTGAAATAGGCTTAGCGTTGTTATAACGACAGATTTCTGCCATGCTGACCTTTTGTTATTCTTCTTCCAAATCTCTTAATTCTTCTTTCTTCATTCTTAATTTCCTTTTGTGTCCCAAAAAAACTTAATTTTACTAACAGCCTTTGTCGACATCCTCGGCCTCGGCATCATCATCCCGATACTGCCGTTCTATGCGCAACACTTCGGAGCCTCGGCTTTGGTCGTGACTTTGTTATTTACCGTTTTTTCTCTCTGCTCTTTTGTCAGCGCGCCATTTCTCGGTGCTTGGTCGGACCGCATTGGTAGACGACCGGTGCTATTACTAAGTATTGCCTCGACTGCTATTGGTTGGTTAGTTTTTGCGGCTGCTACCTCGCTACCACTGCTCTTCATCGGGCGAATCATTGATGGTCTGGCTGCTGGTAATTTCCCTATTACCCAAAGTTACTTGGCGGACATTGCTAAAGATGATAAAGAACGCACGCATAACCTTGGCTTGATTGGCGCTATCTTTGGCATTGGTCTAACTATCGGACCAATGATTGGCGGTCTGCTCTCTGCTCTGGGACCGAGCGTGCCGTTCTGGTTTGTCGGCGGATTGGCAGTGGTGAACTTCTTGCTAGCTTTAAAATTCTTACCAGAGTCTCATCACCAGCGTAGCACTGAGAAACTATCGATCAATCCACTTAGCCCAATCATCTCTGCTCTGAGTGACAAATTATTACTACCAGGATTCATCGCTATTTTCCTTTTTGGTCTGGCGGTCACTACTCAACACTCTATCTTTGCTTTATTTCTCAACTCGTCTTTTTCTTTCAACGCTGTAACTACTGGATGGTTCTTGACCGCTATGGGTGTTGTCCTAGCGATTAATCAGGGTGTTCTGCTGCGACGTTTCTGGCTCAAGCGCTTCGCCGAACCAACCCTAGAGGTAGCAATGTTTATCACTTTGGTAATCGGCTTCTTATTGATGTCTGTTGAAATTCTATGGGTCTTTATCATTGGCTTGATCTTGCTGACCTTCTCCCAATCTATCTTGCGTGTCGTACTATCGAGCCAACTCGTGGCTCTACGACCGACACGTCGGGGTGAAATACTAGGCACGATGACTTCGGTCATGTCTGTCTCCATGGTCATCGCTCCGGTCTGTGCTGGCTTGCTATTTGAACGACATCCAGCCGGACCATTCGTGACGGCTGCAATCATTTCTCTGATAGCTCTAATGATTATCTTCTATTTCCGCCGACGATTCGCTGCTACTAATCTACCAGAGGATGTGACACCAGTGGAGGTGGTTTAGAACTTGCAGAGCCAGACATAATACTTTATACTGCTAACAATTATATAACAGGGAACAAAAACCCTGTTTTATGCACTCAGAACGAAAACCTGTACGCCGTCCCTATCACGACTATAACCAATCCGGTTGCTATTTTATTACCATGAATACCAAAAACTTTGTTCCATATTTTGGAACTATCAGCAATGGGATAATGGAATTGAATGACTTTGGACGGATTATTGCTCAACAATGGACTTGGCTGGCTCAGCAATATCCTTTTATATCTCTTGATGAATCCATTATTATGCCTAATCATCTGCACGGACTCATTTTTATTAATAATACTGCTGACTCTATACAACCACATGCTCGACGCAATCATATGCTACTATCGAAGGCTATCTGCGCTTTCAAAACTACTACTTCAAAACTGATTCACCTCTACGGCGCCACCGAATTTATCTGGCATCGCTCCTTCCATGACCGGCTCATAACCGATGACCAGGCTCTCCAAAACGTGCGCAAATATATACGACGGAATCCGAGGGCTTGGGATCGCCGCAGTGACGGACAACCCTAGGGTTGTCCCTGAGGTTGTCCCTATGGTTGCCCATCCAAATAATATATAATACATTCCTATGACCCAATCCCAAGCCCTCGACATCCTCAAAACCGGCGCCAATGTCTTCCTTACCGGAGAGCCGGGCGCAGGCAAATCGCACACTATCAATGAATACGTGGCCTATCTTCGTGCTCGTAAAATTGAACCAGCCATCACCGCTTCCACTGGTATCGCTGCCACGCATATCGGTGGCCAAACGATTCATAGCTGGGCCGGCATCGGCATTCGTAAATTCCTCTCCAGCCGTGAACTCGATACGCTAGCCACGAATGAATACTTGGTGAAGCGTGTGGCGAAAACTAAAGTTCTGATCATTGATGAGGTCTCGATGCTAACTCCTGAGGTCATCACTATGGTCGAGGCAGTCTGTCGTGAGATCAAACGCAATGACGGACCGTTCGGCGGCATACAAATAATTTTCGTTGGAGATTTTTTCCAACTACCTCCTGTTGTTCGAGCTGAAGCTACTGATTCTGAGCAAGGTGAATTTTTCGAAGAAGAGCCAGCACTTTTTGCTTATCAATCTCCTGCTTGGGCCAAAGCCAATCCTCTGATCTGCTATCTCCACGAACAACATCGCCAAGATGATCCTGATTTCTTAGGTCTCCTAACAGCAATTCGCAATAATTCGTTTAGCGCTGATCATTTACACCATATTAAAAAAAGAAAAATTGAGAGCGAAAACGCGCCAGCAGATATTACCAAACTTTTTTCCCATAATGCCAACGTTGACGTGGTGAATCAACAGATGCTTGATCTGCTACCCGGTAACAGTCGTAGCTACGCTATGAAAACGCAAGGTAAAAGTTACCAAGTACAAAATTTACAAAAAGGCTGTCTCTCCCCTGACGACTTACAACTGAAAGTTGGTGCCGCTGTCATGTTTACCAAAAATAATTCTAAAGAAGGTTTCGCTAATGGCACTCTCGGTATCGTCGCTGGCTTCGATAACACAACTCACTACCCGATAGTTCGGACAAACCAAGGTGACCGTATCACTGTCGAGCCCATGGATTGGACCATGGAAGAAGGTGGTAAAATTCAAGCTCGTATTACCCAGTTTCCTCTACGCTTAGCTTGGGCTATGACAGTTCACAAAAGCCAAGGTATGAGTCTCGATGCTGCCATCATGGATCTACGCCAAGTTTTTGAATTTGGCCAAGGCTATGTTGCTTTGTCTCGGGTCAAACGTCTATCAGGATTACATTTACTAGGTTGGAACGATCAAACCTTTCTCGTGCATCCACAGATCTCACAGCAAGACAAACTTTTCCGTGAAGGTTCAGAAGCAGCATCAACTACGTTCAATGAAATAGATCAAAAAGAATTAGAACAGCTCCATAAAAACTTTGTTCTGTCCTCTGGTGGTAAAGTAGTGAAAGAAAAAAAGAAGAAAAACCGACCTGAAGGTACAGGCTACTATGATGAGGTGCGTAAAATTCACCCCAATGCTAATAAGCGCTGGGACGCTGAGCAAGATGCTCGCTTAGCCAAATTATTTGTTGAGGGTTTGACACCGACACAGCTAATGCCAATGATGGGACGGAAAGAAATAGCTATCGTCCTACGGTTGATCAAGTTGGAACTCCTGCCAGTCGAATACCTAGAACAATACAGTCCTAAGAAAAAGTAAATTGACCTAGCGAAGATACCTGTTACCATATATTTATGGATTCACTAACAATACTTGGTCTGATTATTGTCGCCGTATTTGTCTTTCTCGTAGGAAAGTCTATTTTTTTATTTTTGCGTGACCCTAGTGGCTTTATGAGGAACCCCAAAAAACCCGCAAAGCTAAGTCTGTCGATGTATATTCTCCTCAGTTTATTGCCGCTGACAATACTAGCTAATATTGTCCTTCAACTGACAGGATATTCTGCTTGGTTACTGATCATTAATCCTTTAGTCTTTGGTTACTTTTTTTCTTCCGTCATATCTCTCTGGATCTTCAATGTATCTACGAGCATCGCTGGGCCATGGTTTACTCTACCCTATGCTGCTGTACTCTGGTGGCTAGTTCAAGATGCTCAACTGCTACCATCATTTGCCGAGGACTACCAAACAATATATGGATATATTGGTATGGGGTTAGCTGCTGTAGAAGCCACCATCACTCAAATCAGTAAACGTCAAAAAAAATCATCAGACAGAACTAACTAAAAAGCCACTTCGGCCAATCTGAAGTGGTTCTTAAAAACTGGTCGGGCTGGCGGGATTCGAACCCACGACCTCGCACTCCCGAAGCGCGCGCGCTACCAACTGCGCCACAGCCCGGCGTAAAAGCGCTCCTATATTATTCCTTATTTGAACAAAAGGCAATTCTATACTAGTATGCCTGCATGTCTATATCTATAAATTTCTCCACTCTCACTCCTGCTGAATTACAAACTCAAGCAGCAGACACTATCAACTCAGTTCGCTTAATTATTACTGACCTAATCAAGCCTCAGACTGAGCGGACAGTAGCCAACACTTTCGAGCCTTATAATGAAGCTTTGATTTTATTAACTAACCTGATGGGAGTTAGTAATGTTTTAGAAAATACTCACCCGAGTAAAGAGCTACGTGAAACAGCCGAGAAAGTCAGTCAGGACTTAATTGCTCTCGCTACCGAACTGTCATTAAATCCAGAGCTGTACCAAGCTATCAATGCAGTTGACGTGGCGACAGAAGACAGTGCCACGCAATGGTTGAAAACAAAAGTAATCAAAGACTTCCAACGTTCAGGTGTGGATCGTGACCTCGAGACTCGCGCTAAGGTGCAACAGTTGCAAGAAGAGTTAACTAAGCTACAACAAACCTTTGAACGAAATATTCGTGAGGACAATCGGACTATTACTATCAAGCCTGAAGAATTAGCCGGACTACCAGAAGACTACCTTCGTAATCATCCAGTTAATGATCAAGGACTAGTGACCATCACCACTGACTACAGCGACTACCGACCCTTCATGACCTATGCCGAGAGTACTGAACGACGTCAGGAATTATTCCTCCAATTTAATAATCGTGCCTTCCCTGCTAATAGCGAGATTCTGACAGAAATTCTGAAGGTAGCTCAAACTTTGGCTACAACTTTGGGTTTCGCCACTTATGCTGATTATGTGCTGGCTAATAAAATGGCCAACGAACCGCAACAAGTACAAACTTTCATTGATAATCTGAAACCAGCAGCTTGGCAACGCTCTCAGGCAGACTATCAACTCTTATTGCAACAAAAAAAACTCACTGAGCCAACAGCAAGTACAGTATATCAATACGAAGCGTCATATTATTTAGAAAAATTGAAAACCGCCACATGCAATCTGGATAGTCAAGCACTGAGAAACTATTTTCCTTATGCTCAAGTCCGTGATGGACTCTTTCGTTTGGTGGAACAATCCTTCAAAATCAACATCACAGCCAAAACCACAGACTCTCTCTGGCACCCAGAAGTGGAATATTATGAAGTCGAAGAAAATAATCAACTGATTGGTAGTTTCTATCTGGATATGCATCCACGAGCTGATAAATACAATCATGCGGCTCAGTTTCATTTGCAGTCAGGTATCAAGGACCGACAAGTATCCATTCCTGTTTTGGTTTGTAACTTTCCAGGAGGTAAAGATGTAGCACCAGCTGATAGTCTACTGACCCACGATGAAGTAGAAACTTTTTTTCATGAATTTGGCCATCTCTTACACACTTTATTTGGTGGTCAACAGCGCTGGCTAGAACAATCGGGCACCAGTACTGAGTGGGATTTCGTGGAAGTACCGTCACAATTCTGGGAAGAGTTAGCATGGACGGAAGAAGCTATTAAATCTTTTGCCCAGCATCATGCTACTGGCGCAACAATTCCCGATGACTTACTAAAAAATCTCCTCGCTTCCAAAGATATTGATAAAGGCGCTTGGCTCTTGCGTCAGTTACGTTTCGCGCAACTATCATTAACTATATTTCAAGATGACGCTCAGACAATTGATTCTTTAGCTCTCAGTAAATCTATCGAAGCACAGTTCTCTCAGTACCCCATAGAACCAGCAGAACATTTTGTTGTTAGCTTTGGCCATCTAGCTAATTACACAGCGGCTTACTACACCTATCTTTGGTCTTTAGCTATTGTCCATGATTTCATTATCAACGGGACAAATAATAATTTAATAAATCCGACGTCTTTACAAAAATACCGCCAAACGGTTTTGAACCCTGGTGGTAGTAAACCCGCCAGAGAATTAATCAATGATTTCTTAGGCCGGGATTATAATCTCGAGGCGTTTAAAAAGTGGCTGTTGCAGTAAATCGTGGAATTTTGAACCTCGTAGGGACAGGTCTAGACCTGTCCCTACCGTACAAAAACCACATTGACAAAGTAGACTATAAGGCATACAACTAAGACGTTAATTAACTTAGCTCAAACCTATGGAATTCATCTTAACGCCAGTCATCATCTTGGCGGTTCTCATCTTGTTCTCTAGTCTGAAAGTAATCAAAGAGTACGAACGTGGCGTCATCTTTTTCTTAGGACGCTGTACTGGCAAACGCGGCCCAGGATTAATCTTCGTCATTCCGATTTTTGAAAAAATGGTTCGAGTGCAACAACGTACAGTTACTATGGATATTCCGGCGCAAAAGATCATTACCAAAGATAACGTCTCCATCGATATCGCTGCTGTTGCTTACTACCACATCGTTGACCCAATCAAGGCAGTGCTATCTATCGAGAATATCTACTACGGTGTTAATCAAATTAGTCAGACAACTGTCCGTAATGTTATTGGCCAATTTATGTTGGATCAACTACTGTCCCAAACAGTTGATATCAACAATCAGATCAAAAATGTTATCGACGCTCATACTGAACCTTGGGGAGCTCAAGTCACAGCAGTAGAGATCAAGGATATTGTTTTACCAGACAATATGCAACGCGCCATGGCCAAAGAAGCTGAAGCCGAACGCGAACGCCGAGCTAAAATTGTCGCTGCCCAGGGAGAGTTACAGGCCGCCCAGAAATTAGGTGAAGCAGCTGATATCATGTCAGCTCATCCAGTAGCTCTCCAGCTGCGTACGTTACAAACTATGGCCGAGATCAGCGTGGAGAAAAACTCAACAATCATCTTCCCAGCTCAATTCATGACTACGGTGAAAGAAGCCATGCAAATGATTCAGGTCGATAGTAAAAAATAGTTTCCTTGATTTTTTAGCCCCGCTCTTCTATTATTATCTCCATGGAAGCAACCTGCGCAGCCTGTGGTCTGACTGCAGTCGGCTATAAGTGTGATGTCTGCGACGAAGAAATGAGCGAGCAAATGATTGAACATGCTTGCGGCGTCGAACACGTCACACCGAAATGCACCGGCTGTAATCAAGCAGAGAGTAAATGCTCTTGCTAACTACCACGAAAAAACAACTCTGAACGGAGTTGTTTTTTTAATAATTCTAAGCAGTGATAGTAGCAGCTGGAGTAGAAATATTCTGGCTCACTATCTGGCGATAGACATGTGCCATGGTTAAGATAGTGGCTGGCACTGTCCAAAATAGGCCAATTCCTAACAACAATAAGCCTAAGATGTTAATACAACCCAAAACGAAAGAAGTCCAGAGTAGACTCCAACGTAAACCTTTCGTTGCAGCTGAACTAGCTTTTAGAGCCTTCGTCGCAGATAAACCCTGATCTACTATAAAGTAGTCAGTGAGCATAAACCGCAGGCTGAGATAAGAGGCATAAACCACAGCGATAATCAGAGAGACTGGTATAGCTATTAATCCCACTCCTGTTAATGCTTCTAATCCACCAGCTCCCACAGCCCCAAGAGCAATTAGACCAATAGCCACGATAATACCTAGTACACCTAGAGGAATAAACAGTACTAATTGAATGATAAATTTACTCAAAACTGCCGGCCACAAAAATTTCCACGGGAAAAGATCACCCAAAGACACCGGCTGATTATCACCAATCTTCAAAGCAATTTTCATGAAACCGAGCGAGGCGGTTCCTTGAACAAAGCTTAGTATCAGGCTAAAACATAAAACTAAAAGACTATATTTCTCTAAGATCCCATCCTTTTCAGTTAACGCGCCTAAAGTTTGTGTTATTATCACCAAGAGCAGCACAATCAAGCTAATCCTGAAAAAAAACCAAAAACGTTGCTTAGTAGTCTCCCAACCAAACTTCCAAGCCTGACCTAATAGATACGATTTCATAGAGTATTGACTAATAATTAAACAATAACAGTATATCACTACCTACAACAAAAAAACAACTCTGAACGGAGTTGTTTTTTTATCATTAAAAAATTATTTCTTCACTATTTGCCCGTCAACCAAGACAATATGGCGGTCAGCTAAACGTGCGTAATCTAACTCGTGGGTGACCATAACAATAGTTTGACCCTCCTTATGCAACTTTATAAACAAAGCTAAAATATTATCAGAAGTTTCTGTGTCGAGATTGGCTGTCGGCTCATCAGCGAAAATAATTTGGGGTTTATGGGCAATAGAACGAGCAATACTAACCCGTTGTTGCTGACCACCTGATAGCTGACTAGGTAAATTATTCGCTTTGTCCTGCAAACCAACGGCTGAGAGCGCATTTTCAGCACCAGCCCGAGCCTCTGCTTTTGATTGGCCTTTCATCAACAACGGTACCATGACATTCTCGACAGCAGTCAGTGATGGTAACAAAGCATAGTCTTGAAAAATATAACCTAAATTAAATAAACGAAAATTAGTCCTCTCATTACTAGAAGCATTGGTCATATCAACGCCCTGATAGATAATACTACCTGAAGTTGGATGATCCAATAAGCTCAATTGGTACAACAAAGTTGATTTACCCGAACCTGAGCGACCAGTGATAGAGACAAATTCACCAGACTTAACAGTAAAATTAACCTCCTTCAATACTGTTTGACTGAGACTGCCGGTAGTATAGGTTTTAACTAAGTTCTTGGCTTCTAACATGTTATCGTCCTAAAATTGCGTCTAAAGTATTTTGTCGCACCACGATGGAAGCGGGAATATAACCAGCAATAACCGTCGCGATAAAGAGGATCAAAACTCGCACCGCCGTGCCACTATAAGAAGCGACTAATATTCCGTCACTAAAAGGAAAGTTAATCGGATTGGCTGCAAAATATGGTTGCAGAAAAGCATAGAGCAAAACCAACCCAATGCCAGTACCGACAATAGCATAAAACCCAGCCTGAATAACGTAAGAGAAGCGAATCGCCGCAGAAGCAATGCCAATGCCCTTCAAAATACCGATAAACTTTCGACGTGTAATAGCATTAACAAAGATAACAATAAAAATTGTGATTGATGCCACCACTAAACCAATACTACCAACTACATTACCGAGAAGAGCAAAGGTCGTTTTGATATCATTTAAAAATTTAGGCAAAGCTTGCTCGGCAGTCTGTACTCTAGCGATGTGATCAATGCCGCTGGCTTGCAAACCAGTCACCACATTGACAGGCGAGGCTCCCGGTTTCAGCTCAACGGCAATCTCATCAACGTTATAATCAGTACGATCAATTATTTTGCGTAGTGTAGCAGCGTTCATAAAGATTCGAGAATCCACCTCGCCAGATTTTGTTTTCAAGACACCAACTATGGTAACTTCTCTAGTGATACCATTCAGTACTAGACGGACTTTACTCCCACTGGCCACATTTTTTATCGTCATCGCTCCAGGTGAGTCAATCGGCGTGTATTTAAACAGTAAATTAGCGCCAACAACTATCTCATCAGTATCATCAGAAGCCAAAAATCGTCCCTCAACAAGATGTTGCGACAAATGCGTCAGTCTATCTTCTGCTACTGGATCAATACCCACCACAACACTGCCAATGGAATCTACTAAATCATCGGGTCTCGTTTTGTTGCGATAGTTAGCTTCTAACATACCGCCCTCAATGTAGCGTGTCACCACGTGATCGACTTCAGCGAAGCTTTTTAATATTTGTAATACTTCAGACGATCTTTCAATATAAGTTTTACGCGGTAGAGTAGAAATAATAATATCACTAGTGTAACGCTCCCGTGCTGCATTGGTTGAACCTTCTATCAGACCGACCAAAATTCCACTGACTACTACCAAATTCAAAAATGTCAGCGTCATGACAAAAATAATCAAGATGTTGGTCCAGATATTAGCGCGACGAATATCTCGCACAGCCAAAAACCAACCTAAGCGAAGAGCTACTAGGAGAGATACTTTCGGTGTTTTAGTGCTGCTAGCATTTTTTTTCTTACTCATAACGTAAAGCTTCAATCGGACTTTTCTTCGCTGCCTGACGAGCAGGATAGAGACCAAAAACTAAACCAATAACGGTAGAAACAAGCAGTCCGAGCAGAGCCGCATCTAATGGAAAGCTAAAAGACCATTGAACATTGGCGTAGCGTGATAAACCCAAGCTGATCAAGAAAGAAAACGTCGTGCCCAAAGTAATCCCAATAATGCCACCAACTCCCGTCAGCACCACTGCTTCTAATAAAAACTGAGTCAGAATATTACCATTTGTAGCTCCTAGAGCCTTACGTAAACCTATCTCGCGAGTACGTTCAGTGACAGAAACCAACATGATATTCATGATACCGATACCACCAACCAAGAGAGAGATCGCAGCGACCGCAGCTAAAAATAGTGTCAACACGTCAGTAATAGTTTTAACTGTATTGAGAGCATCGGCCTGCGTCTGAATATAAAAATCATCCTTCGTCGGGTCAGTGATATTATGATTAGCGCGTAAAGTCAAAGTAATATCCCGGACAGTATCGGCTACATGTGCTTCAGTATCAGCCTCTACTGCTAAACGGTTAA
>CAZASM010000021.1:0-15436 GCA_964487895.1 uncultured Gammaproteobacteria bacterium
AACCTCGAAGATTAAATTTAGTAGCATTATCAATCCTAACTATTTTAACTTTGTCTGCTTGCCAACCAAAGAAACCGGTGGAGCAGCCAACACCGGTAAATCAACAAATTTCTGCTGATTTACCTTCAGTGCAAATGAAGCCAGTTAATGTCGATGATCCTTCGACCTATCCGCCGGAAAACTTCATTTCCTTGTCCGGAAATGATAGTAAAAAGGTTGGTGATGCTTATCGTACTTATCTGCAGAATAAATTTGTTATTAAAGTTGCCGTCACCTTACCGTCTTTAGGTGCTAATGATCAATATACATCTTATTTGGTCAATCCAGGATCGAAGAAATTTATCCCCTTAGGTACTTTGACACAGAAAGAAGACATGTGGGTCGCTGATACCTCAAGTGACAGAGATGGTAAAGATTTTACTCATCTAGTTATAGTTAGTGGTAAAAATATTGTGGATCCAGATAAAGGTAAATTGGTGGCCAGTGGTGATTTTAAGAATTAGCTATTTTAGAGTTTGCCTCAACCTCGTGCTATAATTAACATCGTATGTTTGAAGATATCAAAAATAAGGACACCCAAGGTCAACCTCACGGTACTGATGATATGTTTGATGCTGTTGATCCGCAGGCAGATGCTCAGCCAGCCGTACCAAGGCCACAGCAACCACCAATTGTGCAGGCTGTGCCTGGTTCTCCTTTGCCTACTGTTGGTCCAGTACAACCCTTACAGAATCTCGCTGATTTAGGACCGCGCTATCAGCCAGCATCCAGCTCTGGTGGTTGGCTGAAGAAACTAGGTATTTGGTTATTATCTGTGGGTTTGATTTCTGTCATTGGTTACGGTGGTTGGTATGCTTATGCCACGTATCTAGCGCCGGCTTTTGAAGCTCAAAAGACACCACAAACGGATACCAATAATCCCACTGGTCCGAATACAACAGCTAACACGAATCAGCCAGTAGACACTACTGTTCCGACTCCGGTGGTTCCAGTGACAACTACACCTGTGATTGATCAAGATCAAGATGGTCTATCAGATTTGGAGGAGAGCTTACTTGGTACTACCCCGACTGATCCGGATACAGATAAAGATGGTTTGACAGATTATGAAGAGATGAAAATTTATAACTCTGATCCATTGCTGGCAGATACTGATAATGATGGCTTAAGTGATCGTGAAGAAGTCTTGACTTGGAAGACTAGTCCTCGTCTAGCAGACACTGATGGTGATAGCTACCAAGATGGCGCAGAGATTAGTAATGGTTATAATCCGCTAGGAGCTGGTAAATTACCACCAGCTGATCCACTACCACCAGTTAGCAACGTCAAACCTAATTAAACAATTTTTTATGCTTAATCAGCAGACACCGGGCTCGTCATCTTCTCAATCAAATAGTACCACTGGTCCAGCTACGATCACCTTTTCTATTCCTGAGGAAAATTTGCATGTCATGCCACGTCAATATCAGGCAGTGAAAAGTCACGCCAAGGTGAAAAGCGAGGGGCGTGGTGGTAATGGTAGATTTTTCTTGCTTCTGGGCGGTTTGGCTATTCTTTTGGGAGCTATCATTGTTGGCTTATTGCTCTATGTCCGATCACAACAAGCACCACCAACGCCTCCAGTGACAACTACGGTTGATCCAACTAATACCTCTGTGACAGTAGCCAGCACTACACCAACCACTGCTCTAGTCACACCAGAAGGCCGAGACGCAATACGGGTTCAAGATTTGACCAAATTACAGCAAGCTTTGACCGCGTATTACTCCGAGCAACAGATGTATCCTCAGGTCTTAGCAGGCATGCCCCAAAAATTTCTCTTGACTGAGCCTAAGGATCCCCTGACAGCTCAGCCTTATGTTTACGGCGCTGATCTTAATGGTCAGTCTTATCATTTAGAATTTATTTTAGAGCGACAAGTTATTTTTAATAACAAAACTTTAGAGGCTGGAGCGCATCGTATCACTCCAGAGGGCTCAGCGGTGACAGTAACACCACCTGTTACTGTGCCAGAGCCTGTACCAGTGACAGTCTTGGGTGATAACCAAGACACTGATCGCGATGGTCTAACTAATGCCGAAGAGCTCACTTTCCGCACTATTGCTACCGAGCCGGACACAGATGCTGATGGTTACAAAGATGCCGAAGAAGTTCTGAATTTATTTAGTCCGATTGGTGGTCAACGAGCTTTTCTCAATGTTTCTGGGTTAGTCAAGCTGTATACCAATCAAGCTTATGGTTACACCACTTGGATACCTCAAAGTTGGGTTTATCGTAGTTTAGACGCGACTGACCAAGAAGTAGTTTTGACGTCACCTTTGGGTGACAGCGTGATCATTAAAGTAGAGATGAATGATGCTAATGCGACACTCGATCAATGGTTTACTGCCACGTTTGGAGAAGTTGCACTGAAAGCTGCGCGCCGTCTGACTGTCGCTGCCAAGCCAGCTCTGGAGTCAGCTGATGGTTTATCTTGGTATCAAGTCGATGGACAAAAAATTTATCGGGTCACCTATGATGCAGCTACTAGCGGTGTGATTAATTATCCTAATGTTTTTATTCTTATTCGACAGGCCTTTAACCTATTAGCGTCGCAGTAAGATGAATAAACAGCTCTTCCTTCTTACTTCTGATATACCTCAGTATCGCTGGTTGTCAACTCTAGAAAAATTTTTACGCCAAGACTATAAACTGAAACAAGTTATTTCTGTAGCTTTTATTGCTAGTAGTCAGATGCGCGTCTTGAATAAAAAATGGCGTCAGAAAGATTACGCTACTGATATTTTATCTTTTAATTTAGCTCAATCGAGTAAAGATGGACTCTTAGGAGAATTGTTGCTTTGTTTACCAGTAGTGCGACGTCAGGCGAAAGAGAGGGGTCATTCAGTCGAACGTGAAATGCAGATTTTACTTGTCCACGGTTGCTTACATTTGCTCGGTTTTGACCATGAAAAAGTCTCCGAAGCTCGGGCCATGGAAAGCCGAGAAGCGAAACTACTGGCGAAACTGCCAAAAGTTTGAAATAAAATCGTTTTTTCATTATAATAAGTAGGATTATTCATCAGAATGAAACGACAAGATATTATCACTGGTTTAGACATTGGTACCAGCCAAATTCGTATCGTTGTGGGGCAGCGGGAGCCAGAAGGAGGCATCCGTATTATTGGTGTTGGTGAAGCCGCTAGCGCTGGTTTATCAAAAGGTAATATTATTGACGTTGAGGAAGTCGTTACTTCCATCTCAGAGGCTCTAGAGAAGGCTGAGCGCATGTCTGGGCAGACAATTGAACGCGCTGTAGTAGGTTTGAGTGGTACGCATGTGAAAGTCATTTTAAGTCAGGGTGTGGTAGCGGTTTCTCGAGCTAACGGTCAGGTCGATCCATCTGATGTTGATCGGGCATTAGAAGCAGCTCAAGCAGTGGCGACACCACCAAACTACGAAATATTGCACGTTTTACCTTTGTCTTATACTTTAGATAACCAAAAAAATATTAAAGACCCTATTGGTATGTCTGGTGTGCGGTTAGAAGCACATACTCAGATTATCATGGGACTCAGTAGTCAGGTCAAAAATTGTTCCAAATGTGTCTATCGTACCGGTGTGGATGTCGAGGGGTTTGTTTTTTCTATTTTAGCCACTGCTTCCGCAGTTCTGGACAAACGCCAGAAGGATATCGGTGTAGCAGTGATTAATATTGGCGCAGCTACTACTTCATTGGTAGTCTATGAGGCTGGAGATGTCTTATTTGCCACGGTCTTACCAGTTGGAGCTGATCATATTACTCAAGATTTAGCTATTGGTTTACGCACCTCACTAGATGTAGCTGAGCAAGTAAAATTAGAAGTTGCTTGTCAGGATGCGGAGAAGATTTCTAAACGGGACGAGATTGATCTTAGTCGTTTTGCACAAACAGAGAAGCCGCGTACCATGGTCTCGACGAAGCACGTGGCAGAAATAATCAATGCCCGAGTAGAAGAGTTATTTGATTTAATTGATAAAGAGTTACGCAGTATTGATCGTTCAGCTGCTTTGCCGGCAGGAGCAGTTTTGACCGGCGGTGGAGCAAAGATGTCAGGTTTGGTGGAGATTGCAAAGGCTCAGTTGCGTTTACCAGCGATGATTGGCAAACCAATTCTCGGCGCTAGTCATATTGAGAAAATTGACGATCCGCGTTATACGACTGCTTTAGGATTAGTTTACTATGCCTTACAGGGAAGTAGTAAATCAGGCAGCGTGATGCCGAATTTTTCTTCAGTCAAACTAGCGACAGATCGTATGACCAAATGGTTCAAGGATTTATTGCCTTGAGCCTGTGAACAAGCTCGGTGTATTTTTATCGAGCTTTTAGGTATAATACTCGATAGACCTATTTAATTTCATATCTCATGTCAAAACGTAGAGCCCACGAAGTAAAACCGCCAGCAGAAAATCTAGCCAAAATCAAAGTAGTTGGTATTGGTGGATCAGGTGGATCGGCTATCAACCGCATGTTGGCGTCGAAAGTCCGCAATATTGAGTTTATTGCTGTTAATACTGACGCTCAAGCATTGAATCAATCACTAGCCCATCGTAAAGTGCAGATTGGTATAGCAACTACACGTGGTCTGGGAGCTGGCATGGACCCTGATTTGGGTACGCGTTCGGCTGAAGAGAATGAAGCGGAAATAGCCAAGAGTATTGAAGGTGCTGATATGGTTTTTCTCACCTGTGGACTGGGTGGTGGTACTGGTACTGGGGCTATTGGTTTTGTGGCTGACTTGGCTCGTGAAGCCGGCGCTCTGACTGTTGCTGTTGTGACTAAACCTTTTTCTTTCGAAGGAGCTAAGCGCAAAGAAATAGCCGAGACTGGTTATGAGCAGTTGATGGATCGTGTCGATACTATTATTACTATCCCGAACGATCGTCTGCTACAGATTATTGATAAACGTACACCCCTACTTGAGGCTTTTTCTATTGTCGATGAAGTTTTGAAACAAGGTGTTTTGGGAATTTCAGAAATTATTACTGTACCTGGATTAATCAATGTTGATTTTGCTGATGTCAAAGCTATCATGGGTAACGCTGGTTCGGCTCTGATGGGTATTGGGCAGGCTAGTGGTGAGAATAGAGCAGTTGACGCTGCCAAAGCTGCCATCGATAGTCCTTTGTTAGATTTATCCATCGAAGGTGCGAAAGGTATTTTGTTTACTATCACTGGTGGGCCAGATCTCTCGATGCATGAAGTACAAGAAGCAGCCGAAGTAATCACAGCTAGTACTGATCCGTCAGCGAAGATTATTTTTGGAACTATTATCGATGAGAGTATGACAGATCAGATTAAGATCACAGTTATTGCTACAGGATTCAAAAATTTACGTGAAGTTCGAGAAACAGACGAAGAGGAGAAAAGTTATCGTCCGAATAAATCTGTCTTTAATGCTCTTGGTCAACAAGAAAAGAAAATTTTCGTCAAACCGCGTGAGGATATGCGACCACAACGCGAAGAACCAATAGAAGAAGAGAAGAGCGAGTACGATATGCCGACCTTTATACGTAATAAAATGAAAAAGTAGGGAAGTAGATTGGTAGAGGGGTAGATTTGTAGTTACCCTACATTGATAGTCAACTACCAAACTACCGCTCGACTACTCTACTAAACTACCGATCTACCAAGCTACCCCCATGAATTGCCCCGTCTGTAACTACAAAGACACTAAAGTAATTGATTCGCGGATTACCACTGACAAGACTGGGATTCGCCGCCGCCGAGAATGCCTGAAATGTGCATTCCGTTTTTCTACTCTGGAAGAAACAGAGTTATTAGATATTCTTGTGGTCAAACGCGACGGCAGACGTCAGCCATATTCACGAGAGAAACTAGCTCATGGACTTCGACGTTCGCTTGAGAAGCGATCATTCACCGAAGATAAATTTTATAATCTGGTTCATACAATTGAACGTGACATTCAAAAGAGTCGTAAATCAGAGTTGACGACCAAAGAACTGGGAGAGATTGTGATGAAACGTCTGAAACCGTTCGATGAAGTTGCTTATATCCGGTTCGCTTCTGTCTATCGCTCTTTCAAAGACGCCAGTAGCTTTCAGCGAGAATTGGTGGCGATGATGAAGAAAACCAAAAAGAAGTAGGTACGACATTATAATACGCAGAGCGTTTTATTAAATATCTAAGATAAATTTTATGATAGATCCAGAATTGCAAAAACAGATTGATCTTCTCGCCAAGGACATAGATGAAATAAAAAATAGCGTCAGCAGTATTAAAAGAGCGATGCGCTGGGGAGCGGTTTTAGGTTGGGTCAAGATAGCGCTTTTTATTGTGCCAATTATTATCGCTTATTTCTATCTTTTACCATTACTAGAGCCTATGCTGAAGACATATAGTCAATTATTGAATCCTACCGGCAATTTGAATTCCGGAACGCTCGATCTAGATTCACTGAAAAATTTATTAGAACAAACTAAATAATATTAATAATAATGCTCTCAGATCTATGACTATTACCAAATATCGGTTACCCTTTTTTATGTTACTGATCTCATTGGTTGGTGGTTTTCTTGGTGCTTATATTTTTATTAATTATGGTCAGCGTTGGATTCGCTTGGCAGACACTAGTGATACTGGAGGCAATACTGTGACAGTAATCCAGGATGACAATAATAAAGTTTTGAAAGTTACCGAAGATTCCGTGGCAATCGATTTAGTGAAGAGTGCTTCGCCTAGTGTGGTTTCAGTGACAATCAAAAAAGATATTTCCAAACAACAACAAGTGATTGATCCTTTTTTCTTTTCTCCTTTTGATCAATTCTTTGGTAACCAAATACCTTCACAGCCAGCACCAAAAAGCACCACGCCGAATATTCAAAAGGTTGGTGGAGGTAGTGGGTTTATTATTTCTGCCGATGGTTACATCTTAACAAATAGACACGTCATCAGTGATACAGCAGCGACGTATTCAGTCACTTTGAATGATGGCAAAGAGTACGAAGCGAAAGTTATTGGTACAGATTTATTTAACGATGTTGGCGTCTTAAAGATTGATGCTAAGAATTTACCTGTCTTGAAAGTTGGCGATTCAGATAGTTTGCAAGTTGGTCAGTCAGTTATCGCAATTGGTAACGCGTTGGCTCAATTCTCGAATACTGTTACCAAGGGGGTGGTCTCAGGTATTGGTCGTAGCGTTACCGCTGGTGGTGGTGGAACGTCAGAAAATTTAGAGGGAGTTATTCAAACAGACGCAGCTATTAATCCTGGCAACTCCGGTGGTCCGTTATTAAATTTAGCTGGTGAAGTAGTCGGTATCAATACTGCTGTGTCCCAAGAAGGTCAGTTGATTGGCTTCGCTATTCCAATTAACTCAGTAAAAAATATTATCAAAGGAATTTTAACCGAAGGTGAGATTGTTCGACCGTATCTCGGCGTCCGCTATGTCTTGATCACTGAGGCGTTGGCTGAGAAGAATGATCTGCCGGTGACTTCTGGCGCATTGATTAGTAAAGGCGAAACCAAAGATGAGTTAGCGATAATTCCAGGCTCTCCAGCTGATAAAGCTGGTCTGACAGAGAACGATATTATTATTTCGGTTAATGGCCAGAAAATTTCTGCCGACATGACACTGTCCAAGATGATTTCAAATCTAAACCCTGGCGACACTATCAAATTACGCGTTTATTCGAAAGGTAAAGAGAAAGATATCTCTGTCCAACTTGAACGCTATAAAGCAACCAAATAATATTTCGTGAATCAATTAATAACTGAACTCGAAAGCTGGCTGTCTCGCGTACAACGTGCGTGGACAGCTTTGCATTTGGATCAAAAGAAATTACAACTTACACGGTTGCAAGAGCGGATGCAGGAAGCTCATTTTTGGGACGATCGACAGACAGCTGAGCGAGTCAGCCAAGAAGCTGGTAGTTTACAACATCAGCTGGATGTCTGGACTCACGTCAGAAGTGAGTTGACTGATTTGATATCACTAGCAGCTGACGAATCATTGAAAGATGATATTGCCGGACGGCTACAGCAGATTGCTAGTACTATTAGCCAACTAGAATTTGAACTATTATTACAGGGCGCACACGATACCAACCCTGCTATTATTACTATCTACGCAGGAGCAGGAGGCGTCGACGCTCAGGATTGGGCCCAAATGGTAGAGCGTATGTATTTACGTTTAGCTGAACGTCAAGGGTGGAAAGTAGAAGTGTTGAACCGCACTGTAGGAAACGAAGCAGGAATCAAAAATAGCACTTTGAAAGTTACTGGGCCTTATGCCTACGGTTATCTGAAAACCGAGAGTGGTGTGCATCGTTTAGTTCGTTTGTCGCCCTATGATTCTGATCAAGCACGACATACGTCATTTGCTATGGCCGAAGTTTTACCTGAGCTTGATGAGAGTTCTGAGGTGCAGATTGATGATAAAGATTTACGCATTGACGTCTATCGTTCTTCTGGTAAAGGCGGCCAGTCAGTGAATACTACAGACTCAGCAGTGCGGTTGACTCATATTCCCACTGGTATTGTTGTGACTTGTCAGAATGAGCGATCGCAAATGCAAAATAAAGAGCAAGCGCGGAAATATTTACTTGGTAAATTAGAAGTTTACTACCAAGCAGAAAAAGATGAGGAGCGTCAGGCTCTACGGGGGGAGTTGACGGAGGCTGCTTGGGGTAATCAGATTCGCTCCTACGTCCTACATCCGTACAAAATGGTTAAAGACCACCGAACCAAATACGAAACCAAAGATCCGCAGGCGGTCTTGGACGGTGATTTGATGGATTTTATGAAGAAAAGGTTGGAGCAGTTGGCTGGGATGGGTAAGAATTAGCGTTGAGGTTTATCGTATCTCGTCTTGTAGTCGTCTTTTATGCTATACTAATAGCATAACCATTAGTCGAAACCCCATGTTTGACCATTTGGAACCAAAACACAAAAAACGAGTTGAATTACACCATCATATTTCGCTCTTGTTCTTGATGGCTAGTTGTTTATCATTAGTCGTTATTTTTGCTATACCGTTAGTTTCTTTTACCAAGTCAGTAACTCCAGAAATAGCCACAGCTTCACAGGTTAGTCTCTGGTTAGAACCAGATTTTACTCAGTCACAGTCTGTGGTTGTGCCGCAGACTGATTTTGAACTGGCGCGTTATACCATGAAGGTATCGGATCAGTCAGCAAAATTATTGTCCTTGCGATTTACTGTTGATGGTGTTGGTGAGCTGAATCAATTAGATCCAGTACGTTTATATGTTGATGAGGTTCAGGTTGGTACGGGTCAAGCAGTGACCGAACAAGGCGACCTCAAGTTTAATTTAGTTTCTTCTTTGCCTGCTGGTATTCATACCTTAGCTTTGCGTTCTGGTTGGCACAGTACAGCTACAGGTCAATTAATCCAAGTGTCTCTGATGTCAGCGAAAGATATTGTCATGACTCAGCAGGATCAGTTGGTAACTATTAATTCACTGTTACCTCTCAAGACCGAGACAATAGTGATGACGGATAGGGGGATTTTGGGAGCTGTCAACGCTCCAGTAGTTGGTATTGCGTCTATTGATAATACATCCGATGCGAATCAGAGTGATATTATTTTTAAGCTAACCGCCAGTGGTGAACCTATTGATGTCACTCGTCTTACCTTCACTGCTGGAGTGAGAGACTATTCTTTGACTGGTATTAATCTTTTAGCGGGAGACACGCTGATCAAAAGTTATACTGATCGTGATGTGCTGAAAAATAGTACAGAGTTCATAGTGCCAATAGGAGCACTGAAAGTTACACCCGGTGCCACGACAGAATTACGTTTTCGTTTAGTAGGTGCAGTCATACAAGATAAGGCGGAGATTCAAGTTCGCTTATCGGCTATGACTGGAATGGGCTTTGTCTCTGGTCAAGAGATAAAGTGGCAAAATAGTTTACCGTTAGTAAAGTCTCATACTTTTACTCACGACCAATTATTATGGCAACTAGTAGACTCTGCCTCTAGTTATAGTTTGGTGGTAAAAAGTAAGTCGACAAAGTCATTCACTGTTAATCAGTTGACCTTGGGGTTAGTTGGTGATCAGGCCGTGATGCCAGATAATTGGCGAGTGACTGTTGATGGTCAGTCTGTACTAGCTGAGGTTCCCTTGATTCAAGCTACTAAGGCAGTTATCCGTTTTCCCAATGGTCTGAAACTAAATTCAGGACAAACCGTTGCTTTTCAACCGGTGACTTCGGCACATGGTGGAGCTAGTGTGTATTTGCTTCCCGAACAGTTATTGTGGGACAGTGGTAGTCAAGATTGGTATGTAGCTTCAGACGATCAATCAACCTTAATTCCTGCTACCCATATCACCTGGTAGAGCCGTCGCTTGCTTTTCTTTTTGGTCTTATTTATGATGTGAGGGAAAAGCGAATTTGATGGCTAAAAAGTCTGTCGTATTTTTTTGCGCAGTAAGTTTTTTAGCTGGTAACGCTGGTGCCAGTTTTTTTGTTATTTCCACCATCATACCAACTATCATAAGTTTCATTAGTTTGCTGGGCTTAGTAATATTCCGGCGGCCAGGGATAATAATTCTAACGGCTTTTGCACTTGGTTTATTATCCTGGAATTATCACGGATTCTATCGAGCCCCAGATCCACCGGTGGAGTCAATAGCGGTGACAGGAGAAATACAGTTTGTCGAAAGTAAGGTTAATAAGCAGCTGATAACTATAAGAGTTCTTGTTGGGGAGTTAATTCATTATAAAGTTTTGCTTTACGTGGATCGTTATCCGGAATATCTTCCAGGAGAAAGATTAAATGTCAGTTGTAGATTTGAGCGTCCAATGCCAATAGAAGATTTTCGTTATGATCGCTATTTAGCTCTCAATCAGATTTATTATATTTGTTATCGTCCGCAGGTAAGTGCGGTGGAAGCGTCAGTTTCTTGGCGCTACTGGTTATTTCAGATTAAGAAGTTTTATTCTCAAAGTTTTACCCGGCATTTACCAGAGCCAGAAGCGACAGTAGCGCGGGCTATGATGTTAGCAGAACGCAAAGAATTATCCTCAGATTTAAATACTCAATTTTCTCGGGCCGGCCTGAGCCACGTCATGGCAATCTCTGGGATGAATATGACCTTGCTCGTTGGGGCTTTGCAAGCAATGGCGCTTGCTCTCAGCTGGCGACGTTCATTCACCTTCGGTTTAGTTTTGATTATTCTTAGCGTGTACGTTGTGATTATCGGATTTCAGGCTTCAGCAGTCAGAGCGGCTGTGATGGCTGTGATTTTACTTTTGAGCCAAGTAGTTAATCGTCAGTACGATCCGTGGTATGTTCTCATCTTAATCGCTGCTCTGCTGACTGCACTGAATCCTCTGAGTTTAATGTATGATATCGGTTGGCAACTATCGTTTCTGGCTATGGCAGGTCTACTTTTCTGGCAAAAGATATTTGAACAGTGGTTACATTGGTTACCAGAAAATTTTGGTTGTCGAGCTATCGCTGCTACTAGTCTCGCTGCACAGGTTTTCACTTGGCCTTTAATGATCTATTATTTTCAGACTTTTTCTACAGTTTTTTTGTTCACTAATATTATCGCTTTACCAGCTGTTGATATTATTACTGTCGCAGCGCTGATTGCTCCGTTAGTTTGGTGGTTACCAATTATCGGTTGGGGAGTACAAGCAGGAATACTATTTCTCGTCCGTTGGTTACTGCTAGTTTGTTCTGTTGCTAGCTCCTGGCCACTAGCTGCTATTAGTATTGCTCGTATGGCTTTTTATTGGTATCTCCTGATATACTTGTTATTAATAATCATTACTCGGTATGTTGCAGGTCGAAAAAAAACTTAGCGCTATTATTCTTGTGGGCTGTTTACTGATATTAATATTATTAGTTTTAGCACCACCTTTAGATTGGTCGACTCGTCCGAAGTTATTGACTGTTACGACTCTGGATGTTGGTCAGGGTGATAGTATTTTTATTCGCACGCCAGATGGCATTACATTGTTAATAGATGGCGGAGCTGATAATCAAGTTCTCCAACGTTTAGCTGATGTTATACCGTGGTGGCAACGGAAAATTGATTATCTAGTTTTGACTCATAGTGACCATGATCACTATGGCGGTTTAGAAAGTGTTGTGCAAAAATATCAGATTGCAGAATTTTGGTACAACGGTGACCAATCCAATCAAGCCGCTAGTTATCAATCTCTATTGACTAGTCTACGAAAGCGTCAGATACCTTTGAGAGTTATTCGCCAAGGTGATGAATGGCGCTGGCCTTCGCGTGTTCAGTTGTATTGGTTGTGGCCACTTTCAATTGAAGATGGAGAACGAAATTCAGGCTCATTGGTCAGTCGGCTCAGTTGGGGGACAGAGGATGTCTTATTAACCGGTGATCTACCGAGTGAGCAAGAACAGATGATTCTTGATTCTGGGCAAACAATGGAAGCGGAAATATTGAAAGTTGGTCATCACGGCAGTAAGAACTCATCTAGTAATAATTTCCTGTCACAGGTGCAACCTGATTTATGTTTAATCTCAGCTGGACAAGACAATAGTTATGGGCACCCTCATCCCGAGACTTTGAAACGTCTACAAGATGTATCTTGCCAGATTATTTCGACTATTGACTCTGGCAGTATGACCATAGAACTGGGCACGAGCACTTGGCATTGGTACCCAGCCTCAGACTTGCCAAGGAGTGCATTTTTGGGTATACTCAAAACGTTAAATTAATATAAATTTATATGGCAGAATCAAAGCGTATCTTACTTGTAGAAGACGAGGAAATGCTATCCAATATGTATCAGATAAAATTTCAAAACGACGGTTTTGTTTTGTTGAAGGCTACTAACGGAGAAGAGGGTTTGCAAATGGCTGATAAAGAAAAACCTGATTTTATATTGCTTGATGTCATCATGCCAAAAATGGATGGCTTCACTGTACTGAAAAAACTTAAGGAGAATCCGAATACTAAAAATATTCCTGTGTTATTGTTGACCAATCTCGGTCAAGATGAAGATGTGAAAAAAGGTAACGAACTAGGCGCTGTTGGATATTTAGTCAAAGCTAATATTACACCGTCAGAAGTAGTAGCTAAAGTTAAATCATTATTACCGCAATAAAAATATGGCAGTAGATTCAATTATTGAACGCAGTTTAGTTCTTGTGAAACCAGATGGAGTGCAACGTGGATTGATTGGAGAAATCATCAGCCGATTTGAGAAGGCTGGTTTGAAGCTGATCGCGGCAAAAATGATTCACGTTGATAAAGATTTAGTAGCCAAGCACTACCCAGACTCTCGCACTGAGCTATTAGAAAATATTGGCAAAAAAACTTTAGAAACCTATGCCAAGTACGGTAAGGATGCTAATGAGGAATTAGGAACTATGGATCCAGCAACTCTCGGTAGAATGGTCAATAGTTGGAATATGGAATTTCTTAGTTCTGGTCCTGTCATGGCTATGGTCTTCGAAGGTGTACATGCTATCGATAGTATTCGTATGATTGTTGGTGCAACGTTGCCAGTGTTCGCACAGCCAGGAACAATTCGCGGAGATTTTTCTATTGACTCACCTGCTTTAGCCAACGCCAAAAAACGTCCAGTGAGAAACTTGGTTCATGCTTCTGGAAATGTTGAAGAAGCAAAATATGAAATTGAACTTTGGTTTCATCAAGATGAGTTGTATACTTACCGTCGAGCCGATGAGGCGATAATGTTCGAATAAACCCGAAACTCGAAATCCGAAATCCTAAAGAAATCTCAAACCCAAAATCTAAAACTCAAAACATCAATCGGTGACTAATAGGATGTGTTTGAGTTTTTTTGTTATTTCGAATTTATAATTTTAAGTTTCCTTCGGGTTTTCTGCCCGCTAACGCCTGAGCGTAGCAATGGCAGGCGGGCGTGTTTAGGATTTCGGGTTTTATCACAGTTGCCACTCATCAGCTCACGTGCTATTCTAAAGATAGTTCTATCGAAGGCGTGAGAATATGCTCTACAACCCTTGCCTTGGGAGTCTCAAATCACTCATCTCTCGTGGGAGAGAGTTGCGGACACCCACCTATCATAAGGGGTAATTCAAGCGTTGGACGTAGGACAGTATGAAAATCTCCTAGACCGAGCTGTATTCTAGATATAGCAATTGGTTTGATGGGGATTTTTTAATTAATTTAAAACTCAAAACTAAAAAGTCAAAATTAAAGGTCAAAAGTCAAAAAGTTTAAGATTTTGTATGAGATTAGTACAAACTAGATTGCCGCATACTGAGTGCAGGACTCGCAATAACCAATATAACTTGACTTTTTCATTTAGATGTGATAATATAAGGATATTGATTGATTTGTTTTTGTTTGGCTCGCTCTATTTGTCCAATAAATAGGGGAAAGCTTCCAGCGTGACGGCTGGTCCGCAGATGTTAGCTAGGATATCTAACTAAACATATGCGTTTGAACCAAAACAATCATATCCGACCGCTCAGCTTCTTGATCGGTTTTTTATTTCTCTTCAGCGCTCTAAGTATGGGACTAGTCAGATACTCCCAAGCTTCTAGTGAGCCTTTGGTTATCACTGAGGTCAAAAGTACTCTCACAACCAACGGTCAGATCAGTATTAGTTGGAAGACCAATAAACTCAGCGACAGTCTGGTGGAGTATAGTACTGATGAATCATTTTCGGCCAAGCAAAAAAATGATGTTTTATATATCGATAGATCAATAACTTTACCACGTCTGACTCCAGACACTTTGTATCATTATCACGTCATCAGTACTACACCACAAGGGGAGAGAGTGGTTGGACCGCATCTACTTTTTCAAAGTCAGACATCAGCGGAAATTAATATTAGTAAGTTACAATTACGTTCAGGCTTTCATTGGTATGATCAGGAGCAGCCGTTACTTGGCGCTCAAGGATTAGATTTACAAATTTCCAACCAAGGTCAGGAACCGGTGACAAATGAATTTTCTTTGAGTCTTATTTTATCGCAAACTGCCGAGGGTGTGAGCGAAAATAATAGCTACAGTTGTTTCGCTCAAGTTGATCATCAGCATACCTTACCAGCAGAGACCACAGAAACATTATTACTAGATTCAAATTTATTTGCCCACTGTGATCCGCTGATTAGTGGTAATTATACTTTAACCGTCGCAGTTGATTATGACGATCAGGTAGCGGAGTCTGATGAGACAAATAATGTTTCGAGTATTGATCTGGTTGTAGAGGACCATGATCAGACAGTTCAATTTTCGAACATTAGCATCGATGACCTGCAGGCTACTTCAACTAAAATATATTTTTCTCTAAAAAATGATAACAGTAATATTCCAGTAGTTGTTGACGTCGCACCTGATTATTATACAGTCGATCATCCTGGAATGTACTTATGGTCTCAGGATACAACTGTTGCTAGCTCAACCTAAACAAATTTAATTCAAGGTCTACAAGCTGAGACTTTATATCACTATCGTT
>CAZASM010000022.1:0-15397 GCA_964487895.1 uncultured Gammaproteobacteria bacterium
ATCAGATATGTCAGTAAATGAATTCATGTCTGAACGCAGATAATCTAGGTAAAGATTACCAATTGAAATTGCTACCTCTTTAAAAATTGACGTTTTTTTCATCATTAAATCATCAATGTTAGCCACAGGATTACTGTCGGATATTATATGGCTAGGATTCAACTGTAATTTTGCATCACCATTTCCATCCCAGTCAACCAATTGTGTTGTATAATTAAATAAGCTGGTTTTCTTACATAATAAATAATCATCAGACGGATCACACTTTATCCACCTTTCATTTAAATAGACGTAGCAATATATATGAACGGAAGTTTCACTGACAAATCTACTTAAAAATGGAATCGCAATAGGTCCAAAATACTGTTTTCCTTTCACCTTCATAACTCCATAACCAGCACTTATTCCAACCGACCGCAACAAAGCTACCATCAAATTTGCTTTATTTGTACATGTTCCACTCTTCTCTAAAAAAGTAGTACTTGCTGTTCTATTCCAAAAACCGATTCGATATTTAATTTTATCGCGAACAAAATAAAATATTCTCACTGCCATCTCTTGTTGAGTTGCGCAGTCCCTTGTTAGCTCAGATGATACATTAGTAAGTATACTACTATTAAAATCACAAAATATTGATTCGTCTAAAAAAAATTTGCTTTGATTATTTTTTCCCTCTCTTTGTCGATCCTTCATTCATTCTACTTTAATAATTTAAAAACCTTACTAGAGATGTCTTCAATTTTTGCAATCTTACCAATCCCCTCGTCTCTACATGCTAATATACCAGCCTGCGGATCAATTACATAATACTTATCTTTATATTGTTTTAGACTTTTTATGTGGCTAACAATAATAGGATTATTCCACATTTCAGTATTCATGGCAGGAGCGATAACTACTTTTGTTTTCTTTGGTAACGCTAGAACAACGGTAGTTAAAAAATTGTCAGCTAACCCAAGTGTAATTTTACTAATAGTGTTAGCAGTAGCGGGCGCGATAACACATATGTCAGCCCATTTCGCTAAAGATATATGCTCAACTTCCTCTGTATTGATTGAATCCCACATATCAACATATACAGCATGGTTAGTTAACGCTTGAAATGTGAGTGGAGTTACTAGTTTTGTTGCTGATTTCGTCATCATCACTTTAACGTCGGCACCTTCTTTTATAAAATAATTCACCAAAGAGCAAGCTTTATATGCCGCAATACCAGCAGTAACTCCAACTAAAATATTCTTTTTCATAATGTGTGTGATATTAGATAAATAATTTAAAATGTTTCAGTAGATCTAACATAATTTATATAAGGTTAATATCTTCCTTCTTTTTAGTTTTTGCGTAGGTGTAACCATATCATTCTCCTGAGTAAATTCTTCAGCAACTAGCTTAAAATCAACAATCTGCTCTACACTATTATAATCTTTCAATGATTCTTTTATTTCACTCATGAATAATTCTTTCACTTGAGGCAGTGTTATCGCTTCCTTACTAGAACCTGTGATAGATTTGGACTTCAGCCAGAGCTCAAATTCGGCAAAATCTGGGACAATTATTGTGGATAAATGATTCTGTCCATCACCGTAAACCATAGCTTGACCAATATACCGACTACGATTCAAGGATATTTCTAGCGGCACAGGATTAACTTTCTTACCATTAGTCAGAACTATCAACTCCTTGATTCTTCCAACTACTGTCAGATAACCTTCGCCATCGAGGAAGCCCATATCACCTGAGTAAAACCAACCTTCGCTGTCAATTGATTCTTTGGTAACAGCTTCGTTATTGTAGTAGCCCTTCATCACATTACGTCCGCGGATCAGAATTTGTTTGTCCTTATCTATTGTAACCTCTACACCAGGCAAAAGCAATCCAACTGTACCGATTTTAGTCTTATTCAAAGAATTTACTGATACCACTGGCGAGGTCTCAGTCAAACCATAACCTTCAAAGATAGCCAAACCAATTGTTTGGAAAAAACGCGCTATCTTACGATCTAAAGAAGCTCCACCAGAGATGACTAATCTTAGTCTACCACCCAGTTTAGCCTTAATTTTTTTAAACACTAACATCTCATACAACCATGACTTTAGGGGACTAGAATGCTGTCTACTATGTAAGGCAGCGAAAAATAGTCGTTTCTTCCATTTTGGACCACTATCGATAGTATCAAAAATCTTGCGGTGCATTTTCTCAAATATTCGTGGCACTGCCAACATAATAGTTGGTTTGACCAGAGCTACTTCAGTAGTAATTTTCTCATTGCTACTAGCAAAATAGATCGAGGCCCCGACAGAAAGCGCAGTATAGTAGCACCCTGTCCTCTCTAACATGTGCGATAATGGCAAGAAAGAAAAAAATAAATCGGTGGCAAAAATCGGGATTACCTGACGAGCTGCGTCAGTATCAAAGAGAATATTGTCATGCGTTAACATCACACCTTTGGGATCTGCGGTGGTACCAGAAGTATAGACAATGGTATGAACATCTTCAGGCGTAACAGAAGTAGACTCAGAAAGAGGTTCGTGAGCTAAGCAGGATTGCCAAGATACAGCCGGACTCTGAACGTCCTCTATTCCCTGAACAATGATTTGCTTCAATCCTAGTCCAAGTATCTGAGACTTGTGCTCTTGCCAATGTTTCGTGCCTACTACCAGCACCATAGCTCCTGAATGAGTAATTGTGTACTGGATGTAGTTCCAACTATAAGTAGTGTGGATTGGCACGTTGATTAATCCGAGCTGGGCACAAGCAAGATCAGCAATCACCCAATCAGCGGAATTAGGTAATAGTACAGCAACTCGATCACCTGTGGCTACACCGAATGATTTCAAAGAAGCAGCCAAGCGTTGAACTTTGTCGAAAACTTGAGTATAGGTCTGCCTATGTATCTGCCCAGCTTCAATATCAGCCACGAAAGTGTCTGATCCGTGGCTTTTCACAGTTTCTTGAAAGCGAGCAAAAATAGTGCTCATTGGCGATGCTCAGCAATGAATTCTAATATTTTACCGAAAATAACATTGCGACTGTTAGAGTTCAAAGGATTATGTTCAAATTCATTGATCATAAATAGCTCTTTGTCAGTACTAGCAATTTTCTCGAAAATATATTCTGAACTTCTAGGATTAGAGGCGTAATCATCGCGGGAATGAATCAATAGAATCGGTGCACTAAATAACGGCAACTGTCTTTTGGTATAGTTATCAATAAATTCAAAGAAACTACTCAAACCATGAGTCGAGACAGTAATATGACGACCACCAGCCTCATACAAGGCACGCCGGTCGCGACGCATTTTACGTTTGTCTACGTGATCAGTAAATAAAGAAAAAACAGCGTTCAAAAAACGAACTCTGTTATGTTTGCGGATAAAGACTGAAGGACTCATACAGATAACCCCCTCGGCTAGCTCGGGGTAACGGCAGGCAATATCCATAACGAGATTAGAACCAAAAGAATAGCCCATGAGGATAATATGCTGGTAGTCACCCTGATAACGATCAATCTCCAGCTTGACACTCTGCCACCATTCACGATGACCAGTGGGAGCGAAAACAGCATAATCACCACCATGCCCAGCTAGAAGCACTCCACAAGCATTAATATTATGCTCGGACAGATACTTGCCTAGCTCACTGAGATCGTAGGGAGAGCCGCTAAATCCATGGACCAAAAAGACTATTACGTCTTTGTTGCCATCTGCAGCAGCGTAAAAAAAAGGTCGGCCGTTTTGCTTCAGGTCTGTCCTGCTAGCATGGTCGAGAATTGCGGGATCAAGAGGCTGAGTAATTGCTCCATTCATAAGCTATAACTAGCCGAATTATGGAACAAAATGGGATAAAAAGCAAGTAACAGGGGGATACACCACCCCTCCATTCATATTAGAAAGTGGAATCAAAGGATGGGCAATAACTCTTGTGAATTAACTGTAACTTGTTGATTGATAAACTTCTCCATTGTTTCATAATCCCAGTTAAATTCTGAAAGTTTATTGATCAGTATTCGAATCCATGTTTTATACTCTTCAACATTAATATACCCATATTTTCTATCATCCTCACTTGGGTCCTCAGTCACAAAATCCCACTTTTCTTGGATCGTTCCAAAAAATTTAAACTGATTATTATCTAAAGCATCTTCTGGAATTTTATCGACAAAAAACAAATAGTAATCATCGTAAAATTTATCCAAACTTTGCTCAGAGTTGATAAAATTACTTATCTTACTCAATAATTTTTCCTCAAATTCTTTTGCCATAAAATTACATTAAAATGGTTTAAAGCGTCCATCAATTATTCCGTTCCAAACCTGATTAAAGCGCATCGTACCAGCTGAAATGACCCTCTGAGCAGAAGGGTTTAGTGTCACTCTAATAAACCCATCCCTAATATTATTTGCGTTTTTGGAAATGAGAATGTTTATATTTTGATTATTTGCGTTATCGACTAATCTAATTGTTGCACTTGAGGCTTTATCAAGTATTTCTTGTGGCGATTTGTTGATTTGATCACCAACCTTCTCGAGTTTATCCAACGCCCCCCTTACTATCGGTTTGGTTGATAAATTAGTGACTTTACTTGCTAAAGGTGCTACTGGAGCTACCGTTGTGACTACAGTAGCGGCAGTGCTACCACAAATGATTCCACAAGTGACACTGCCTCCTAACGCTAAAGTGGCTCCCGCAGCAGTGGCTCCACCCGCCACACCAGTCGCCACACCAGTCGCCACAGGATGATCCATAGCCTTCTGCCAGACTTTACTTGTATCATACAACTGTTGAGCAGCTTGGCCTATTTCCACATTGAAATCTGCAAATGATTGCCTACCTGTTATAACCTCTTTCCACCATTTACCATCAGGATCTACTAGGATTACAGGATTGTTTCTAGAGTAAGCATAACTATTGAGACTTTGAGGATCAGCTAGAAGCTGTTGTTGTTTAGCGCCAGTCTTTTGTTGTGTTCTCTCATCACTTGCTAAGCTAAACATAACAGGGTCAATAGCCATAAACCTCCCATTAGCCTGCCCATAGTATCTAGCCCCAAAGTATGACAATCCATTCTCAGAATCCAGCTCTTTCCCCGTAAACTTGTAATGATCACCAATATTCTGTGTAATATTGCTGTAGCTAATACTACCATACGGCTTATAGTCTGCAACTTCGGTGATACTTCCTGTCGAATTGGTTATTAGACTACTAGAACCTAGATGGTCTGAAAGACTATAGAATATACCTGTATTAGCTCCAGATAATACCTCGGAGCCTAACTTAACATTCCCTATGAAATAATGATTTCGTGCAACACCACCAAACTCCTTTTCATAGTATTTATCAATATAATACGTAGCAATATCACTACCCACAGGAGCAATGTCTGGCTGAGGTTCTTCAACGCTGGTAATTGGAGCCTCGGTGATGTCTGAATCTGGAGTAATTAACATTTCTTCAGTGGAGGTGGCAGTTGCATCATTAGCCAGAGACTGATCCGGCTCTATTGGTACAACGGGCTCTGGATTGATAATCTCTTCGGTTGAGGTAGCCAATGGCTCTACTACTAATGGCTCAATCACTGGTTCTTCTATGTCTAGATTATCTAAAATTTGAATAGTAACCTCAGAATCAGGAGTATGGAGAACGGAGATAGGAGTAAGGGAACTATCTGTAGGTTGAGTAGAAACTTCGGGTGTAAAAATAGAGTCATCAGTCTGTTCCCCTACTACTTGCTCCATACTACTTTCCCCTTCCAAGCTTTCGTCTATCGGCATTGGTAATTTACCCGGTATTGGCTCAACAGTCGGCTGAATCATAACCGGTGCTCCCTGCTCAGGATCTGGACAATCATCAGGATGAGCACAACCTCCACCTCCTGGAGGGGTTACATATGCTACAGTGTGTTTCTTGACTCGTTGATTAGTGTGGTCGTAGAGATATTCTGTGTAGTCTGCCGAATTTGCTTGACGAGAATAATCCATACGGTCACGATAGTCAGAGCGCAGGAAATCCTGACCAATGTATTTGACATTGCCGTTGGTGTCATAGATGTAGGCCGTACCACCAATGTTATTGGCTTGATGAGGATTGTTATTATTATACGTATATGTTCCAGCCTCCGAGGTGAGGATGTTACCGATAGCGTCATAGGTATAGGAGTGAGAATAATTCGTACCAGAAGCAGCGCCTGTGACTGCCACAGACGTCAGACGATTGAGGTCGTCATAAGTATAATTAGTTGTCTTAGCCAACTGAGTATTTGATGTATCACTCATAGCCAAGATATTACCATTGGCGTCATATGAGTAACCCAAATCTTGCAACTTAGTAGATCCTTTGAAAGATAGTATTCTAGTCAGGCGATAGATCTTGGCCGGATCATACGTATAGTCGGTAGTTACCCCATTAGCACGTTCTAGATGAGTAATCTGGCCCAGCGGTGAGTAAGTCACATTAGAAGCCAAGACTGTAGTCTGCGCGTTTTTAACTTTATTCACCTGGTTAATCTGACCAACACTGTTGTAGAGATAGTCTATCCGCTCTCCTTCTGGATAGGTAATAGACGCAACGTTGCCATTCCAGTCATAGGTATAAGTCAAAACATAGCTCATACCATCTATGGTGCGCGTGACCGTCAATGGTTTACCTTGCTTGTCGTAGGTATAATTCATCGTCACGCCATTATTCGACACAGCACTGGTCAATCGTCCGATCTGTCCACTGCCTTGATCATAGGTCAGAGCGTATTCTATACCTGTCTTGCCAGTGAAATTTTCTGTTACTAATCGATTTAACGTGTCGTAGGTATAGTTAGTCGTTTGATATTTTGGATCAGCCTTACTCAAGACATTGCCATTTTTGTCATAGGTATAGGTCCATTTCACCGGGTTAGAAACTGAAGACTTATGAACCATATCCTGCTGAGTCAGATTATCCAAGGCGTCATAGGTGAAAGTACGGATATTGCCCAAAGCGTCGGTAATCTTCTTGAGTTTGTTGGTCAGAGAATATTCGTAGGTCGTAATATACGGTGAGCCTCCGTTGAACTCTTCGACTTTAACTAAATTGTCATGAGCATCTTTTGTTAATTTCTTTAGTTTACCTTTGGGATCGGTGATGGTAGTAACTAAACCATCATAAGCATAGCTGGTCATACCGGTCGGTGTGACTTCCGTCAGTACGCGATCCAAAGCATCGTAGGTATATGTTTTAGCCAAAGTGAAGCTTGGACTAGCGTTGTAATTGATAGTACCGACAAATACTGGTAGTGATTCTTTCGCCACTCTACCTTGGCTGTCATACTGCTTGTAGCTAACGATAAACTGTCCGCCATCAGCTGATTTCACAGTCTGAATCACACGTCCTAAACCATCATAATACTCTCGCGAAGTAGTATAGTTACCAGCGCTGAAATAATCCTTAACTTCAGTATAATTTGGGAATGTGGCGTCTTGGTAGGTAATTACTTGCTTGGTAATCAACGTAGTGACAGAATTTGGATCAGATAGTTCTTTTTTGATTAATCTGCCAAAAGCGTCGTAAGTATTTTTCTCTTGATACCCATTCGGATCTCGTGAAGATAATAATTGTCCTGTGGTCTTGTCATATTTAGTGGCAGTCTGACGTCCGAGCGCGTCTGTCGTGGTACTGACAAAGAGATTATTGGTATCGTAGGTTAGACTAACTGCTGTGTTGTCTTTTGGATCTTTCTTGGTCAAAGGTAAACCATAATTGTTATAGGTGGTTTCAATATCAACAGTGTTTGTTTTTAAATCTTCTTTTGTTAGGTTAGCCTTATCAACGCTACCCAAAATTGTTGACTGATCGTAATAGAAATCTTGAGTTTTTGTTTCTGAAGTTGAATTGATGGTTTTAGTTTTTGGAGTTGCTAAAATGTGTTTCGTAGAATTTTGGGCGTAGGCGTAGGTGGTTGTTTTCTCGTCGCCACTAATGTTAGTGAAACTACCGGTGGTAATTTCCAACTGACCTTTGCCTAAATTTTCTTCAGTTAAAACGTTGCCGTTGGCAGTATCATAGGTATATTCCATGCCACGACCTTCTAAACTAATAGGAGACAAGGTACTGTTGTAATAGCTGCTGATAGCTGAAGCACTACGAGCAGTATTAGATAGACGGAATTCGTCAATCAAGGTAGGTACAGTACCGCCATTTCCTTCACCAAAAATAAATGTTTGGGTTATCAGTTCAGGTTGGCTTGCAGTGGTGTTTTGGTCAACCTGCGCACCATCAATATAAAGGGTTAAATTACTGCCACCGTTTTCGACTAAAGCCAAATGATACCAACGATTTGGTTGAATACCAAAAGGTGTAACTACAGTAGGACGAGGACTACCATCATTTACGATTTCAATACCTAAGGTATGCGTACCAGATTCACCATTTAAAGCGCTATTGATCAGCCGTGAAGATGAAGAGATATTCGTACTGCGGAAAAAACCTCTATTAGCAGTCGGTAAACTTAAAGCCTTAAACCAAAACTCAATAGTCCAGCTACTCCCTAAGGTAAAAGTATTACCTGGTGTTAACGTAGGGACGCGGTACGCTCCATCATTTCGACCGTTAAAACTCTCTGCTGCATAGACATTTACATCTTCGATCAGATCATAGCTGGAATTCACACCAATACCAGAGCGTTTTTCGCTACTACCTTTGGCTCCGTTCATATGGTACAGAGCGGTAGTATTACTATCAAAAGTGTGTTCGCGTAAGGCGTAGGTATCCAAAATATTGCCTTCAGTTGTTGCCTGATTATCTAATCCCACAAACGTCCTATTACCGACCGTTGATGTCATCCATTCATAGTTGGTTTGGGATTTTATATAATCAGAACTATCCAATCGGCGCTCCCGTAATTTACGACCGTGAGTATAATAACTTGGGTCAATGGTTGATCCACTATTTCCAGCTGTGGCATATTTAGAGTCTACAATCTGAATATTTGAATCACTCGGTTGATTATTTACTGATAGTTCTAAATTCCCGGCTGAATAGTAAGTAGGATTTGATGTACCGTTTATGGTTAATGCTTCAATTCTAATACGACCTGGAGAACCATTGCCTCCGCTATTACTATTACCGACAGAACCATGGAGACCAAATCCGCCACTACCCCCAGTAGCAGTAACTTTATTACTACCAATAGATGCTTGATTTTTAGCTTTAATTAAAATCGAACCGCCAGAACCGCCGCCGCCACCTCCAGTATAGATATCACCAGAATATGTTGTAAAATGCATACCGTCTTCGCCATTAATACCGTCTGCATTAATTTCTCCATTCACCAAGATTGTGTCAGCTGATAGGCTTATAATGCCTCCGCCAGAACCGCCAAAGCCAATATCGATTGAACCGCCATTATGGCCTGCTCCCCCACCTGAGCCGAGTTCTAGTGGTTGCAATAAATAACTTCCATACGCAGAACCGCCATCACCGAAATTATTTGGTACATTTGGAGCATCACCCCCGACGGTTGCATAACCTGCTCCGCCACCACCATAACCAGTGGATCCAAAATTCGCACCCATTTCTCCTTTTCCTGGACCTCCACCATCACCACCATTACCATTACTCCAGCCTCCACCGCCATAACCCAACCCTTCAGCAGTCAAAATACCATCAATCCGAGCTAGGCCTTGAACGCGGATAGTAACATTTGGATCAACAACTACTGTGTGACCGTTTTGAATAGTTAGACTAGTAAACTCTTTATTAGTTGACCAGTGATCATTGCCGATAGAGACATAGGCACCATCTGAACCGTCTCCAAGATCTACGTTTACAACCGCCGATCCTGTCTTCTTGGTAACTTGTCCAAAACCATAGACATCCTGCACAAAGTTTTGGATGTAGCTCGCGCTTGTGCCATTAGCGTAGCCATAATACGTACCCGTCAGATTACCGAGACCATCGTGAACTAATATCTCTTTGGCTACAAATAAACTAAACGGTAATTGCTGATTAGTAACATTCCCAGCTCCGTCACGCTCATCAGCAGAATAGCCATAATGAATCTCGGCTGACCCACCAGATTGGAAATCTAGCTTGTTTAAAATATCAGGTTTCTCTAAAGACCCAAGATATACCTCATCAAAATTTAAACTGGCATTATTTAATGAATGAATAACATCTTGAGCTTGGTCACCGTTGAGATCGGCTACGGCTACAGGTAATGTGGTTTCAAAATAAGCGGTAGTACCAGCTATGAATTCATTTATCACCGTCTGACCTAAAATACTCAATGTGCCTCCAGACTGTCGCGCGCCACCAGCAGAAACATTTTTGAATCGACTATACCCAGCACCATCAACAATACCATTATGATCATAGTCGCTAATGAGATTAACTTGTTGCGTCGGTGTCGATGAGTTACCGTTGTAATAACTCATCTGAGCCAGAGGTCCAAAAAGGGTTGTAATAGCAAAACCTCCACCGTTATTTAGATAAGCTCCCCCAGCAGTTTCAGAGAAGCTACCAAATGAACAATCATAATTATAAAAGATATCTTGTAACCCATCATGATTTAGATCAGCGTACCCCATCGGACTACCACCATAGCCGAGGCAATCTGCCATACCCATGGTAACACTGACAGCATAATCAGCATCAAGATTCCAACCTGCACCTGGTGTTTTGATATACCCAGCCACAGCAGTCGAAGCGTTGGTAGGATGACTCTCGTAAAGAATGTCATCGTAGCCGTCATTATTGAGGTCAACAAAATTCACTGCATTTTGTGGAGTTGAACCCGGACCAGTAGACTGTGATAACGAGAATGGTGACCCACCAGACACCAGTGTCCAACCTGCGCCAGTATTTAGATATGAATTAGTATTAGTAATCATATCAATCTTATGATCACCATTAAGCTCAGCGAAAGCGACTGGAATAGAGGTATACCGATTACAGGGGAAGCCACTGCCAAAACTCATACTATGTGGTCCGCCTGTCCATCCCCCTTTGGTATCATTTTGAAAGACATTCATGTTCAACGTACCGTTACCACAATACAATCGTATATAGTCGGTAAACCCATCTTGATTTAAATCAATAAACATATCGCGCTTACTCTCCGCTATGCCCATAACCTGACCAAGTACGTGACCGCTCGGTAAATGGTATTGAGCTGTTGATGTATAGGCTGGCGTGTCTATCGAATACATGAAAGTGGTCTGATCTTTACTACTCTCTACCCCATCTTTGTAAGCTTTTGGGGTTATAGAGGTTAGTAGTTTCTTGTTGCCACCGACATTATTTTCATACGAAATATCATAGGCTCGAGTTACAATCCCTGAGGTCAGCACCTCAATCCTAGTTAATAAAAATCTGGTCTCCACTTGAAAACCAGTCTGATAAGAAATACTTTGAACATTAGTCGCTGTTCCAGGGAATGCCGTAGCAAATGGCTGAAATTTTATTTCATAAATACCGTCAGTAGTGCCACTACCTGTATAAACGATACGTTTAGGATAAACTTGATTACCATCTTTGACGTACTCGTATTTAACAAAATTACTATTAGTATCGCGAATTTCTGACAACATCCATTTATAAACTTTGGTAGAATCATTCGGATTTGTCTGTTTGGACACTGACTCACGACCAAAGGTATATCTGGTACCAAGTTTATCAATAACTACCCAACCGCTGGCTGAATACTGAACATCATTAAAATCTGATTCTATGCGTTTCCCATAACTACCGTAACCTGAGCCATCAACTGAAATTGGCACCAAATCAGCTGAACCCCCTAGATTAAGTTTAAAATAGTTGTCAGTGTATAACTTATCAGTACCCGAACGACTGTCACGTTCGATCGACGGCAGACTTAGCTCCCAACCAAAACCAGTCACGGAGCCAATGGCTGCCCTTTGATGATTATAATTTAGAGAAAAAATTGGACTAAGATTCTGACGTCCTGCTGGAAATTCTATCGGAGCAGTATAGCTAAAGGTCCCGCTGAAATCATCAATACCATAGTTAGAGCCCACTTTTGGCTTAGCGCCGGCGTTATCACGAGTAGAATACATGTCCAAAGGTACCGGCTCATTGGCATTTATCTCGGTGATACCTCCGTCAGGAATTGTGTCTAACCCTTGCAAGGCTTGGCTCAGAGAATCTGATTGACCTTCGTTATCTTTGATGCTTATCGGCTGCGTGACTGCTGGTAAAATAATTGGCTCATTCGATGACACTGTCTCTGTCTCAGACGACACAGACACAGAATCACTAGCCCACACCGGTGCCAAGGGCATGATAACCAAGAGCGAAACAAAAAAACAAACCACAATTTTAGTAACTTGATACTTAATTCTCATAAATAATATGGCTAATTATCGTTGCTTAATGGTTTGTTTTGCTATTGTTGATTTTTTGTCAGTTCGCCTAAACTTATGAACAGTTTTTTTTGACCGACATTTCGAGAGACGGCTTTAGAAGTCTCAAACCAGTTTGTAATTCTATCTTCTGAAGGCTCAAAATTACTCATTTCCGACGGCTTCTATCTAAAAAAGGGCTTATTTATCAAGGTAATTATAGCATTTAATGATATTTAAGGAACGTAGTACTGACTTCTCATAATTAGTTGTATGGAGATTGCTTCCTCTGTACCGATCGCGTAGCTTTGGTACAGAGTCGCAACGACAACAACTCTACTCCAACCTGCGGCGATAATCCTCGTCATGCTTCATCATCTCTTCCAGCTGTTGCCGGACAAAATCAGCTTTATTCGTAGTTTGTTTCTCGGCTTTCCAGTGGAGAAAACGCTCAATTTTTGGTGTCAGACGTAAGGTAAATTTGACTGAGTGATTCTCCTTACCAATATCCTGATCCAGATATTGTAAAAACTCTTTAACCTTAGTTTTAAAATTATTAACAGTGAAAAATTCTACTCGTAGATATTCTTTAATAGACTTATTCAAGGTCAAAGCTTTGACGGAAGTGTCAAGTTTAGTGCCGGTTGCTAAAAGATATAATACTGGCTTCTTATGAGCTATCGCCACAGCTAGAAGATAGCCAGCTTCAGCATCAGATCCGCTGGAATCAATAATGACAGCATCAATCTGCTCGACACCTCCCTGCTCGTCCATTTCAAAGTCTGGCTTGGCTTTGACATTATCAACCACTGTTAAACCGCTATGACGCAATAGCTGAGAGGTTTCTTGAAAGATCAACAGCTGCGTGGGATTTTTCACATTGGCAAAATAGTAAATTCTCATGACAGTATCTCCCCAATCACATTCTCCGTGATTTTTCGTTTAAATTCCGTTGTTGATATTTTTTCGGACAAGAGCCACATCAACTTCGCCAATAAACTACTTTCTGTCAAACGCGAGACAGTTACCAGACCAGAATGTTCTAAGACATACCAATAATTATACAAAATAACAGACTGTTTGAGGCTGCGTAAAGCTTCAGATAATTCCAGCGATAAACGCTCATTTTCTTTCACCTTAATGATTACAGCATCTGTTTTCAAACCTTGTAAACTACCAGTTGTCAAAAAAGCCGAATCCAAGACGGTAATATTTGGAGAAAAAGCTGAGAAATGCTGAGTTTGAGTTTCTGACTTTTTGGGCTGATTGAGACTAATACCAAATTCCACTCGACCAACATATTTACCATCAACCGAACTAAATACATTGAGGTTTTCGATATTCTCACGTTTAGCGCGTATTGGCTCAATCAAACGATTACCATACATGATACCGAAGCCATGAAAATCTCTCGTAGCAACCTGGATGGCATTAATGACATTACTTTTCAAACTAAGAGCGACACTTTTTTTAAACGGCTCAGACAAGACGCCTTCGGTCAGAGCTTGGGGCGAGACGACAGAACCAGTCAAGATAACAGGAATAGTTAGATTTTGATTAAGAAAATTCAATAAAGTAGCTTGCGCAACAATACTCTCAGTCCGCATCAGAATGACAAGGCCATCTACCAAACCACTTAGCTGATGAATCTTCTCAGAAAGTTGCATTGTATGATCGTAGCTAAACGTAGCTGACTCAGATAAGAAATAATGAGGTTCAATATCAGCAATCAAACCAATTTCTGGGATTGCTTCTAACCACTTCGGAATATCACTCTCAGTATCTACAAAAACAATACTTCGACTCTTGAGAGACGAGAGAACCGTGCCTGTAGCAAAGATTAGAGCTATTTTCTTGCGTTTAGTCATGAGTCGTCAATCTAGGAGAAAAAATAATAATTCCAACAGCAATGGTGAACAGTATCAAAAACTGCGGACCAAGCCAATTCCATCTATAGTCACCGAAAATGGGCAAAATAATATCAAAAACTGCTCCAAAAAAGCCAGCAACTAAGCTCATAACAAAAATTGAGTTGAGTTGCTTTCTATGACTACCGCCACTGTTGTGTTTCTTGAGAAATAAGTTAGCAAGACCAGAAATAAGAAATATCAATAATATTAAACCATATATGCTATGAACTACTGGATTCGTGACCGCTGAAACAACGCCGTTGATAACAACTACACGGATAACTAAAAAATCGGTGTATAACATTGTAATAATCGTTATGACTGAGATTAACGTTAAGACAACTGTTGTTACTCCACTAATCATACGATCTCTGTATGGGAAGTATCTGGTGAATAAGTAGAAAGAGATGATCATTAATAATCCCGCGATGTAGCTGAAGCGACCGAAGAATTCAGAAACGTCATTAGCATTATACGTTCTGAACATGAGGAGCGAGATAGCCCAAGACGACATAAAAAATGTCAAAAAGAAATACATGATATTGGCAATATTGTGTCTATCTCTAATTCCAACTAATAATCCAACAGCAAATGTAACTCCGGCGGTAAAGATAAGTAATAAGTCTTGTATAGGCATAATTTTATTCTTTAGAAATTATCATGCGCATGATGGCGAAGCTTAATAATATTGAAGATAACGGTCCAACCACAACATAATCATAGTTATTCAAAATTGCCAGAAACAGATTAAAAAATAAGCTCAGCCCAATTGAACACCCAACAAGAATTATTAATGTCAAAAAATGCTGTTTATAGATACCATCTCCGTTATTTAACTTCTTTCGAAGCTCAAACATACCACTAAAAAACGGGATGGTAATCATTATGGAATATAAAATGTATGTTAAGAGGTTGTGATCTATCACAGTCAGCCCATCGCTAATATATGCCGCCGTTACAAATAAATGTGTAAAAAAAGCAATGTAACAAAAAATTAGTATCGCTAGAATATAGCCATAAATATATTTAGAAGAAAATGTTCGACTTTTATAGGGATATGAGATGGAAAATAAATAGAAACTTAAAGCAATAAATAAGCCAAATCAATAAGTGAACTAAACTGACAGGTCATAAATATAGACATTGGACTAGACGACGAT
>CAZASM010000023.1:0-15159 GCA_964487895.1 uncultured Gammaproteobacteria bacterium
TTCATTGACTATTTGTTTGACCAATTGACTCTTATCTTTCGGACAGATTAATAGAGCGTCGTCAGTATCCACCACAATATAATCATCCAAGCCAACTATGGCTACTAATTTCCGCTGATCTGCGAGAACAAAATTATTATGCGCCTCAATAGACACACGTTTATCTGTCTTATTTTTTTTTACTATTCCAGCTACGACATTCCAACTACCGATATCCTGCCAACCAAAAGAAGCTGGTAATACCAATAAATTACTCATTTTTTCCAATATACCATAGTCAATCGAAATAGTAGCGAGTTGAGCAAAGCCTCTCTGCAAACGCTGAGTCCTGCTGACGCGAGAGGCGTAGATTGTTTCAAATATTCGGTAATGACTAGGTAGATACTGCCGATACCATTGTTTGAACTGACCAACCTGAAAAACAAACATGCCTGTATTCCAGAGATACCTCCAATCGTCAATATATTTTCGTGCTGTCGCTAATTTCGGCTTCTCAGTGAAACGGGCAACCTGATAGAAGCGATCACGACCGTGCCGACCAACTTCGGCACCAAGACAGATGTAACCGTAGCCTGTCTCCGGATAAGTTGGATTCGCTCCAATTGTAATAAGAGTATCAGGTCGTTCAGAGACCATCTGTGCTGCTGATAAGAGCACTCTGACGTATTCTACCGGCTTAGCAATGGCGTGATCAGAATGCACTGTAATTAAGATAGTTTCAGGATCAGACTGAGCTACCTGCCAAGCGACCAAACCGATAGCACCAGCAGTATCTCGTCGACACGGCTCGATGATTAGCTGCTTGCGAGGTAAACCTAGTTGATCTAATACTGTGGCCGCAAAGGACTCGCCAGTAACTACCAAAATATCGTCTACGGCAAATTTCTTGCGCAACATCTGATAGGTTGTTTGCAAGACAGACTTACCACCAAATAAAGCGCTGATTTGTTTCGGCGCATTGAGGCGTGAGACAGGCCAGAGACGTGTCCCTACTCCGCCAGCGATAATAGCTACTTTGATCTTCATAAGAAAAATAACACAACAGCTAAAATAATTGTGTAAATACCAAAATAAAAGATTTTTTCTTTACGCACCAACACATCTAATAATTTCAAGGCAATGTAACCTGAAATCAAAGTCACCACAAAGGCTAACCAATGTAAAGGTTGAATAGATAGTTTCGGTACTTCTAGGATAAAGGCTCCAGCAATAGCTGGAATAGCAGCAATAAAGGTATAACGAAATGCTAGCTCTTTGGAAAAACCAAAAGCCAAACCAATAGCTAACATCGAAGCGCTGCGTGATAGTCCTGTCAGCACCGCTGCGCCTTGAGCCAATCCTAAGATGACCGCCTTGGGCCAAGTTAACTGTTTGTTAGCTTGTTTCTGAACTGTCCAACGTGTCGAAACAACTAAAATACCAGTCAGCAGAAAACCAAGGGCCACTGCTTTATTATTTTGTAGTTGTGGCAACCATTTTTCGATAGTCAAAGCGACGGCAATAGTAGCAATAGTCGTCAAGATAACAAACCAAGTATATAGTATATCTACTTTATTGCGCGCTAAGACACCACGAATTAATGCCATCAGCTGTTTCCTGAAATAAAATACCAAGACAATCAGACTGGCTCCATGCAAAAAAACGTCCAAAGGTAGGTCCTCTGGAATACCGAGTAAATTGTGAGCCAAGTATAAATGACCATCGCTGGAAATAGGCAACCATTCAGTAATACCTTGCACTAGACCGAGAATAATATATTGCAAACTGGCTATCATGTGTTTCAGGTTATGCTATACTTATATACAGCATTATAGCTAATATCATTCTATGCGTCTATTCATCATTCCTCTGCTAGTTATGGTCATAGTCCAGGGCATCAAATTGCTCTTGGAAGCTGCCCGTGGCAATTTTTCTTGGGAACATTTGAACAACTACGGTGGCATGCCTTCAGCTCACTCCGCTCTGGCTAGCTCGCTGGCTACTATCTTATTTATTGACCGTGGCTGGGATGACGCTGCCTTAGCGGTGGGTATTATTCTCTTCTTCATTGTAGTCCGTGATGCCACTGGCTTCCGTCGTCAGCTGGGACTACATGCTAAGTTAATCAACATGGTAGTGAAAGATTTAGATCAAACTAAAGAATATAAATATCCAGTGTTGAATGAACGTCTCGGTCACACACCGTGGCAGGTGATAGTTGGCTCTCTAGCAGGAATAGCTCTGACTTATATTTTAGCAATCTTCTTGCCTTATTTTTGACAGCGCGGACAATAGTGTGTCCCTCGACCAGCAAATTTGATTTTTTCGATGCTGGTTTTTTTGCATTGCTGACACAGTTGACCACCTCGGCCATATACTTTTAGCAAGTTATAAAATTGACCTTGATAGCCTTGAGATTGGACATAAGAATTAAAACTAGTACCACCGTATTTAATCGACAGATTCAAAACTTTGCGAATATTTTTTAGCAAAGCTATCTTCTGAGCCTGATTCAAACTGCCAACTAACCGCATCGGTTTGATACCAGTATAAAAACAAGCTTCATCACAATAAATATTACCGATGCCGGCGATTTGACCTTGATCTAATAATAGTTTCTTCACTGACCATTTAGGTTTCTTTGCTAATATCGTCAACCACTTCTTAGACGTCAGGCTGCGATCAAGCGGCTCAGGACCGTAACCTGACTTAATCTTACTAACCTCAGCCTCAGCAGCCAGCTTGAGATAACCAAAACGACGAACATCATTATAATATAAAACTCCTTTGTCCTGAAAATGAATTTCGGCGTGAGTGAATTTATTTGGCACCTCAAGAACATTAACAATTGGATGACCGCCAACAAACATCTTATCTGGTTTTGGTCGATAGACTAACTGACCAGTCATTCTCAAATGAATAAGTAAATAATCTCCAGAACTCAAGCTGAAGATTAATAGTTTGCCGCGACGTTCTATCAGCAATACCCTCTGTCCTATCAGACTACGCTCAGCTCCCGCCGGACGAACAATCTTTGGCAGACGAACTGTGACTTTTTTTATTCGCTGTTTTTGCAGAGAGAGCAAACCACGTCGGATTGTTTCTACTTCTGGTAATTCGGGCATAAAATAAAGTCAAAACTAAAAAATCAAAAGTCAAAAAAATGGAAGATTATTTAGAATAGCGCTGTTCCATTCATTTCCGGTGGCTTCTTCAAGCCGAGTATTTTCAACACCGTTGGTCCGACATCGGCTAAAACACCTGAGGACTGTGCCTGGCTCAAATCAGTACCGACTACTCCACCGACGACATTCTTATGCTCCCAAGCATGGCCGACCAAGATACAAGGCACCGCATGGTTTGAGTGCTCTTTGTCTATCACGCCAGTTTGGAGATTAAACATATTCTCGGCATTACCATGATCAGCAGTAATGATGACCGCGCCTTCGTAGGATAAAGCGACTTCAGCTATTTTTCCTATGCAATCATCTAAAATTTCTACCGCTTCAATTGTAGCGGCTAGATTACCAGTATGACCAACCATATCCGCGTTAGCAAAATTCACTACCACAAAATCGTATTTGACTTCACGAATCTCCGAGATAACTCTAGCTGTAATCTCACGTGCACTCATACCCGGCTTCTGATCATACGAAGCAACTTTCAATGACGGAATCAAAACATGATCTTCTTTGGGAAATGTTTACTCTTGTCCACCATTGAAAAAGTAAGTTACGTGAGCATACTTCTCCGTCTCAGCAATATGTAGCTGAGCTAAACCAGCATCACTAATGACTTTTGCCACTGGCGTTTCAACCACCTGCGGTGCAAAGGCTATTTGTAACGGTAAATCTTTCTCATATTCTGTCATCGAAACAAACATAATACCCTGCATGTAGGTTCGAGGAAATTTATCAAATCCTGGCAAGATAATTGCTTTAGTAATCTCACGCATACGATCAGCACGAAAATTAAAACTAATCACAGCATCACCATCTTTAATCAACCCTAGTGGCTTGGTGCCATCGGTGATAACTACTGGCTCGAACTGCTCATCGAAAACCTGAGCATCATACGAGGCTTCAATAGCTTGACTAGCATCAGTGAAATAAGCTTTAGACTCGCCCTCCACCATGGCCTTATACGCTTTGGCAATGCGCTCCCAATGATTATCGCGATCCATGGCATAGAACCGACCAGACATACTAGCTATCTTACCGACGCCGATTTGCTTCATTTTATCTTTCAACTTGGCAATAAAATTCGCCCCACTGTTGAACGGGGTATCACGACCATCGAGAAAAACATGAATATACACTTGAGAAATTTTTTGCTCGACAGCTAACTCTAATAAAGCGTACAAATGCTCGTTATAACTATGTACTCCGCCGGAGCTGACCATACCCATTAGATGCAGAGAGGAATTATTTTGTTTCACTTGCTGACAAGCAGCAAGTAACGCTGGATTAGAATAAAAAGATTTATCAAAAATGCTGTGAGTGATGCGCGGTAAACTCTGATACAAGATACGACCAGAGCCCATACTCAAATGTCCTACTTCAGAGTTACCCATCTCACCCCAAGCTAAACCGACGGATTCACCAGCAGCCTGCAAGGACAAGCTGGGATAAGTAGTCAGATAACTATCCATATTTGGCGTCTTGGCCAAAGAAATAGCGTTAGCACGTGACGGCGCAGCAATGCCCCAGCCATCAAGGACAATCAGCACTAAAGGTTTTGGACGAGTAGAACTTTCTATCATTATTTTATAATTAAACTTTTACCAGTCATCAGTTTCGGTTGAGGCACTCCTAAAAGTTGTAAAATAGTGGGCGCAATATCACCCAGTTTACCACCAGAACGTAATTTCGGTAATTGACCTTTCTGCACAATGATAAATGGTACTGGATTTGCTGAGTGCTCCGTATCCACCTCTCCTGTCTCAATATTTATCACTTCTTCGGCATTACCATGATCAGCTGTGACAATTACCAAACCATCAAACTTTAACGCTGTAGCAATAATTTTACCCAAAGCAATATCTGTATACTCACAAGCTTTCACAGTCGCCAAGAGATTACCAGTGTGAGCAATCATATCTGGGTTAGCTATATTCATAGTAATAAAATCATAACGTTTCTTGTTCAACCCTTCTATTACAACTCGCGTCACTTCATCTAGACTCATTTTAGGCGCCTCTTCGTAGGTTTTGAGATTAGGCGATCTAACAATCACTCGCTTTTCGTTCGCTACTGGATTAGCATAACCACCGTTGAAAAAATAGGTCACGTGAGCGTATTTTTCGTTCTCAGCAATTGCTAACTGACGATAGTCATGCAAAACCATCGGCAAACTATCAGCCAGATCACGGCTAGGAAAGGCTGTGATCAGGTCACCCAAATCAGGACCAAAATCAGTCAAAGCAACTAGAAATAAATTCTTCGGCTTCACCTGACGCTGGAAGCTTCCAGGATTGAGATTTTCAAAATCAGACTGGACAAAAGGTTTACACATTTGACGTGCGCGATCAGAACGCAAATTAAAAAATATTACCGCATCATTGTCTTTGATCAAACCTCGAGGAGCATCGTGGTCATCAACGATAACAGTTGGCTTAATAAATTCATCGCTCTCACCACGCGCATAAGCGTGCAAGACAGCGTCCTGCGCAGAATGTTCGTGAATTCCCTCCCCCAGCACCATGGCGTTATAAGCCAGCTCTGTCCGAGACCACTCTTTCTTGCGATCCATACCATAGAAACGACCCATGACAGTAGCTACCTGAACATGGTTGGTAAAGTAACCTTTAAATGAGGCAATAATTTTCTGAGCTAAAAATTTTGGACTATCACGTCCATCGGTAAATAAATGTAAATAAATATGTTTAACCTTGCTGCGACTGAGTAAGACAATCAAAGAGATTAGATGATCAGGATCAGAGTGCGCGCTTTGATTAGCAGTAATCATACCAACAAGATGGACAGCTGAGTTATTCTTTTTTGCGTGGGCTACTGCTCCAGCGAAAGCCGGATTGCGAAAAAAAGTGCCTTGATCAATACTTTTAGAAATTACCACCGCATCCTGCTCCACTACCCGACCAGCGCCAATATTCATATGGCCTGCTTCAGAGTTGCCGTCTTGTCCAGCGGGTAAGCCAACCGCTTTACCTGAAGCTCTCAGCTCGGTCCAAGCATATTTTTTTAGTAACCCATTATAAACAGGCAACTTGGCAGAAGTAATGGCATTACCAGCACTAGGCGGAGCAATACCCCAACCGTCCATGATAATTAATACAGTTGGTTTTTTATTTGCCATAAAGTTCGCGCTCAATCGTTAATAATCTGTTGTACTTGGCCGACCGTTCACCACGAGCAACAGAACCGGTTTTGATAAACTCCGAACCGACAGCGACAGCTAAATCAGCAATGAAGGAATCAATCGTCTCGCCGCTACGATGGGAAATAGCTGTGGAATATCCTGATTTTTTCGCTAGATGAATAGTTGCCAAAGTTTCTGTCAGACTACCAATTTGATTTGGTTTAATTAAAATTGAATTCGCCACTCCCATAGTCACACCTTTTTGTAAGCGTTCACTATTCGTGACAAAGAGGTCGTCGCCAATCAAAGTTCCTTGAGGATTCTGCTGTTTTAGATCTTGAGTCAGCTGCTTCCAACCCTCCCAATCTTCTTCGGCTAATGGATCTTCACAAGCTTTGATTGGTAACTCACGCCACAGTTGTAAAATATATTTTTGAAATTCACTGCTAGTATAATGACTGTTTTCTAGCTTTAGCTCATACAACTTTGACTTTGGATCAAAGAGCACAGAAGCACCTGCATCGAACCCAAGAAAACAATTGTCTCCTGCTGCATAACCTGCCTGTGCAATAGCTTGCAATAAATAATTAAAAGCTTGCTTGTGACTATCCAAATTCGGCGCATAACCACCTTCGTTACCAAGATCAGTGTCACGACCATCTTTGCGCAAAATTGTACCCAACTGTTGAAAAATCTCACTGCCACAACGCAAACGTTCCTGAAAACTAGATTCCTGTGTCGGAATGACCCAAAATTCTTGAATATTCAAATTAGTACTAGCGTGCAAACCGCCATTGATTAAATTAATCAATGGAGTTGGTAGCTGAAACTGCGAAGTGCCGTAGAGCTGACCCAGATATTTATACAATGGCATGTTTTCTGAGTGACAGGCAGCACGCGCACAAGCCAAAGATACTCCGAGGATAGCATTAGCACCCAGACGCGACTTATTGGGCGTGCCATCGAGTTTAATCATTATCTGATCAATCTCAGATTGGCTGGTGACAGATTTACCCTCCAACGCCGCGTTAATCTCCCCTTTGACGTTCTGGCAAGCCTTCAAGACACCTTTGCCACCATAGCGATGTTCATCATTATCATGTAGCTCAAAAGCTTCAAACGTTCCCGTCGAAGCGCCACTAGGCACTGAAGCTTTCGCCACAGTGCCATTATCTAAGGTAACTGAAACTTCAATCGTCGGATTACCGCGAGAGTCTAGTATTTCTCCAGCGGTAATCCGCTTAATGGTATCAGCCATGTAAAATATTATTGTTGGATCTCGTAGTTCAGATTCACTTGTACGTAGATTTCATTGGTACCAGGATTAATCTCCGGTGTTGGCACTGCTGGACCACCGCCGATACCTACGGCTTTGTCCGAAGCGTACATTGGCATTGGATAACCTCCAGGATTGGTATTTTCGTTGTAGTTAGTCAAACGACCAAGACGGAAACCAGCGTTTTTTGCAATTGATTCGGCATTAGCTTTTGCCTGTTTGGTGGCCAGAGAACGAGCTTCATCAATATATTTCTCTGGTTTATCAACAGTAAAAGTTAGTCCACCAACTTGATTCAAACTATTTGTACCGGCTAGCTGTATCAACTCCTGTGTTTTATTGGTATCACGTACTGTCACTTCGATATTCTGAGTAACTGTGAAGCCACGAGGTTCTTGTCTGCCGTTGATATAATTGTACTCAGGGTAAACATTGAAATTAGCTGTCTTAATGTCTTTTTCTTCAATACCGCTTTTTTTCACCGCGGCAATGAAATTATTCATAACTTTGGTGTTTTCGGTCTGTGCTTCCGCCGCCGTTGGCTTAGTCACTGTATTACCAAAAGTAACTTTAGCAACATCAGGCACTGCTTGCACCCGACCTTCACCTGTGACGTAAATAGTTGGCTGAAAATCAGGAGACTTGCCGATAAAATGATTCTCCTTAATCTTATTGATACCACCCATCAGCAAAAAAAATGCGGCTGTCAGAATCAAGAGAGTCTTGCGCCATTCGGCGACGAACATAGTATTCATATCCATATGATTGTTATTTAATGATAATGTCGCCCTGTGGGCGATTTTTAATTAATAATGCTTGTAACGCTGGTAACTGATTATCTTCTAATAAACTGAGCATAGCACCGCCACCAGTGGAAACAAAATGAAGCCTATCTTCAAGTCTGCTCTGCAACACCGCTTTGACTGTCTCACCACCGCCGATATAAGCTTTGGCCTTGCTCTGAGCTAAGACATGAATTAATTCACGAGTACTAACGCCAAAACGTGGATCTTCGAATAGTCCAAGTGGTCCGTTCCAGATGACTGTTTTCGCTTGTCGGATAATCTTGCCATAGAGCGCCACTGTATCAGGTCCAATATCGTAAATATGCTCTTGATTCGCTACTTTGCTGATGGGCACAACTTTACTTTGTCCAGTTAGGTTGGTCGCCACACGCGCATCTACAGGTAAACGAATTTTATTACTGACCAAATATTGGTGCAAAACTTTAGCATCATCGTCTACTAATGACTTACCAATACTGATATCTTTGGCTTGTAATAAATTATTGGCTAAAGCACCGCCAAAAAGGACATAATCCACTTGTTTCAGCAGTTTCTTAATCAGCACCATTTTGCTACTGATCTTACTGCCTCCCATGATAGCCACAATTGGCCGATCAGCTCGGAGTATTAGATTATACAGCCGTTTGACTTCATATTCAAGCAAAAACCCAGCATAACTAGGGAGATATTTGGTCACACCATAATTGGAAGCATGCGGACGTTGAATCACCCCAAAAGCATCGTCAACATAAATGTCAGCCAATTTGGCTAACTGCTTGCTAAAGGTCAGATTACAGCTCTCCTCACCTTTGTGCCAACGAATATTCTCCAGAGCCACTACCTGCCCCTCCCCTAACTTCAAACTCTTAGCTACCAACTTCTCCGGATGTTTCGTCAAGAGCTCAATTTTCTGTCCAACCATTTGGCCAAATTTCTTCAAGATTGGTTTCAGACTGGTCTTGGTATCTTTCTTGCCGTTGGGTCGTCCAAAATGTGACACAATGATAATCCGAGCTCCGTGATGACGCAGATAATCTATGGTCAAAACGGAAGACTTGAGCTTCCACAGATCAGCGCTTTCGAGTCGTCCTTGGACAATCGGGGCGTTCAAGTCTAAACGAACCAAGACGCGTGCTCCGCGTAATTTCTTCACTGGAATACTTTGTAACGTTCGAAGTTTCATAATGATGGCACAATATCAATAAAACGGACGCGAGAATCTTCGGCTAAGGCGCAGAGATGTTCGTTAACTGTTTCGCCCACCAGATAATCCAGTACCCATGACTCTGGATAGAGTTTGATATTTTTGGTGGCAAAATCAGCAACAGTCTCATTTGTTGGCTGACCATCCATGGAAATCAACAGTTTAATCTGTCCACTACTCTGAGCTAGCGTTGTGGTCAATAACTTGTCGCTAAATTTAGCTGTCTCGCAGTTCAAACGATCTCGCAAAGTAGCTTGGCTGGAGGGGTGAAAAGTAGCAGGTGCCCAGAGCCATAATCCGATAACAACTACTAGGATTAGGACGAAGAAAGCAAGCGCTGGATGATGGAGTATTTTATGTAACATAAATAAGGCCTTTTGATGACCTTATTATAGCATTTTTGGGATTTGGTGGCTATTTTAATACCATCCCTTTAGAGATTAGTGGCAACTACTCATTGCCCGTTTAATTTTATATTCGGACGATAAAATAGTATATATCCCTCAGCTACCTGTCCTATCTCATATATGCCAGACTGAGCCAAGCTCTGCACATAGGCGACGAATTCTTGTTGTGAAGAAAACCCGAAATAATCATGGGTATCAACGATAATGATATCTGTCTCAAATTTCTGATTGCCGAGCATGAAGGCATACTGCCTATTTGACAAGTGTGGGATAAGATTCGTCGGAGCAGTGACCGATACATTATCCGGCACCACTTTAATATACTCTCGATAAGCCTCCGTCCGTTCAGTTGGCTGCGATATCAAGGACGACAAACTATATGGATTGAGTGGAGACCGTAGCAGTAAAGCCGCTAGAATAATTAGCCAGAAAAATCCGTAAAAAAGACGCCTCTCTCGTATTTTAGCAATCCATGGATGCTGTAATCCAATTAAAACGGTCAGCCAGAGGGCCGGTAGGAGCGTGGCGTCATATTGATAAAAATTTGAAGTCTGAAAACTGAAGGTTGATAGTAAATTCTGAGCTAAGCCTGGGATTAAGGTAATAAACGCCCAACGAGAGAAGAACGGCAGTAGTATTACCGGTAAAAAAAGCGCTGCAACATACTGTAGTCTCCCCCACTGCCATAAGGTACCAAACAGAATATCAGGCCGCGTGACCATATTAACCACAATCTCATTCAATGAACTACCGAATTGGTTATAGCGATCAATTCGGAAAAATCCTCCACCAGCCAATGGCATGAGAATTTTAACCGCCACAATAAGATACACAACCGACAACACAAAAATAATCAAACCAATAAACCTCTGTTTCTGCTGTGGAAAGTCATTCGAAGCTAATGTGCAACGACTAAAAGCTAAATACAAACCGAGCGCACCCACAGCTACAATAGAATTTTCACTCACGCTGGCAGCTAAAGCAAAAAACAGTCCACTCCACCACCAACGCTGGCGTAAGAAGAAATAGACCGCGGTCAAAGCTAAGGGAATAAAAAATGGTACTTCATGGAAATCAAACAGATTGATCCAATGAAGTGACGGATAGCACAGATAGGCTATAGCGATAGTGAGTGGCCACTTACTACTTGGCAATAATAACCTGCCGATATAATACAGTGGTATAGCAGCCAGAGCCAAAGCTAGAGTTTGAACAACTAGGAGATATTCCGGCGCTCGAAAAAACCAATAGCCAGGAATTAAGAGATACAAGAAAGGGCTCATGTGTACACCCAAATGGTTCGTAGCATCCTCAATTGGAGTACCAAATCCAAGTCCTTCTGAAGCCCGCCAGAACATTTGAACAAAGGCACCTAAATCCCAGGTTTGTGTCAAAAAAAGATAATGTCGAAGATATGAGACGGTAACAAAAAAAACAATGTAAACAGCAATACTAAGCCACAAGAATAACTCTGGCCGAGACTTGAATGTTTTCATAATAGACTTAATATTAGCATTTTTGGGATTTGGTGGCTATTTATTCAAACTAATTAAACACCACAGCTCCAGACTTGAAGATAAACCAAAAAACAAATGCTCCTAGAGCAATGATAAACAGGATGGTTCTTATAATTTTGGCTTCGTCTTCTAAAAAATAAAAAATATTTTTCATATTTTTTAAACAATCTATATCTTCTCAAGCGCTGGCATTGTAGCACATTTTTATCAGCCAGCAACCTCTGTATCTGTTTTCTGCATTTGTTCCGTAGCAATGGTCTTGTTGGAGTCAACCGGAATAGTAAATTGGAAAGTACTACCCTTACCTACACCATCACTCTCTACCCAGATCTTACCACCATGCTCGGCAACAACTCTCTGCGCAATATAAAGACCTAGGCCAGAACCCTGAGTATTCACCTGAGCTACACCAGTACCACGGACAAATTTTTTAAACAAACCACCGACTTCTTCGGCTAGAATTCCCATACCGGTATCTTTGGTTTGAAATTGATATTCCTTAGCTCGGAGTTCTTGAGAAATAGTAATACTCCCCGACTGCGTATATTTGATAGCATTATCTATTAAGTTCAAAATTACTTCCCGAATCTTATCACTATCAACTGTAATAACTGTAGGTTTCTTTGGCAAATCAACAATTAACTTCAAATTTTTAATCTTAGCTTGTTGCTGTAGCTCTTTAACCACTCCTTCAACTATCTGGTTCATATCGGTAGAGGCTAAACTCAATTTGAACCGCCCAGACTCAATACGTGAAACGTTCAAGAAAATATTGATTAACCGTGCTAAACGAGATGAGCTCTCAAAAACATCTGTAATAATCTTTGACTGTTGTGGTTGCAGCTTACCAAAATCGCCTTCTAATAACATAGAAAGGTAACCTTTGACCGCTGAAATAGGCGTACGCAGTTGATGTGAAGCAATAGATAGAAATTCTGATTTGGCAGTGTCTAATTGCTTCAAATGGGAGTTGGCTTGTTGTAACTCCTTATTTGCACCTTCCAACTCTTGAAACAATTTAACATTACGATAGACAATACCAATCTGATCAGCTAGATTATTCATCATCTCATAGTCCAGGCGGGTAATCTTCTTCTCCGGTATGGCCAACATGAAATCAATGACACCAATAATCTGATTCTCCGTATAGACCGGCACACCGACAACAGACTGAATGCCCAACAATTGTTGAATCTTATCTACTGCCTCTAGCGGTACTGGTGGTGAGATAAAATCGGACAACTTAGCTCTCGTGATGGAACTTCCTGACAAGAAACATTGCGCGCCAAAATTTTCTTTTGTGGCGATAGTGGTTTTATACGTATTCGCTGGCTTCGGCAATAAAGCTAAGGCTTTATCCGATACTGGTGAACGAGTGATAGCAGCAGGATAAAGATATTTACCATCATGTCCGACAAAACTCAAGATACCACCAATATACCCCAACTCTGAAGCAATGCTATCAGCGATGGTCTGAATAATATGGTTAATATCCAGCGAACGACTGATTAAGTTACTAATGTTCTGAGTGGTGGTCAAGAATTTATTACGGGCTTCGAGGTCAACGTTAGTCTGACGCAGACGTTCAGTAGCGCGCTCGACTTTGCCTTTCAACTCCTCGTTGAAACGACCGACTTCTTCGTACAGCTTGGACTTCTCGATAGCTACCGCCAGCTGAGCAGAGACAATACCAAAGAAGTTAATCTCCTCACCTGAATAGATATCACCAGATAATTTATGATGTAAGCCCAAAATACCCGTAATTTCGCCCTTACTAATAATCGGAATAACCATCTCCCAGTGATACTGATCAATCATAGTAGCTAGTTCTTCTAATGTGGTACGGACTGAACCTTCAGGTAAATCATACAGTTGTCGTTTCAACTCTTCAGTAACAATCACGCCACTTTGTTTCTGCAGATAACTAAGAAGTTTTGTTTCAAACTTACCTTGAGTTGATTTACTATCGACAAAAGAATAAAAATTATCACCCATCTTGACCCAGATATCTACCGTTTTAATCTTGACTTCTGATTCTAGACCTTTCTTCATCTTGGACAACAAAGGCTCTAGATCAATCTCTTCAGCTAGAATACGACTGATTTTCTCTAATACAACATCGTATTCAACTTTGCCTTTGAAGAATATATCGTCAGTTAATTTTGATAATAACTTTTTTAGTGGGTCTATGAAAACGACTACGATAAACGAAGATATCAGAGTCGCCCATAAATTTTGAGTTCTATCGAGTCCCAAAACATCAGTTGAAATAAATGTGACAAAAACAAAAAATGAAGCTACAAGAGCAACCATGAAAAAATATAAAAAACTTTTTGAAACTACTGTCCTTATATTCATAAACCTATACTTGATGGCTGCATATGTAAATATAACCGGTGAGATCATTACACCTAAAGCGCCAGCAAAAACCAGTTCAATGGAACTTATATATTCTATTTGATACATTAGAATAAAATTTATCGATCCTCCACCTAATCCCATAAGAGAACCAATTAGCAAATATACAATTTGCATTCTTCTAATACCCCGAACAGTCCCCAATGCTTGGACTGATCTAAGTACTGCATATCCAATTAATCCGAAGTATCCGATAATAATTAAAATAATATATAAGGGACCTGGTTGAGGCCAATATCTAAAAAATAAAATACTTTGTACGCCTGAAATAAATGGTGTACTAAAGGAGATACAGGATAAAACAAAAGAGAATACATATCCAAATAAAAGAATGCGAGTCTTATTCACTTTCAATATAGACAATACCCATTGCAGGTAAAGTACAGGTATCCAAATTGCACCTAGGTTTAATAGTCTAGCAAAAAAAATAGCTACCGTTTCGTCCTCAACAATCAATAGCGCTAACCACGATAAATTCCAAATTGCAAACCCAAGACATAGTAATCCGAAATTTCTATTAGGAATGTTTCTTCTATTTTTTGAGTAGGCCACAATACCAAATCCCAGGAATAAAATCCCCGCAATAAAAACTATCAGTGAAAAAATATTAAGCATAATGTAGGTTAAGTAAACTCAGCAAACCCCTAACAATAGGCACTTTGCCATAAAATTTTTGTACTTTCCCAATCTGAGTTATTAAAAAAGCTACGTGGTTTTTTCTAACAGTTTTAAAATCATTAGCAACCATTAAATCAGCATTCGAGGTCTTCATGCTTTTTTTGGCCTTCCTAACTAAATCATGAGTAGAAATATCTGTCTCTAATTTGAATTTCACAAGAAAAATATTTTCATCAATTTTTTTTACATAATCAACGATTTTCTCTGTGGGGATTAATCTTATAACTAACTCTTTTTTTCCAGATTTGATTTTAGTATTTTTTACTGATACTGGTGTGTAATCAGAAACAGCTGCACTTTGAATCACTATATCGTACTTCTTTGCTTTCAACTGTTTTAAAAAAATAGATTTCAAATCACTATAGGTTTTAAACTTTATTATTCTTAATCTTTTACTCTTTGTAATCGGTTGGTATCGGCTATTCCCCAACAAAAGCGTTACATTACATCCATATTTAATACACTCATCTGTAATTAAACATCCTAATGATCCTCCAAAGATATTAGTTATTACCCGCACAGGATCTAGATGAATCCATGTTGAGTCCGACTTAATCAATATTTATTTATTTCTCAT
>CAZASM010000024.1:0-15056 GCA_964487895.1 uncultured Gammaproteobacteria bacterium
ATATCCTATTGTATTTGTTATTGATTTATTGAATTTTGGATATTTTATTAAATAAAAACCCAAGATTATTAATCTCGGGGCCAAGCAAAGCTCGGTGGTTCCACCCGAATTCCACCCGAGTTTTAATGTAGGGTGGCACTCATGATAGCAGTTTAGTTCGTTGGAAAGCTCCAAAAGGAGGTAGCTAGGTGGTAACTAGCTCAATCACTGCGTAGACTCATCATAAACTGGAGGCAGGCTATTGTCAACTGGGATTAATTTGAACTATTTTTTATAATAATATGATCCTCTAATGTCGGCACATGCGTCACCCAGAAAGGGGAAAGCGTCACCTGAGCACCAGCTAGTCCTTGTTCGGCTAAATATTTTTCAGCCTCAGTAGCAGTTTTACCTTTGAGTGTCTTAGGATTAATGAAATCTTTAACCAGAGCACCAGTGGTGACATTAGCTTCGAGGTGAACTTTGACATCAGCTGTTTCTGTTGTGGTGTTGATAGCAGTTAGCACGTAGCTAAATGAGTCATCATTGGTGGTCACGACAGAGACGTTGTCAGGTAACTGTTCTTGGAGTTTTGCTTTAGTCAAAGTTAACAAAGCCTCAGGGTCAAAAACCATAGCGTCAAAGGTAGCGGTGATAGTAGTGGTAAATGAATCGACTGACTCACCAACTTTAGCATCTACGGCTTCAGCGGTAATATGACCAACGACTTGGTCAGCGTTTAACTTGACGTTAGCTGGTAGTTTAGCTTGGAGCTGAGCAATAGCCTTGGCTTTCATAGCTTCCAAGAGATTATCGCTAGCGTCTTTGATATCACCGTCAGTCAGCGCCTGAGCTGAGAGTTGTTTAAAACTAGCTACATCAGCACTTTGGCCATAGATACTGTCTTGGAGGCCTACCCAGAGACCTGGGATGGTGAATTTACCAGCTGATACTAGATATTCATCACCAGCTTTATCTGCTTGGAGATAGCCTTTCACCTGACCGCCAGCAGGTACATTGACAGCTGACTGGAGTCGGAAGAGTTTACCGCTAGCTGAGAGGAAGCGGGTGGTTTTGACTAAAGGTTGGTTTTTCGCAGATTTATTGAAAATAGTAATACTGACTCCAGCAGTGTCACTGTCCGTCACTTTCTGACTAACTGGCTGAGTGGCATTATCTGTTAGTTCTACTGATTGGATCTCACCGTAGACATTGCCGGTGGTTGCTTGTTTGCTTAATGTCAGTGGGGCGTCAAAGGTAAAGATGTCGGTTTTTTGCGGTAGTGTAATAGTGGCAGTGGCCAGAGTCAGATGCAAAATCGCTGCCATCATAAAAAGCGTCAGACCAATAAAAATATTGACGATTAAGCGATAGGTTTTAGCACGTTCTTTGACCATAGATATACCTATTATAGGCAATATGGAGGAGTTTGTCTAGTTTAAATAAAAATATTTCACCTAACGTTTGCGCGTATAAGCGCTGTTAGCTGATGTATTTCTTTTCTTTTCGTCTTTTATTAGAGAAGGTGGGTCAAAAATCGTTCAAAATTTTTTGGTAGCAAATTTCTTAACCCAAGTCTCTAGAACGTTTTTCTATTCTATTAGCAAAGTCACTTAATGCCATGAGTTCACGGGATAGTTTGATTTGTTCTTTTTCTACTGGGCGCGTGGCCAAGGTTTCTTCGATTTGCGCCTTTCGAGCCTTGATATTTTCTAAGGTGTGTTCGATGACTTGTGCTCGTTCGAGACTTTGATCGGGCGATAACGTGCCAAACTCTATTTCAAATTGATGCATTAGGCCGCCAACCTGCTCACGGACATCTATGTTCTGCTCGCCCATATAAAGAGCCTCCTTTAGATTCTCGTGCTCCCAAATAACATCTTGGGCTGCAGGGTCTGTTTTACCGTATGGTTTAAGTCTTTTATACTCCGCTTCTCCTTCGTCAATTTTCTTACGTAAGGTGGAAAGTGGTTCTTGCCACAAATCTGATTCGTCAGCCATCGTCCGAGCTTTTTCTGGATCGGTTACCTGCCGTGATTCATCAGGAGCAACAAAATCTTCCCCTATATTTTCGCGTGGCTGTTCATTCATATATGTGCAAGCTAATTATTATGTCTTCTTATGATAAAGAAATTTGAAAGATTTTCCATAACTTCCCTCAACAATTAATGATACTAAATTATTACCAAAGAATCCTGATAGTGTTTCGCAAAATTCTTTCCATCTGAAAAATTTGTAGCCTGTTTTTCTTGGAAAGTTTACCTCTGGTTGTGAGCGTTCTCATGCTGTTGGTTTTTCTTTTACTCTTGATTTGACTAAATAGCTTTCAAGCCTTTCTCGATAATATTCTTTCTCTTCCGAAAACATCAGAATATTAATGAGCTTTTCAAGTCTGCCTTCAAATAAATCCTCGTAGCCATAAAACTCTTTTTGATTGTCTGTTTGTGGTCTATTGTCTAAAAACATACCATCTTGCCCGCGTAAATAGCCAACGGTATTTATCAGAGAGATTATTGCTGGCATCTGATGTGCCAAGTCGTGTAAATTTTTATTATCCTTGGCTAGTTTTTCCCAGAGCATAAGTTGTTCATCGAGAAGAGTAACGAATTCCCTAACGAAATTTGTATACTCTTCAGCAGTTAATATTGGTCTTTTTTTAATCTCCATATTATTTAGGTTATTAATATAATCTTATCTCGATCTCGTCGAGGTATCAAGCGCTCAAGTGAAGCTGCGCCTCGGGTGGAGGATGGCCTTGGGGCGTTTGAATTATTTCTATCTCTCCTCCACAGCCCAACACCTCTCACCCAGCACTTTTTCCACCGCAAACTTTAGTTGATCACTAATAGTCACACTGAAGCTGGTTTTAATTTTCTTGGTGGTGCCGTTGGACATAATCATATAAACTGGGATGTGGCCAGTGGAAGCTGATAATGCTTTTTTCACCTCTTCTAATTGATTTTTCGTCGTACCGTGCGGCAGGGTGATCCAGAGTTTGGTATTATTACCAGTCTGTTTCTGGTAGCGTTGCAAGACTTCTTCTGTCAGGATGCTGACACTTTCAGTTAATAATTTCGGTGAGCCATCTTTGTCCGAGACTTTACCATTGGCGATGACCAAACGATTTGGTTCCCAGATTTCCTGCGTTTTGGCCAATAGTTTCGGGAAAATAATAATCTCAGTAGCGTCGGTGCTGTCTTCGATAGTGACGAAAAGCATCGGATCGCCAGCTTTGGTGACAATCTTATGAATACTAGTGATGACGCCGGCGACTGTGACATCTTGGTCTTCGCGTTGACGTAGAGAGTGGAGAGTGGCGATACTATCTTTCAGCCAAGGTAAATAGGATTTAAACGGATGATCACTGACATAAAGACCAAGTAATTCTTTTTCCCAACCAAGAGACACCCAGCTGGGCACACTTTCTGCCTCGGCTAGTTTTAATTTACTAGATACTTGCATTGGTAAATCGGCGAAGAGATCGCTTTTGCCTAATTTCGTATTGGTCTGAATTTTTTTGTTGAAAGCGAGTAGCGTTTCAAGATTAGCTAATAATTGTCCGCGCTCACCGAAAGCATCCAGAGCTCCAGCTTTGATTAGACTCTCTAACGATTTTTTATTGAGATCTTTATCAGTGATACGTTTCAAGAGGTCTTCGAGGTCGGTATAGTGTCCGTTAGCTTTTCGTTCTTCAATGATAGCTTCGCTGATATGTTCACCCACGTTTTTGATAGCATTTAAACCGAAACGGAGCGTAGTACTAGGTGTACCATCAGCATTGGGTACGACAGCGAAGGTAGTGAAGCTTTCATTGACATCAGGCGGCAGGACACGGAGACCCATTTTGGTACATTCATGCACTTCTTTGGAAACTTTATCAATATCACCTAGATCAGCGGTTAATAAAGCTGCCATGAATTGGGCAGGGTAGTGAGCTTTGAGATAAGCTGTTTGAAAAGAAATCATGGCGTAGCAAGCCGCGTGTGAACGGTTGAAACCGTAGCGAGCAAAAGGCACAATAAACTCCCAGAGTTTCTGCGCTGTTTCTTTATTAATACCGTTAGCTACCATACCGCGGATTAATAATTCTTCCTGTTCGTCCAGTAATTTTTTAATTTTTTTACCGACTGCTTTACGTAGGATATCGGCTTGCCCATAGCTAAAGCCAGCTAGTTTGCGAGCAATTTCTAAAATCTGTTCTTGATAGACAGCGATACCATAGGTGTTGGCCAAGATTGGTTCCAAATCTGGATGCAAGTATTCAATCTGGCGTGTACCAAGCTTACCGCCGATGTAGTCATCGATGAATTCCATTGGACCAGGGCGGTAGAGCGAAATCATAGCGATGATGTCTTCGATGGAAGTTGGTTTCAACTTTTTCAAATAGCGAGTCATGCCGCTAGATTCCATTTGAAAGACACCAGTGGTATCACCACGCTGAAAGAGCTTGAAAGTCTCCTTATCTTCTAGAGGAATGGCTTGGAGATTGATAACGTCACCAGTTGTTTTGCGAATTATTTTCAAAGCTGTTTCCAGAATCGTCAGATTTTTCAAACCTAAGAAATCCATTTTCAATAAACCGAGATCTTCCACTGGGTGCATAGAGTATTGGGAGATAATGGAGTTATCATCAGCACTGGAGTATTGCAACGGTACGTGGTGGACCAAAGGTTCTTTGGTAATCAAGACAGCGCAGGCATGAGTGGAAGCGTGGCGAGCGACACCTTCTAACTGTTTGGCGGCGTCGATTAAGCGTTTTGCTTGGTCGTCCTCGTTATAAATATCTTGTAATTCTTTCACCTTCACTAGTGCATCAGTGAGATTAGAAAACATCGGAATCAATTTAGAGATACGGTCACAGAAGCTGTAGCTGTAGTTCAGGACGCGACCGACGTCTCGGACAGCAGCGCGGGCGGCCATGGTTCCGAAGGTGATGATCTGGGCTACGTGGTCTGAGCCGTATTTACCTTCGACGTATTTCAAGACGTCTTCCCGACGACTATCAGCGAAGTCCATGTCGATATCAGGCATGGAGATACGTTCTGGATTGAGAAAACGCTCAAACAGTAGGTTGTATTTAATCGGATCAACGTCGGTGATGTTCAATAAGTAAGAAACTAAACTACCAGCGGCGCTACCACGGCCCGGACCGACAACGATATTATTTTGTTTGGCCCAATTGACGAAGTCTTGGACAATGAGAAAGTAGGCTGCGAAGCCAGTTTTGCCGATGATTTCTAATTCATAATCCAGACGGTCTTGGACACTGTGTTCCAATTGGTCATACGGTAGGCCGAAGCGTGTGATACAGCCTTTGTGACACAGTTGCTTGACGTAGTCTTCTGGTGATAAGCCATCAGGTACTTCGAAATGTGGCAGATTAATCTTGCCTAGTTCAATGGTGACCTGGCAACGTTCGGCAATGACTATGGTATTACTAATTGCTTCAGGAATATCAGCGAAATTCTGACTCATTTCCTCAGCCGAGAGTAGAGAATAATCTTCACCAATATAGCTCATGCGATCTTTATCGCTAATCTTCACTTTAGTCTGCATGCAGATGAGAATATCATGAGCTAGAGCGTCAGCGGATTTGACGTAGTGAACATCGTTGGTGGCCACCAAAGGCAAGCTAAATTTTTTGGCTAATTTTTGTAAAGCTTGGTTGACCACGCTTTGGGCTGGTAGTGATGGTCGGTGTTGCAGTTCGAGGTACAGATTATCAGGACCAAAAATATCCAGCAAACGTTGCAAGTTAGTTTCTGCTTGGGTTTGGTTATCTTGAGCTAGATGTCGGGCCACAGGACCATTGAGACAGCCTGTGAGAGCTAGGAGACCCTCAGAATGTTTCTCCAGAATGTCCCAATCAACACGTGGTTTATAATAAAAACCTTCCAAGTGAGCAACGGTCGTTAATTTCAATAAATTTTGATAACCTGTTGTGTTGTAAGCCAGTAACGTCAGATGATAGGGCTTTTGACTTCTGCTGGGAGTAGTACTAAGTTGTTCGTCGCTGAGGTAGGCTTCCAAACCAAGGATTGGCTTGATACCAGCTTTGAGACTTTTTTGGTAAAACTCAATAGCGCCATACATGACGCCGTGATCAGTCAAAGCCAAAGCAGGCATCTCTAGCTCTTTGGCAGCATTGACTAATTGATCGATAGTTCCGAGACCATCGAGTAGACTGTAGTGGGAATGTGTGTGGAGGTGGACGAAGGACATTTAGTTGAAAGTTGTAAGTTGAAAGGAGTTAGGGACTGTAGGGACCCGCTTCGACGAGCGAGCGAGGCGAGCAGGTCTAGACCTGTCCGTCTTAGTTTAAATGATGAGTCATTAAAAAACAAAATCCGGCGTGCAATGACGCAGGATGAAAGACAGATTAGCAATGAACCTTATTTGTCTTTTTTCGATCTTTTTGTTTTTGGTTCGTCGCTTTCAGGCTGTCTCCAGTGATCAATCATTTGTTTTAATTGTCCGATTCCAGCGATGAGGACGGGTAGGTAGGAGGTAGCTGCTTCAGTTTTGGTTTTGACAAAGTCTGTCACCGAGGCGATCTTACTAATGACTGATTCTATCTTGTCCATCATCTGAGAAGTACGACGCATCATGTTAATGACATAATACATCATCCAGCAGAAAAAGAAGGTCAGACAGATTACTGCTACCGATAAAGTCAACCAGAATATTTGAGTTGCATTCTCTAATATCATGTTGAAATTATTATAGCACAGGTTAGATAAACTCGAAACTCAAGATTTGGTCATTGCGAGTCTTGTACCCAAGCGAAGCAGTCTCTAATAGATTCCATATAGAGCTTGGTGGTTGGTTTGACTAGACTGCTTCCCCTCGACAAGCTCGGGGCAGGCTAGCAGGGCTCGAGACGCTGAGCGTCTCTCGCAGAAACCAAGTGGCGGACTGCGTTTCGGATTTAGAATTTTCCCTAGTGGTGCTATAATGTACTCATGCCTGTCAAAAGTCCCGAAGACCGCCAAGTAGATCGTGCCTTATTATACGCACGCAATAAATTGCGTTTGCGTTTGGCTATTGCTTTGGTTTTATTTATTATTGGTGCGACGACAATCATCTTTACTGCGAATGGCTACTTTAATTATTTGTCTCAATCTGGCGAGCTCTCACGTTCGATGAAGGAACTTTGGCAGGATCAATACAACTGGCCTCAGTTGCATCAGGCTAACGCACCCAAAGAGATTGTCTTGGATCGTGTCTACCTTTTCCCTCGAGGCAATAATACCTATGATTTAGCGGTGGAAGCTTTCAATCCTAATCCTCAGTGGGCTGTCACTTCGGTGCAGTTTCAATTTATCGCTGATAGTCAATCCGTTGCTGCAGGCAGTGGCTCGATCTTACCAGGAGAGAGGCGGTTATTGACGGTCTATGGCCAGAAGTCTGATACTCTGTTGCAAGTACCTAATACTGTTAATTTATTTAACTATCAGTGGCAGAAATTGCCCAATTGGACGGCTGATCAATGGTTATATCCACGGCCCGCACAATTTCAAGCTCGTCGCGTCGTGGACACTGGTGGCAAAGTTGCGGTTATACCTGCACGCGTTACCTGGTCGGCCACGAATAATACTGGTATTAACCTAGCAGTTGTCAGATGGCAAGTAATTTTGCGTAGCGGTGGCTCAGTGGTGTATGCTGGTGAGTACCAGACGGAGAGAATAGCCGCAGGTGAATCGAGAGATTTGAGCTTAGCTGTGACTGATACTATCAGCCGAGTCGATGGTGTGGAAGTTCACCCAATCTATGATATGTTTAGCGGGTCTAATACTTTTGTGCCGTCCGTAGGACCCAATGGTGGCAATGTTGACCCTAGACCTGTGAGGCCTTAGAGTTATAAACCCGAAATTATATGGGTAGTACCTTTTGCGAGGCCGGCATCAAGCGGACGAAGCAATCTAGTCAATACTAAATCTCAAGCTAGACTGCCACACACCATTCGCTTATGCTTCGGGTGTTCGCAGAAACCAGGTGGCGGGTGACGTTTCGTGTTTAGAATTTAGAACTTAGATCTTCGAACTTTCTTTTTTTATGTATTTCTGGTTCAAAAACCTGCGTTCCTTTGATTGGCTGCTGACGGCAGCGGTTTTATTTTTGATTATCTTAGGCTTAGCGGTTATTTACGGTATTAGTTTGAATGATCCGGCTAGCAATTTTCAGCTGTTCAAAAAACAGTTACTTTTCGTTGGCATTGGTTTGCTTGGTTTTTTTGTTCTTGGTCAGGTGAACTATCGCTTATGGCAAACCTTAAGTAAATTAATTTATGCTGTTTTTGCTGTCATTCTCATAGGAGTTTTGCTTTTTGGAACCACAATCCGCGGAACGACTGGTTGGATTCAATTCGGTGGTTTCGGTATTCAACCTGTTGAGTTTGCTAAGATTAGTGTCATTATCTTTTTGGCGCAATATTTCAACCGCTTTGGGCGAGAGTTCTTTCTTTGGCGACATATTATCGTTAGCGGTTTAAGCGTAATGTTTATTGTTGGTTTAGTTTTGCTTCAGCCGGACCTTGGTTCGTCAATGGTCATGGTGGCCACATGGATTCTGATGCTGTTGATTGTCGGGGTGAAAAAATCTCATTTAGCTATCTTGTTCTCACTATTTATCATTGCTTCGCTGATTGGTTGGTTTTTTGTTTTCAAAACATACCAAAAAGATCGTATCATGACCTTCATTAATCCTCAGTCTAATCCTTTGAATGAAGGATATAATGTGCGACAGGCAGTGATTGCTATTGGTTCCGGACAGCTTTGGGGCCGAGGCTTTGCCTTGGGTTCTCAGAGCCAGCTGCATTTTTTGCCTGAGCCAGAGACGGATTTCATCTTTGCTGTACTATCAGAAGAATTTGGTTTCGTTGGGGTGACACTTTTGTTGGCAGCGTATGCTTTGATTTTGTATCGTTTAATTCGGCTGGCGAATAGGACTCGTGATAACTATGCTGCTTATTTTTGTCTGGGGTTGGCAGCCATGCTTTTGGTCCAGCTGTTTATCAATATTGGGATGAATATGGGTATCGCTCCTGTCACCGGTATCCCTTTACCTTTTATCAGTGCTGGCGGTAGCTCGATGATTGCTTTGTTGGTGGCTCTGGGCATGGTCAATAGCATCGCCATAGAAAGTAAGTAGGGATAGCCTAAAGCCTGCTTGACATGTTCAGTAAAAAATGATTAACTACAGGTCACGATTTATCAATAAATTCTCGTAATTTCATGGAATACATCCTAAAAGCTGAAGCCCGGACCCTTGGTACTGCCGGTGAATTGAAGGCTTTACGCAAGAGCAACAGAGTACCAATTGCTGTCTATGGTAAGGGTATCCCAACCCAACATCTCGTGGTGAATAACCTCGAGTTTACTCGTGTGATGAAAGCTGCTGGTGAAAGTAGTTTGATTACCCTTGAGGTAGCTGGTAAGCCTGCTATTAACGTTTTATTAAAAGAAGTACAGCTACATCCAGTGAAAGACACTATTCTTCACGGTGATCTCTACCAGATTGATATGAATGTCGAAGTAGAGGCTGAAGTGAAATTAGTTTTCGTTGGTGAAGCTCCAGCTGTCAAAGAAAAAGGTGGTAACTTGGTGACTACGATGGACCACTTGAAGATTAAATGTTTACCAAAAGATTTACCTCACGAGATTAGTATTGATCTGACAACTTTGGTCGAGTTTGGCGACAATATTACTGTTGGTTCGTTGACCTTACCTTCAGGCGTCAAAGTAGAAGACGATCCATCTGCAACTATTGCCTCTGTCGCTGCGGTCAAAGAAGAGAAGTTGGATGCTACAGCTGCTCCTGAAGTAGTTATCGCTGAAGCTCAGAAACAAGGACCAGAAGTTCCAGTATCAACCGCTGATGATAAGCAGACTGGTGATAAGGGTGGTAAGAAAGAGGAGAAAAAGTAGTTTAGTAGGCATGTAGGCAGTAGGGACATGTCGAGACTTGTCCCGTTTCAGAAGTAATATATAATTTAAGGCCGGTGGTGCAAACTGCCGGTTTTTTAGTTTTAATAAATTAGAGCAAAAGAAAAACGCCGCGCTCTATCGATGTTCCGATAGGTGCGCGGCGTCGTGTTTTTTTGATCGGGTTATTGGGATTGGCCGATGATGAACTTCTCGGCCGCCCATTTCCACTGGATGGTTCCGAGCTTGTAGATCTCGGTGAACTTCGTGGCAATATTGGTCTTGGGACAGATGTGGCTGCCGGCTGGCGACAGATCGTAGCTCCAGTAGTGAACGGAGCCGTTGTCCATCACATGGGCGATGGCGACGATCCTGCCATCATTACCGCAGAGCAAATCGCCGACCTGCAGGCTGTCCACCTCGGCCTGCGTGATGCCGCCGGTGGAGTTGATGGTTGCCTGTGCTGGATGAGGCTGATGGCTGAAGCTCTGATACAATCCGCCGATGAGGGCGATAGCTATCATCGCTCCACAGGCGATGACGACGTATCTCTCAGGCCGGGTCAGATTCATCATCTTTCTCCTTTCTGCCAGCGGCAGAGCTGGGGGTGGTAAGACAGAAATCGCAGTTTGATTAGTCAAGGTGCGCATCTGGCTGGGTTTAGCCAGTGATTCAAGTTTATATCATATTATTGTAATATTGTCAAGTAAACTGTCAGAAGCTCGTTTATTACATAGTAATCTCGATTGACAACCTATAGTATTTATAGTATCTTCAACAATCTTTCAGAGGTGTGTCGGTCAGAGTTGCCATCGTGGCAAGCTGCTGGATCTGATACGGCTGAAAGCAGGAGGATAGTGCTATGTTGCTCTTTGCCTATGAAAGTGAAGGAGTGGACAAGATTCCACTTCATAAACTCGTCAGCGATTTCCGACTGTGGAGATCTGAGCTGACAAAAAAGCGTTTAGCTGTAGTTTCTACAGCCGAGGCGGCAGTCATGGCTCAGTTTTCTCTACCCTTTACGTCTAAGTCCTCTTCGCCTAAAAATGGTGACGAAGCTTTTCTTCACCGGAGCTATGAGATTCAGACCATTGATCAGGCTCAGCAGGAAGCTCGATTATTGACTGATCGGTTCATGTTTCTGTCTTTCGATGAGAAGCTTGTGATGGGTTGTGGTGGTATTTATCTCGCTTTTATTGATCGCAATAAAGGGAGGTATGATCTGCACATCCGAGCCACACTGAGTGGCGCAGGACTGCTCAAGGAACAGAGCTGAATCAAGCTTCACACTGCTCACCAACTACCGACTAAGGAGTTTCAATGCTGACCTTCACTGCCAAAGGAAAAGCCACTGTCGATGATGCTGACCTGAACTGGCTCCATGACTGCCTGAAAGACATTCGTGCTCATTGGCTCGAGCGGAAGATGAAGGAAGGGAAGTTGGGTCAGACAATCTACCTCGATATCAAGTTCGGCTTCTTCTGCCCCTATACTGAAGCTGACGCTATCACGCGAGGACTGCTTGATCAGCAATCAGACATACTTCAGCAACGTTTCCGACCGATGTTGCATCAGGACGAGAGGCTCGTTCTCAACCCTGCGGCACATGAATTTGTCGACCTGCCCAATCAGGAAAGCGACATGTGGGTCGCAATGACCTACTCACGTCCTGTCCGCTGATCGACATCATGTCGCTCATGACTGCCCCGTACATCAGTGAAGTACAAAAAACAGCCCGTGGGAAATCCTACGGGCTGTTAAAATATACCTTTGTTTGCAGGCGGTCAGCTAGCTGACCACAATTGCTTCGAGCTCAGCTCGACGCCTACTGATGGTCTGTGATAATTTTGATTAACCGCGTCCTACCGCTCAAATCGGTTATATATTCAATCACCGCAGTAGGAAATACCGCTTTTATGTCCTCGTCTAGCAGATGTTCCTGACTTGGATCGATTTCAAATAATATTACACTGCCGTTTGCGAGATAGGGTGGCAGTTGAGATAGTAATTGCTGATAATAGTGTAACCCTTGCTTACCACCGTAGAGAGCTAGTTCTGGTTCAGATTGGATTGATGGTTCTTGCATTTGCTCACCAGTCAGATACGGAAGATTAGCGATTATTAGGTCAAACTTCTGCGATGGTACTGACTGAAGTAAATTTGAGCTGTGCCAATTGATAGTTGTAAGATTAAAGTTGACAGCGTTTTGTTGGGCAATAGACAGGGCCTGCGGTGAAATATCGGTAGCGTAATAGTGGAATTTGTTTTGAGTTTCTAAAGCGATAGTAATAATTAAGCAACCACTACCAGTGCCCACATCTAAGACAGAGGCGCTGGTTTTGCCTGCTAAGAATTTTTTTGCTTCATCAATAATGATTTCACTATCAGGGCGGGGGATAAGAACATTAGGTGTTACTTTGAATGTCCGGCCGTAGAAATCTTTTTGGCCAATAATATAAGCTATAGGCTCATTAGCTAAACGACGCTGGAGGAGCTTTTCTGCCTGTGTATTCTGCTCATTGGTTAGCTCTTGTTCTGGATGAGCTAAAATATCGGCTTTAGCTAATTGCAAAACAAAGCCCAGCAAAATCTCGGCTTCATTGGTATCAAATCCTTTAGATTGTAAGAGTGAGGCGGCGTTATTCAGCCACTTCTTCACTGTCTGTGATGCCATGTCGGTCTGCGTATTGGAGCGCGGCAATTAGTTCATCGAGGCCACCGTCCATGATTAACGGTAAATTATGTGCGGTGTATTTAATTCGGTGGTCAGTTAATCTATCTTGAGGGAAGTTATAAGTTCTAATCTTTTCACTGCGGTCGCCACTGCCGATCTGGCTATTACGCGCTTCTGAACGTTCACGATGGAGCTTTTCCTGTTGAACTGCCAACAGACGGGTACGCATAACCTGCAGAGCTTTCAGCCTATTTTGCTGTTGCGATTTCTCATCCTGACAGGTGACGATAGTATTAGTCGGGATATGGACGACACGGACGGCAGAATAGGTAGTGTTGACCGACTGCCCGCCATTGCCACCAGCCATGAAGGTATCAATGCGTAAGTCTTGGGGTCGGAGTTCGATATCAGCTTCTTCGGCTTCTGGTAAGACTGCCACGGTTGCTGTAGACGTATGGACACGACCAGCTTTCTCCGTCTCAGGTACACGTTGAACACGATGGACACCTGATTCAAATTTGAGCTGTTTATAGACTTTATCGCCTTTAATTTCCACGATAATTTCTTTGAAACCACCAAGTTCGGTTCTGCTGGAGCTGATACTGGAAATTTTCCAGCCTTTGACATCAGCGTAGCGGGAGTACATGCGGAAAAGTTCACCAGCAAAAAGGGCCGATTCATCACCACCAGTACCGGCGCGGATTTCCATAATAATATTTTTGCTATCGTTAGGATCAGCTGGATTGATGATTTCTTGCCATTTTTCTTCCTCTGTTGCTAGTTGTGCCCGTAGGCTGGATACTTCTTCTTGAGTCATAGAGAGCATCTCTTCGTCGGTTTCTTTTAGCAGCATTTTTTCGGTACGATCAAGATCAGCCGTCAGTTTGTTGACACGTTCAGCTTGTTCGACGGTCAGACGAGCTTCGTTATAGCCTTTGGCTACTGACTGCATTTTATTGCGATCACTAGTAACTTCTGGCAGTTGCATTTGTGCTGCTAGCTCGTCGGCTTTGGTTTTGAGTGGGATTAGGTCGATCATATGATGTTCTGTAGGGACAGGTCTTGACCTGTCCAACGGTGGTTATTAAAAGAGGGGTAAACAAAAAACTCCCTGCAAGTATAGCAAAAAGCGGGGAGTTTGTTCAGAAGTTATTTTTCAGCTTTTTTCGCAGCTTTCTTGGCTACGACTTTGGCCTTTTTGACCTTCTTACCTTTACGGATTTTAGACTCTTCAGTCTGACGGGTCACCAAGTGTTTGAATCTGTCGATACGGCCGGCAGTGTCGATTAGCTTATCTTTACCAGTATAGAAAGGGTGACAATTAGAGCAAATTTCCACATTTAGGGCTTCCACAGTGGAACCAACAGTAAAGACGTTACCGCAGGCGCAGGTAACTTTGGCTTTGGGGAAATAGGCTGGATGTGTGTCTTTTTTCATATATTCGTGTGTAGCTGATACTAACAAAAGATTGATTTTTAGTCAACCACGTTAGACAAGGTTGTCTAACGTGGTCAACTCCAGCGTTTTTTGCTTTAGGTCTTTGGTCGCCTACCAATGCTTAATGTGCATATTTTGTGCATAACCAGACTAGCGTAAAATCTGCCAATTTGTTGTATAGTAAGGGTGTGGATATCTGTCTTTGCATTTGCTTTCGTTATGTGTTCTAATGAAGGCCCTAATCGCTATGCCCTCAATAAAAAAAACCACCATCATTCGCACTATTTTACTCAGCGCTTGCATTGCGTCACTGGGTTATCTTTCATGGAATTCTGTTCGTATCTATCGCGAGTCATCTCCTCCTCAAGAACCAGTGGTACAGTCTGACCAGCTAGACAATAATCAACCGTTGCAGGGTGTAACAGTGGCTCAGGCAGCGACGGTGAAAACGACCGATATTAATACTTTGCAGGTCGCTTCAATGAAAGTAGATAGTCGTGTCTGGGAAGGTAAGACTAAGACAGCTTTGAATAATGGTCTTTGGCGCATCCCTGGTAGTTCAACTCCTGACAAAGGTGGTAACACCGTCATCGCTGCGCACCGTTGGAAATGGCTTCCTGCTAGCAAGAAGTCATTTTATGATATTGATAAAGTAAAAGTGGGAGACGCTATTACTATGCAATGGGCTGGTAAAACCTATAACTATAAAGTTTCTAAAATTACTACCGTCACTCCTGATAAAGTGGACATCTTGAAAAATAGTGAAAAATCAAAATTAACCCTGTTTAGCTGTGCGCCGTTATTTTCTACGAAATACCGGCTAGTAGTCGAAGCAGATTTGATAACTTAATTAATTTATAAATTATTAATTCGCGGAGGGGCGATAACAAAACGCTATGAAAAAATATCTAAGTAAGTTGCAACGGGTAGTGGCGGTCTGGTCCTTGTTTACCCTGATAGTGGGTCAAGCGGGATTAACTGCTTTACCTGCAGCAACGTTGGGCTTCGGCCTGAAGGCTCAAGCTGAAGAGCAAGTAGAAATT
>CAZASM010000025.1:0-13738 GCA_964487895.1 uncultured Gammaproteobacteria bacterium
CGAAACCATCAAAGCCCTCCTTGATCATTAGAGCAAGGTCTTCGTTAGTGACTGGTGTAAGTATAGTTTCTTTGGCCATGGGATATAGCTAATTATTAAATTACGGTTATCGGCCAATCGCCGACCAACCATATCCCTGTTTAGGAATCTATCTTCTCATTTTCGGCAAAATCTTGCAACTATTTGACCCCCCGAAACCGACTCTGATACAATGAGCGGACATTTAATAATTAACGTAAACTATATGAACTACACCGTATGTGATATCTGTCAGGTTATAATCCCTAGGGACGAGATTACCCGTATTTCTCGCGGAGGCACCTTCGACACCTATAGTTTATGTCTAAGATGTGCTACTCCGGTGTTGAAGCGGGTTGAGAAAGCCATTACAACTTCCAGTAAAAAGTCAAAAGGCAAGATAGTTGTCAAAAAAGCTAAGAAACAAAAAACAGGGCACTAGGCTCTGTTTTTCTATGATGTTAAATGTCAAATTCTACGATCATTGGACAATGATCAGACACAGATAAGTCAGGTACTGAGAAAGACCGAACGTTTATATCAGGTGAGACAAAGGTATAGTCAGCAAATGGCTCGCTGCCAGTATACCGAGCAGAACGAGTAGATTTAATATTATTGGTTGTAATCAGATTTTTTAAATTCTTTTCTAACATTTTGATACTCTCGGTGCCTGGTCGCAAGTTGAAATCTCCACAAAGTATCGTAGCGCCGTGAAGAGATTCAATTTGATCTAATATTTTTTTTGATTGCTCTAGACGGTCAGTGTTATCAAGCTTATCTGGTGTCCAGAGACCATGCACAGTTAGAATATTTAATAATTTTTGATTGACTTCGATAGTGGTGATTTGAAGATTTCGTGGATGACTAGCTGAATTATTTGGGGCAATAAGACTATCTCGTGTTCTATAAACGAAGATGTCCTTTTGTGCTTGAATTGAAATTGTTTTAGCCACAAAAGTAGCGAGACCGTAGTGAAGATCAAAAGGTACAGGCCCTTCATTATCCATAGTATCTAAAGCTGGGGAATAATATCCTTGGAAATCAGGTAGTGTTAATTGTAGCTCCTGATAAAGATTTGCTCGGATACCGTTACTTTCAATTTCACTGCTATTCGTACTGAACACTTCTTGAAAACAAAAAATATCTGTGCTCTTAGACTGTTCCTTGATATAGGCGATCAGCTCTTCATAGCATGTACCACCCCAAACATTGAGAGAGATTAATTTCATAGCTATTGCTGCGCTCGATTAGTCAAATAAAAACTAACAATTGCCAAGGCAATCAACCCAAACCCTACCAGAGCACCTCTGGTCATAAACTTCTTCCGACCAGCAATGACGAAGAACCAGTAGAGCTGACTGACGACTGTGATGAAAGCAACCAGCATCAAGAAATAGCCGGGAATATTTTTGATCGCTTGCGGATGAATAAATAAGAAGTGGAGTAGAGCGGCTATGTAGGCGAGATAGATTAAACGATGAATAAATTTCCAACGTTTTGGTTTCAACTTGCTGACCATCGTATCAGTGGAAGTGATAGCCATGACTAAGAGAATGATATAAGCCAGTGTGCCGGGGATAATCAGGTTGACCCAAGGATTGAAACTGAAGTAAAGCAGGTTAAATTGGAATTTAAAAATTACACCGACGATGGTAGCAACGTGTAGTGTGATGAAGAGAAACCCAGAGACTCCCAACCAACGACGCCAACGCCAGAGTCTAGCAGTTTTTGGAAACCATTTGAAAATAGTACTGGAGAAAAGCGCTAAGCTGATTAACGTCAGACCAGTGAAAGCAAAACTACGTACCCAAGCGCCAGAGCTATCGAGCGGACTATAAATATAGACCTGAGCTAGATATTCGATCAGCCAAAAAAGTAACGTGCCCAAAGAAAAAAAGATTAGATTACGCCAGCGTTTCTGTTTCAAATCGTTACCAACAGAAGCAATGGTGGTTGTAGCTACTGGAGGTGGAGTGATAGTTTGAGGCGTGATTGGTTGTTCCATAAATTAATAATACTACTATCCTAGCGAAGATAGCAGAGGATAGCAAGCTAAAATGTAGCTAACAAAAAACCACCCAAAGACTACTTGAGTGGTATTATTTTTTTGCTCGATAGATAGCCCACATCGTAATCTTTCGGCCCGCTGTGGCTGTGTTCGAGGTTACTAAATCTAAGTCTAATTTATTCGTATCTGCTCCCACTGTTTCGAATACGCCTTGGGCTGTTTCGGTTGCTTTCTCGGCTACCTTTTTGGCGCTTGCAGCTGTTTCTTGCACCACGGTATAAGCACGACCATCTTGTTGCCAGATTTCGCCATTGTGTCTATCGAGCCACTCTTGGCCGTGATCAGTTTTCAACCAGCCGGCAGTCATCTCGCCAGAGTCATAGTGATGAGCTTGTTCTATACTGTCGAGATAATTATCATCGTGCAGAGCTTCTTTCACTTGTGCTAACAGGGCCTCATGACCTTGGGGATGACCATAGAGTACTTGGTTGATAAATTCATTGACGGTGGTGTAGGGTAACTCTTGATCAATGGTGAGCATATTTTTACCACCTTCAGTGGCAGCTTGTTCGAGAATCTCCGGAGTGAGACCGAGCTGATGTGTACCATCGATGATGGCGTCGACATTGTCAGCAGTTAGAGTCTCGCCGGGGTTATTGACGACCCAGTGATGGAGAATTTCATTATTGTGAACAATACTGGCCATTTGTTCGGGCTGTAGTTCTTCAGCATGTTTGAATAACAGGTCAGCGACTTCCTGATCTTTGGTAATAGCGTCGAAATTAATTGTTTGACCCACTTCCAGTTGATCTATTGATTGACCAGCATGGAAACCAAACTGCTCAGGATGAGCTTGCATTTTGTCTTTGATAGCGTCGACTAGATAGGTTTTTTGCGCTTCGTTCAGATTGGCGAATTTATCTTTGAAATGTTCGGACAAATGTCGTTCAGTTAGTTTCCAAGCGCTATCGCCACGTTGAGCGATTTCAGTTAGTGGTTCTGCTGGTTGAGCTGGTGCGGTCTCAACCTGCTGGAGCGGAGTAGTATGATGGGTGGCGGCAGCTTCGAATTGAGACAGATCAGATGTGTCTTGGTTGGTGCCGGAAGTTTGGGCGTGTTCCAAAGTCTGGGCGTCACCGTGATGCTGACTGAAAGGATGGAAGTCGCCACGAGCTAACTCAGAGAAGTGAGATATAAGATAACCAGCAGTGGAAGATATCAAGCCGTAGGTAGCACCTTTGGCTGTCTGCGCTAACATATAACTCTGACGGGCCTTGTCCTCAATATGGAGTTGATTTTTTGTAAAGTTATTGAGACGGCGTTGTATCTTTTCATGTTGGGTTTGTTGTTTCATGAATGTATCAATTTCGAGTTTTGGATCAAACCCGTGAGCACTAGCTGTGACCTCGCTCATGGTTTGCATCAGGTGATAATGATTAAGAACTCGTTGATCGACAGTACCGAAATTCACCAAGCCCTCTGTTAGTTTGAAATGAGTATAGTCAATACGACGCACCAGACGACGTTTGAGGTTGGATTTTTTCACTGGATCTGTTTCTGCCTCGAAACGTTGTTTGAGATCTTCCAGTCGTGTGACCAGACCACCTTTGCCTCCGGCCAGCTCTTCGTCAGGAGTTGCTAGTTGGTCTTTGACATATTCGATCTTGGCAATGAGAGAAGCTTGGTCTTCAGGGGTTTTCGCTTGTTGTAATAACAGTTCACCTTCTTGTTGTTCTGCTAGTAGCTGTGTTCGGTAGTCACTGACATTTTTCGTCACGTCCTGCATCATGGTTGCTCTTTGGCCACTAGTATCTGTCACGCCTTTGCGTGCTAGTTGAGCTCGTTCTTTCAAAGTTCTCTTGCTACGCTCATAGGAGCGCCAACCGCCGATGACCGGTGCAGCTAGGACTATACCAATAGTAGAGGCAGCCCCTAGAAAACTTGCGGCCGACCAGCGAGTAGCGAAACCAGCGGCTGTATACATGCCCTTTTCCGTGAAGTGAGTTTTTAGTGCTTCAACCCAGACTTTAGGTGAACGAATTTTCTGGAACTCCTTTTCTACCTCGGGATGATTAGTCAATTGTCGTTGCAGTTGAATATCATAATTCGCTTTATTCAGTGACAGTTCCACTGCCGGAGCGTCTTGAGTTTTGCTAATCTCTATCAAAAGTTGATCACTGGCTTCTTTATATCTCTCCTGGGCTTGTTGGTACTGTTCTTGTTGAGATTTATTGTTAGTTAATCGCAATTTTTCTACCATACCAGCAGTGTTGCCAGTTAATCGCCACTCCTCTGGAATACCAGCGAAGTCATTAGCAGCATTATTAAACTGTTCAATTGCTTTGGCTTGCTCCGGAGTCGGTTCGCCAGTGATACCGAGACGCTCAGCGTTTAAGTATTGCAAGGTTAAGGTACCATTTTCTACACCGATTTCTGGATTTTGTTTTTTTAAACCCTCAATGGATTGCTGGAGGATGGCTTTATTTAGCTCACTGTCAGTTGTCTCTAGTTTGGTTAGAGCTACTCTTTTCTCTTTAGCCAGATAGACTTCTTTGAACATGCCGCGCCATATTTTACCCACCAAACCATAGCTAGTGTTTTTGTTATAGGCATCGATAGAGCGCGCTTGCACTTGATCAATCATGACGTTCTGGAAATTCTCTAGCGCCAGAGCTTGCTGGCCTTCTGTCAGTTGATCGAAGCCAGCCAATTCGCTCGGTTTGATATTAAACTGTTGAAGAACTTGCTGGACCCATTCGGGAGAATATTTTTGAGCGGTGATTTCTTGTCGTTCAACAGTTTGTTTAGTTTCGGGGGCGGTATTGTCTGGAGTTGCTGGTTCTGCGGGGGAAATACTATTCCATTCCCGTAACTTATCTTCAGCGATTAGCTTGAGACCCTTGCCATCGGCAGAACGGAGAGTAACCATTGTCTGATCTCCTGTGGGATTAGGCACGATAGTAATATTTAAAACAAACCAGCCTCGTTCGAGAGAGCCGTCTTTATTTAGGATTTTAACTTCCTGACCAAAGCTAAATTCATGATTTCCACTCTCTGTCTCTCTTGACTCAGGTGTGGCCTCAGCTTCAGGTATGGTAGGGGCCTCAGCTACTGGCGGGTTCCATTTTTTCAAATCATCAAGCGCGACATATTGCACCCTACCATTACTTTTTTGGATAGCTATAAAACCGGTCCAAACATTTCTAGGGTTCAGGATGGTCCAATCTGTTTCTTGACCACCGTTTTCTAGTTGATAGTTAATCTGTTGGCCATCGTGGAATGGAGGTTCGGCTTCTGGAGTAGCGACATTATCTATCGGCTGTTCTATTATTGGTTCAACCTCTGGTGCGGCAGCAGCTTCCGGAGTTAGCTCTACTTTTTTGCCGGGGCGGACTAGCGCCTGTAGGTGTTCTAATAATTGTACTGGTGTTGCGGTTTTGAGCTCTCTAGCAGAGAAGCCGTAAGCTTTTGCCACATCTTTGAGACGCCAAGGCATGAATTGCGGTCTATCGCCAGCTTCATAGGCGTCTAAGAATTGATTGGCACTGGCTTGTATTTCAGCTGAGACTTCTGGTGTAGCTTTTTTTCTTTCTCTAGACTGAGGTACCTGATTAACTATCGGAGGTTCGGTTGTTAGTGCTGGCTCGGGTGTCGATTCTACGGAAGAAGTTTCTGCCGCAATTTCTGTAGTCAGAGGTTGAGGTGCCTCTGGTTCTGGTGCAACAAAGTTACTATTATTCCAAGCAGTTAGTTCGGCAACAGTGACACTTCTCGTTTCATGGGAGTTTTGGTGAATTAATGTCACTGTACCTCCCTCGGCAAATATATTATTAGCAACAACCACACCGACAACCCAATCTTCTAGTTGGCCCGTTTTTCTATTCAAAGCTTTGACAGTGTCACCAGTTTGAAACTCTATTTTTTCCGATATTTCAGGGGCGGTTGGTTTTGCTTTTAGCACTTCAGGATCGGCCAGGTCGGCTAAACCTCGATTAGGAGATTCTGGGTCTAAACGCTGGGAAATTTCAAACTCTTGAGGCGGCCTCTGTGGTGCGAGTTCAGCTGGTTCAGCTAGTACGGGCTGGCTGGCTGGCTGCTCAGGATTGAGACGCGCGGAAATATTGAGCTCATAAGCTGCAGTTGCTGGACGGAGTAGGCTGACTGAGAAGGTATCTTCGTGTAGACCGTTCAAGCTGACTACTTTGGCCGACTCGATAACTTTATCTCCAGCTGTTCGAGTAATAAAATCTTTAATCTCCCAACCACCTCCTGTGTCGATACTTTCATCCAATATGCCTGGTTCTAGATCAACTTTTTGGCCAACGCGAAAACCATTATGAGGTAATTCGGGAGTTTCTGCGCTAGGTGCTGGTGGTTGTGAATTAAATGGATTTTCAATCGACATAAAAGAGAGAAAATTACTATTATATTATACAATATTATCAGCCTAATAGCCAAGAAATAAATATTTAAATAAAAAACAGGATGATTACTCCTGTTTCTTAATGTGAGAACTATTTTTTTATCGCTGATTTTTTGTACAAGACTAGAGCGATCAATAAGCTTAAGAGAAAGATAGCTGCACCGACGAAACATGGTGTATAGATGGGATTGGTCACCAGTTGACCAGAACAACCGATAGCTGGTTTCGCTCCACGGTTAATAAATTTAATCACTTCATAGCTGAAATTCCCCCAAGCAAAGATGGTTGACGCTACTAATAACCAAAGTAGTTTTTTTAATCCGAGATGAAACTGTTCGGTAGATTTCTTGACTAGGATGATGGACCAGATAAGCGCAATGATAAAAGCGATACCGCCGTAGAAACACGGTGTAGTGACGGGATTAGGTGAGATACAATCGTTAATTTTGAAGATAGTGCCTTCATTGCCGTAGAAGCGTTGAAAGTCATTCCAGATAGTGTACCAAGCGAAGACAGTACCTCCAAAGAGCGAGAGAGTGAGTAACCAGGAATATTTTTTGGACATAGAGATGCTTTTTAAGCTTTAGTTAATAGTAGTAACTTAGACCTAAGGATTACTGGAGGATCTATTTTTTTGGTATCACGGTGATGGGGTTAGTTATTGGTATGCTAGATTTCATCAACCAGCGATCAAAATAGGAGGTAGATTTCATCAGACCATAGAGTACTAGCGGTAAGGCCACTAATGCCATAATACCATAACCTTGCCAGGTAGTGAGCCACTGCCAACCTTCAATCTCAATAAAATCTGCGATAGTGAAGATATATATGATGACTGGCAAATAAAAAAGATTACGCCAGGAAAGCCATAGAATCAAGACGGATAAAAGTAAAACTAACACAGCATTGGTAATTTTAATAGTGATATCGGTTGGGTCAGTACCAAGCGAATTGTAGATAGAAATAGCGTAGATTATGGTGATAACTAAACCTGTCAGCCACCAACTTCGAAGGAATTTGCGTAATAGCAATAGAGGAATAAGTACTAATGGCATAACAACCAGTACTGACAGTATGTCTGTGAAATATACCAGTTGGGGGACAGCAGAGTTGATGTCTAGTGAAACGGTTGGTAGGTCGAAGAGGTAATCAAACAAATTATACTTGACCAAAATCCATTCAGATAGATAGGTATGAACAGTGGATAAGAAACCAAGTCCAAAAGCAATGCCGTAGCCATTGACTATAGAGTCTTTGATTAAGGCGATACGTTGTGGCTTGTCAGTCGGTAATTGTATGTTTCCTAGGACTGTTTTCCAGAGACCGGCCAGTAAGGTGATAAACAGCCAAGAACCTAAGAAGGCGCCCACAATTTTGAACAGGATACTGGCGATAGTGGTAATATGATAGGCGGTCAGGGTCTCGGTAGTAGAATAACCCCAATAATAAGTTGTCAGATTGTTAAGCTCGGAGATTATTACCGTGACTGCAGGAATCAAGGCCCAGAGAAGGGACTTTTTCCAGGGCATCAGCTTTCGTCGGCTGAGCTGAAGTATCTGAATTAAACCATAGATTAGGAGAAAGAGGCTGAAGAGACCAGTGATAGTAGCGAGAATAAATTCTTTGAGCCCTGATTGCAGTTGGTCTCGAAACCACTGCTCAGGAATGTGCAATGTTTTAACGTAGTAGGTTGGTTCGTCTCCAATGAGATAGGTAGAAGTCTCTAGATACCCTTCACCAATATCATAAGTGGTGTCTTTATAGCTGAAGTTGTAGTCCATGCGAGACGGACGTTTATTTTCTACAACATCTACCAGTTGGTAATCACTTAATTTGATGTGCTGTTCGGTTGTCAGGTAGTCCTCAATTTTTTTTGTCGCTTGTTCTTTAGTCAAGGAAGGACCAGAGCGGTCTTCTGGTAACACATGGTCATAGTTGTAGAACGACCCATTAGAGTTTAGTGTGATGGAGTACTCTTCTTTCTGTAGTGGTTGGAAATACCAGATATTCCACTGAGCGGCAGGGATCTCCTGGGGGAAAATCTTTAACAGATTTTGATAGCCATTTGATTGTGATAGGATGTAGTCTTTGTCTGTCTCAGAAAAGACAGTATCATAGAAAATTACTTGACGATAGGCTTTGATATCAATACCTTTCTGAATCATTATTTGATTGGCAGTTTGCAACGCTTGCTGACGACTAATTGGATCTTCCAGGGTAATGTCGTAAGGTGATTTGTGACTTTGTTCAAATATAAACGCTCCAATACCAAGAGCAATCAATACCAGTGGTAACCAAAAAAAATCTGGTGTCACTGAGGTGAAAGAATACTTTTTTGATGCCTCGGTTTTAGTCCTGGTAATTTTACTGGCTATACCAGCCGTGACAGCGCTGTTGGTGAGTAGCGGTAGCTCAGGCTGAGCAGGCTCTCGACGCATTAAGGAAACGGCATAGAGTATGAGAGGTAGAGCAACTAACAGACTGGCTGTAATTTGATTAGCGACATATTGATCTTTTAAGAGCAGTTGCAAAGTTAGAACAGAATTCAGTGTGAAGTGAGCAGTCATTGAAGCCAGTAGACCAAAGCGCAAAAATAAGTAGGAAAAAAATAAACCAACAGGAATGAGTTCTACAATACGAATGAAAAAAGGCTCTTGAGGATAGGCAGCGTGCAGCGAAGCCCAAATAACAGTGGTAATGATCACTCCGGGCCAAGTTTTCTTGAATAGTTTTTTAAAAAACGAGATACCAAAGACTCGAAACAACAGCTCTTCGCTCAATGCTGGTAGGACACCGACCAACAAAATAGTTACCCAAGAGACATAACCATTAAAAACCTGGTCAATGGCGCTATCAGTTGGTGACCAGACGCCAAAGTTTTTACCAAAATAGTAGAAAGCTGCCTGATACAGTAGCACTGCAATACCGCCTAAGGTTCCGATGATCAGAGCTGTGCGGTACGAGCTATGTTGCCAGATGGCTTTAGTAAAGAGTGTTTTCAACGCGGGCTTATTGGGGAAAACCTCTCGGTAGATAGCTTCACAGACAAGCAAGGTAAAGAACGTTCCACAGCCTGCAGCAATCACTCCAAAGACCGAGCCATAAATATTTTCTGCTATGTGTTGGGACCAACTAGTGAGCGTACTGTAGTAGTAGTTAATTGACGGTAGATCATTTACCATTCCTAAGGCGACGATGGTTGCTACCAGAATGCCCCAAGGTAGAGCAACTCGATAGAGTAGTTGTCTTTTTTTGAATTGCAGAACTAAAATTATAAAAAAGGGCAAAGTTAACAGCAGAGAAAGCGCAATACTGCCTACCATAGAAACGGTGTTGCGTCGCGAACGTAACTCTGCCTCATGGCGTCGGTACTCTTCTGGCAGTTTAAGTGAGCTGTTGAAAGAACTAACCTGATCAGCTGACACAGTCACGTATAAACGTTGGGTAGCGTCAGCTAAGGAGAAGCCTTGGCGTTCGTAAGTGAAGTTTTGGTCTTTACGATTAGGTAGTTGGTGCTCATCAGTCTCGATTAATTTGTAATCAGCCAGCGTCACCTGAGTACGGGTACGAATAAATTCTTCAGCTATGGTTTGTGCCGTTGCTACGCTGACAGTTGTGCCTGCTTGTGTTTCTGGAATGGTATGATACCAGCGCGACAAGCGTCCCAGGTTGTCATAGCTGACATCGTACTCTTCTTCTTGTGATGGTATGAAGAAGCGGGTGGTGTAGGTCCAGGCAGGGATTTGATCGTTCAGTAGCTTGCCAGCTTCAACGCTACTCAGATGTTTGTCCAAGAAGGTGATTGTAGAATCATTGTTGCTAAACTGGACCGATTTGATGTATTTGCTGGTATCCACGCCAGCTTGTTGTAACCACTGTTCTGAGCGTTGTTGAGCTTCACCTCGACTAATGTTCAGATTAATATTGAGCTCAGGAAATATCTGGCGACTGATGACTAAATAGCCAGCGATACCCAGGATGCTAATGAGCAAAAAAATAAAAGAGACTAAGCCTCTTTTATTGCCGATAGTGAAAGCGTTCATAAAGGGAAAAAAATTAGTAAATTTCTTACACTAGTATAGCGCAGTTATGATTTATTGACGATACCTTTAGCGCCACGTTCCCAGTATAATTCCGTAGACCGCAAATAGTACCAACTGATAACCAGTTTGAATCAGAAAACGTGACCATTTAATTTTATTACTACCATTATTCCACATACTGGCTCCAGCTACAGTCGGTAAGACGAAGGCAGCCCAGATCCAGAGAGCATTAGTTAGACCGGAGGCATCTTTCCAGCCGACAATATAATAAGCTAAGACCCAAACTTGGAAAATACTGAGAAGGAATTGAATACCATAGAGTGGTCCAGCAGCTTGTTGCATTTTTTTCCTAGCTTCCGCATCTTGCGAGGAGGTGCCAATTATTTCTGCCCATTTTTTACCAAATAGTGGTCCGTACCAGATGAAGCCGATAACCATCGAGAGAATGGCGCAGACGCCGATAGCGTAGTAGTTTACTTCCATACGTATTATTAATGATTAGAAAAAATTATTCTGTTGTGACGCCATCAAACTCAGCTTCTTGAGCCACAGCCTCAGCTTTGGTCGCTCGTACAATCTGATCTTTGTGGTGTGCTGGGGAATAAATAGTATAGAGTTTTAAACTCTCCGTTGCAGAAGTATTGATAATATTATGCTGAGCACCGGCTGGGACGACGATAGCGGAGCCATTTGCCACTAAGTATTCGTTACCATCAATAAGACATTTACCCTGACCTTGTTCGAAACGAAAGAATTGATCATTATCTGTGTGAGTTTCCAAACCAATTTCTTCTGACGGTGCTAGTGACATCAAGACAAGCTGACTGTGTTTGCCAGTATACAGAACTTGACGGAAGTTAGTATTGGCTAAGGTAGCTTGCTCGATATTGGCATTGAATCCTTTCATATAGTTAATTTATTTTGTAAGATTAATTTTTTACCACAGATGATCGGCAGAAGCAAGGTTAGTAAGTAGTAGAGATAGACATCAAGTTTATAGTAACCATCAGCTGGATGGAACAGCTGGACTAAAAGGAAGTAGTCACAGACAAGGGCAATAATAGTCCAGATTAATCCCACCAGAATAAAAAACTTCAGATCGGCACGTGGTAATCTTTTTCGTATTACCCAAAGTGTGATGATGATCCCAAAAGGCATAATGACCCAACCAAGTAGGTTGGTCGGTACAAAGCTAAAAAGCACAATCCCTAGGATATAGCCGATGAGCCAGAGGGCAAAGCCCCAAAACACTAATGAGACTATTTTTTTCATAAATATGCTAATTAGCATAACTTTAGTATAGCTCTATTTAAACTAAAGAAAAAGCCGCGATGATTAGTCAATCGCGGCTTCGGTGGTTTGAGCAGTAGAAGCACTTTGTCCGTTAGCGAACTTGGCTTCACACCAATCCATGATCCAGCCGTGGTACTGACCAAAAGCCAGATGCTCAGCTAATGATAAGCTCAGCAAGATCAGGAGTTGATGGCCAGTTCTACCACCAAGCCAAGAGGCGAGGAGATAGAGTGGAATCTGGTAGCAGGCCAGTGAGACAGCATCGATGACCTTGCGTCTGGTCCCGCCCTTCACAGCTTGGAAGCGCTGTCGCAAGTATTTCTTGAAACGCGCTTCGACGAAAGCAAAACCATACTTAGCTGGAGTGAAGATAGCTAGATGAATCAGTAACCATTGTTCCTTGGTATTACCGACGAGCAGTGTTTCCCAGAACAAATTAAAGAGCCCGGTGGGAAGGTTGTACAGCAGCAAAGCCGCGGTATCTGCAGTCCAGAGCCGCAGCACGCGACCACGTAACCACGTGAACATACGGCCCTCCTGAGGTTAGGGACAGAGCTGACTTCAGAGTTATTCTGAAGTCCTGTCGCTAGTCTACTAGAAATAACAAAATTGGCAACTAAGGTGTTAATTGCTTCAAACTATTATTTAAATTACTGTTTCAAAAGGTTGAAAATCTGAAAGAGTACTTCGAAAACAGGATGATAACTACGTAGCTCGACAAATGGTCGGTGGACTGAGTGGAGAGGTGGGAAGATAGACTCAGCATTGAGCTCTAGTAGCGTAGTTGATAAAACAGCAGTTGTCCGATTGATAGCATCGAGTGTTGGTTGCTGACTATAGAGCGCTAGCGTTCTGTCAATTTGCTGAGTGAATTTTTTTTCCTTTTTATTTAATTCTATCTTTTCGTTGAGCTTGTCTCGGTGTTGTTGATATTTATGGAATTCACCTCGTTGCAGCCAGAGACCATGACACTTAGGGCATTGTTCGATGATGATCTCAGTGGGTAGATTAGCATCATGGAATTGTCGGAGTTTGGTCTGATCTTTCGGACAGTGCATAGTCTTGTTTTTGATGACTGATGGCGCACGCAAGGTTGTGGTATTTAGCAGATCTATTTTTTTTGCTTCGTTGGACTTCACACTCCAGAGTTCATCGGCGTCAAACCAAATACCACCACAACTGACACATTGTTCAACAATGATAGGCTGGTCGTAGTGTGAGTTTATTTTTACTACCTGAAGTTCGCTTGGTTCGTGTGGGCAGGTCATGTCAGAATACTATTTAGTCGAACTTAAGCGATTGAAATCAGCGTTGTTAATTCCTAAGCCTAAATTTCTCATGGCTTGGTAAGCGTCTTCAGCGCGTCCGAGGAAATAACGTTTGCCATCGGCAGGGTTGATATACCAAGCTTCACCTTTGTGCTCGACCTGCAAGAAAATGACACCTTTATTTTTGTTACTAAAAGAGGTATCAACTTTCTGACGTCCTGGACCTGCTGGATTATAGCCATTTAATAGTTCTTCGCCGTCCATATAGCCATCATTATCTGAGTCACGTGAATCTTTATTAGTACCAATAGCATCTTCGAAAGCGTCTGGTAAGCCGTCTTGGTCAGTGTCTTGACCTGAGGTGATATTAGAACCGAGAGGAATCTTATTTAAATCAGCAGTGGTAATTCCGATCCCTTCGCGGCGCATCACTTGGTAGGCATCGTCGGCTTGACCTAAGAAATGTCCGATATTAGTTTTGGGATTGACATAGTAGGCACGTCCACGGTCTTCAACTTTCAGGACAATACGACCTGAGACATTGGCGCGGAGTTTTTTGTTATTAACCGTAATTTTTTTAGTTGCCGTTGAATCATAAGACGAATTAATACCAATAGAAGCGAGGGCGGTTTTAATCGCTTCTTCTACTGTTGTTCGTGGCAGAGCGCCGGGTAGTATGCTAATA
>CAZASM010000026.1:0-12772 GCA_964487895.1 uncultured Gammaproteobacteria bacterium
GGATCCTATTCTTGGACCATATCATGCCTCTTGGACAGGTTATTACATCTATCGCTCTTCTGGTGGTAACCGTGTGACTGTCGGATCATGCTTGCCTTATGTGAATGCTGTCAGTAACGTTATTCGTGTTGCTCGATAAGGTCAAAAGAAACTTTAAAAAAGCTGTATTTTCAAGTAAAATGCAGCTTTTTTAGTTGCTTGACAGCCTATTAGGTATTTATTATACTGACTTAGCACTCTTAGCTAATGAGTGCTAATACTACTTTATGGATCAGCGACAAAAGGTTTTATTGCAGTTGGTGATTGAGTTGTACATTGATACTGCTCAGCCCGTCGGTTCTACTGCCTTAGCAGCAGAAAGCGATCTTGCTGTCAGTCCTGCTACTATTCGCAACGAACTATTAGATTTAGAGGCAAGAGGCTTTATCTATCAACCGCACACCTCAGCAGGTCGTCTGCCCACGATTAAGGGGTTGAAGTATTATCTTGATAGCTTAATGGAAGCGGAAGTAGCGAACGATAAGACAGACCAACTTCTACGTAGCTATAAAGAACGTTGGGGGCTGCGTGGCGTCGCAAAGCTGGTAGCGGAGGTTTCTGAGTCAGCAGCTGTCATGGCTTCAGATTTGAGTGATTATTTTTACACAGGATTTAGTCGACTATTTGCTCAACCTGAGTTCATTGATGCCCATCTTGTTCAATCCTTGAGTCAGGCCATGGATCGCTTAGATGATGTTTTACCAGCTTTCTTCGGTAAGCTGAACTCTCAAGAGCCGACTATTTTCCTCGGCAGGCACAATCCTTTTGGACCTCATTGTAGTGCTATTTTCATTTCCAATGGCCGGCCCTCAGGCGAAACAATTATGGGTCTGCTGACACCGGTACGGACAAATTACGCTGGACATATACGCTTACTACAACAAGCAGTTAAATACTTAGATTAAATTATGACTAAACCAAAGACAGACGAAATTAAAGATTTACCTGACAACGATCAGCTGAGTCAGCTGGCAGAGGAAGCAGCAGCGAACCTTAATGGTTGGAAACGGGCCCTGGCTGATTATGAGAATTTGAAACAGGAGACTACTAAACGTCAGGGAGAAAACCGTTGGTTTCTCAAGGCCAGTTTGGTCAGTGATTTTTTGCCCTTCTTCGATCATTTCCAATTAGCTTTGGACCATGTACCAGAAGATCAAAAGTCAGCCAGTTGGGTTGTTGGACTGGGGCATATCAGGACTCAGGCAGACGATTTACTGAAAAGCTGGGGCGTCACTGAGATTCCAGCCAAGGTAGGTGAGATTTGGAATCATGATTTACAGGAAGCCATTGACAGTGTCTCAGAGGCAGACAAGCCTGATAATATCATTGTCAGAGTTGTTACCCCGGGGTATTATCTAGATCAACAAGTCTTACGACCAACCAAAGTCATAGTCAACGATTTAAATAAACCAGCAGAAAATTCTTAAACCATGCATCAACCACATCATTTACATCTGAAATTAATCCAAAAGTGTCCAGCCTGCGAGACAGCTTTTGATCAGGACAAAATTAATATCCTGATGAATGCTGAATCGACAGTTTTAGCTCATCTGCATTGTGATAACTGTGGAGTGAATCTGCTGGCCAATGTTGTTGCTATGCCCCAAGGTCTCGTCGGTAACGCTATTCTGACAGATCTCCAGATACCTGAAGCTATGACAGCGCTGGAAGATAATAAGCTCAGTGAAGATTTATTTCTCGCGCTCTACCAAGAAATTAATTCAAAAAAATTATTAACTAATGTACGCCAGTCTGTAGTTCAGCCGGAGATTTCCGACGTAACTGCAACTCGGTAAAAAAATAACTATGGCAAAAATATTAGGTATTGACTTGGGTACAACCAACTCCGCTATGGCGATCATAGAGGGTGGTAGCCCAAAAATTCTCGAAAATAAAGAAGGTAACCGCACAACACCATCAATGGTGGCAATTGCGAAATCAGGCGAACGTCTGGTCGGTGTGACTGCGAAGCGTCAAGCAGTAACTAACGCTAGTAGCACTATTTTTTCGGTTAAGCGTTTGATTGGACGTCATTCTGATGATCCTGAAGTAGATCGTGATCAGAAGATTATGCCGTATAAGATTGTTCGCTCAGGTGATGGCGTGAAGATAGTCATGGGCGATAAAGAATATTCACCACAAGAAGTCTCCGCTATGATTCTGGGCAAATTAAAAGCCGACGCTGAAGCTCGTCTGGGTGAAAAGATTACCGAAGCAGTTATTACTGTTCCGGCTTATTTTGACGATTCACAACGACAGGCTACCAAGGATGCTGGTAAAATTGCTGGCTTAGACGTCAAACGCATTATTAATGAACCTACTGCGGCTGCTCTAGCTTACGGCTTTGATAAGAAAAAAGATCAAAAGATTGCCGTCTATGATCTCGGCGGTGGTACTTTCGACGTTTCCATCTTGGAAGTTGCTCACGATACTGTAGAAGTCAAAGCTACTAACGGCGATACCCATCTAGGTGGTGATGACTTTGACCAACGGATTATTTCTTGGATTCTTGATGAATTCAAGAAAGAACAGGGCGTTGATCTGTCTAATGACAAACTAGCACTGCAACGTTTGAAAGAAGCAGCAGAGAAAGCTAAGATTGAGTTGTCTTCTGCTACAGATACAGAAATCAACCAACCATTTATTACAACTACTGATGCTGGTCCGCAACATTTAGTTATTAAACTGACTCGCGCTAAATTAGAAGAGACTGTGCGCGACTTAGTCGAGAAAACTTTGGAACCATGTAAGAAAGCTTTGGCAGATGCTGGTCTGACGGTGAAAGATCTCGACGAAGTTATCATGGTCGGCGGTATGACCCGCATGCCACTTGTCTTGCAGGAAGTAGAGAAATTTTTCGGTAAAAAACCAAATATCAGTGTTAATCCAGATGAAGTGGTTGCTCTGGGCGCTGCCGTGCAAGCTGGAGTGCTCCAAGGTGATGTCAAAGACGTTTTGCTTTTAGATGTTACTCCATTAACACTTGGTATCGAAACTCTCGGTGGTGTTCGCACGCCAATCATTAACCGTAACACAACAATTCCAACTTCTAAGTCTCAAGTCTTTTCCACAGCCGCTGATAATCAGGACGCAGTTGAGATCCATGTGCTCCAAGGTGAACGAGAAATGGCTGTGGATAACAAAACCTTAGGTCGTTTCCACTTGTCCGGTATTCCTCCAGCACCACGTGGCGTACCGCAGGTTGAAGTTAGCTTTGATATCGACGCTAATGGTATTTTGAATGTTAAAGCTAAAGATAAAGCTACTAATAAAGAGCAGTCTATCACTGTAACCTCATCTTCAGCGCTGTCTAAGGAAGAAATTGCCAAGATGCAAAAAGATGCTGAGTTGCATGCTGAGGAAGATAAGAAGAAACGTGAAGCAGCTGATATTCGCATCGGAGCCGATTCGGCGATTTCTTCGGCTGAGAAATTATTAAAAGAAAGCGCCGATAAGATGTCTGCCGAAGATCGAGCTCAGTTAGAAGAAAAATTAGCAGCAGTGAAACAAGTGAAAGATAACGAAGATATTGAAACTATCAAGCCAGCTCTAGAGGCTCTCGGTGCTGTGGCGCAGAAGATTGGCGCTGCTATGTACCAACAGCAGTCAACCGCCGAAGCAGGTCCAACTGACGAAAAAAAGGCTCCAGAGACAGAAGCCACAGAAGGTGAAGTAGTAGAAGAAGAGAAAAAATAAGCTTTAGATCAGATTATTGCGCATGGCTGCAGATTATTATCAAACATTAGGCGTCGACCGGGGAGCGAGTCAGGAGGAGATCAAGAAAGCTTTTCGTAAGAAGGCTCATCAATTTCATCCTGATAAGCAAGGCGGCGACGCCGAAAAATTCAAAGAGCTCAACACTGCTTATCAGGTTTTGGGCGACGAAAAAAAGCGTCAACAATACGATCAGTTTGGTGCTAACTTTGACCAACCTGGCGGTGGCGCTGGTCAGCAATGGGGCGGTTTTTCTAGCGGCTTCGGTGGAGCAGGCGGTCAACAGTTTGATTTCGGTGATTTGGGAGATCTTTTTGGTGGCGCTTTTGGCTTTGGCGGAGGTGGTGGTCAGCGGGCGCAAAGAGCTCAAGATATCCAAGTAGCTTTAGAGATTGATTTCTCCGAAGCTTATCAGGGAGTTGAACGTAATATTGAACTGTACAAACAAGTTCACTGTGATACTTGTCAGGGTAGTGGTGCTGAGCCTGGTAGTAAGATTGAAACTTGTACCACTTGCAAAGGTAGTGGTCAGGTCAAGCGCGTACAGAACACAGTTTTTGGTGGTATTCAAATGTCTAGTCCCTGTGGAACTTGTCATGGTACTGGAGAGATGATTAGTAAACCATGTCACCGTTGTAGCGGACAGGGTGTTCGTAAAGATAATGAAAAAATTAGTATCAAGATTCCAGCTGGTATTGATAATGGTCAGACTTTGAAATTTGCTGGCAAAGGCGAAGCAGGTAGTCGGGGATTAGAATCCGGTGATTTATATCTGATTATTCGATTGAAAGCCGATAAGCGTTTCACTCGTCAAACAGACAATCTTTTGACTAGTGTTGCAGTTCCCTTTACTACTTTGACCTTGGGAGGTGACGTGGCTGTGCCTACTATGGAGGGCAGTGTACGTTTGAAGATTCCGGCTGGCACTCCAAGCGGTAAAGTGTTTATCCTACACTCTAAGGGCTTTCCTAAGCTCTCAGGACGCGGTAAGGGCGATGAATTAATCACTGTTAACGTAATTGTGCCAGAGAAGCTAACCAAGCGCCAAAAAGAGCTGTTAGAGGAGCTGGATCAGCAGTTTAAGGCTGATAATAAGAAGAAGAGTTGGTAGGGACAGGTCTAGACCTGTCCATAGTTAGTAAATTTTGGCTAATAATAGCCTTTTTTTGTTATTTAATATTGAGTCCGCTAAATAGCGCTATCTAAGGGACTTGACAAAATATAGAATATGGTGTATATTATGATAATACCCATTTCATATCACAGGTACTAGAAGGGTAAGGTACCTTGTCAATTTGTCTAGTTAAAAGAAAAAATCTATCTGCCAAACTGGTGGATAGTGACTTTTTTCGCTACGTCAACAACGGAGGTTGCAAATGAACCTGATTCTTTTTCACTTGATCACCCTGGTTCCTGGATTGGTCATCTTGTTCTATCTCATGAGAATTCATCATGAGGCCGGGGCGGCTCCGGAGTTGATTCGTGAGAGAAATCTCATGGTTAACATTTTCTACGGTTGGGTTCTCGCGTTCGGGCTGTTCGCAGCTCTGAACCCGCGGGATCTCTATACCACCTGGGGGCGGATCGTTGTTCCACTTTTATGTCTCATTTTCATCGCTCTGTCATTTCGGCAGGTCGAGTCACCGGACATGGTTGTTTTGAGACTGTTCGGCAAACGCTGGAGGTTTCATGACGAGGGCTGGTATCTGCTTCTGTGGTTTATGGGAGAGACGATCCAGCCTATAGCTGGCGGTGATCAGCGGTCATCCACTATCCTACGGGATGAGTACTTGGCCGCCAAGGCACGCGGTGATCGCAATGCTCGTGAACCAAATCTGAAGGAAGACCTCTCGTCATCTTGGGTGCCATCGCGGGCCGCTTTTGTTGCCGGTCAGATGGTCAACGTGGCTGGCGGTGCATCTGGTTCACCTCTGCGCATACACGTCGATCCGACCTGGTTCGTTGTGGACCCTATTACTTACGCGAATCTGGGCGAACCGTTTCTGAGAGAAAGGGTCGGTGGTTTCAAAAACCCCATCGACGTCATCTCGGCTCGTCTGATCCCGACCATGGAGTACGAACAGGTCAAGGGTTTGGCTGGTAAGGGTGATTTGCTGCTGTTCAGCAACATCGATACGATGTGCACTGAGATGCGAGCAGCCGCTGATGGGCCAAATCCCGACGCTCGACAGGCTTGGATTAACTTCCAAACTGCACATCCAGAGTTCGACATCAATACGCAGGATATTCACTTCCCTCATAATCAAGCTCTTCGCCGCGCAGTGGCCGCCAAGAGCAGGGCAGAGATCATCCAGCTCGTTGGCCGAGATCATCCTGGCACACTTCAGGCAACCTACGTCCAGCGGTACGGTATCTATATGGCGCTACCGCTGGAGCAGGTCGAGGAAGATCCGGACGTCATCAAGGCACGTTCGGAATTTCAGCAGGCCACCATCGATGTGGGCAAGCTTGAAGCTGAAGCTGCCGGCGAGGCTGCCAAAATTGGTGGCAAAGCACTCAGGGCGGTTGAAGCGGCTCGCGGACCGCGACCACATGCTGCGTTGCAGTATGAGGCTCTCTCGGACCGTCAGAAGTTCGAGCGGGATAGCTGGGATGCCGCGCTGGCAGAGGCCATGACTGCTCTGCTGAAGGCGCAAGTCTACGGCTCGACCAAAAGTACGGTCTTCGCTGAGACAGCCAGCCCGATCAGGTCGGTGGTCAACATCGACCCCAACAACTAGACAATTTTCCCTAAGCCGTCAGGTTTAGGCAGAGACCCGTTGCGTCATGCGGCGGGTCTCTTAATTTTGACTTAAAATCATTTTTACTTCTTTGGGTGTTGAGACCTGCACTAGAGCTTGCCTCAGTTCAGAGGCGTTAGCTCGACCTTTGACATAGTGCGCTAGATGACGTCGCATCGGATCAAAGTAACCCTTGTCATAGAGCTGCACAAAGTTTTCAGTATGAGCTAGCATAGTTTGTTTAATCTCGGGCCAGGTAATCTCTGTGTAGGATCCAGTCTGTAAGTAGTCTTTAATCTGTTTAAATATCCATGGTTTGCCGAGCGTACTTCTGGCTAGACCAAGACCGTCAACACCAGTGGCCGCTAAAATATCTTTGCTACTTTCAATAGTTGTTAGACCACCATTTGCTAGGACAGGACCGGTTTTAAAAATTTCTTTCACCTGACGAATCATCTCGAGATTGATATCACCGTCAAAGGGATCTTCGAAGCTGCGACCATGCACCATCAGGGCAGCGATAGGGAGGTCGGACATTTCTTTGAGAAAATCTAAGATAGTTACTTGTCGTTTTTTTAGAGGATGTTGATTATCTTCCGCATTGATTGATAGACGCATTTTAATCGACACCGGAATATCGACAGCGTCTATCGCAGCTTTAATTATTTTTTTACTTAGAGGAATATCACGCATTAGCATAACACCGCAGTAGTTACGGGCAATTTTATGCGCTGGACAGCCGAAGTTGATATCTACGCCGTCAGCACCAGCTTCTTCTGCTAGTTTAGCTGCTTGAGCAATAGTTTCTGGGTTATTACCCATGATTTGTACTACCAGCGGGAATTCGCCTTCGGTTCGTGCCATCATTTTCACTGCTTTGGGTATGTCACGCACCAGAGCTTCAGCGGCTATCATTTCTGAGTACACCACATCAGCTCCCCAAGATTTGGCGAGCTGGCGATAGGCCGAGTCTGTGATGCCGACCATCGGGGCGAGGGCTATGATTGGACCTTTAAATTCTTGCCAGAAGTTTTTGGACATAATCAAGTAGTATAGTGAAAAAACTATAAAAAAACAAGGGTTTTGATTATTAAACCCGAAACCCTAAACTCTAAATTCGAAGGAAACCTAAAACTCCAAATTCTAAACGTTAAACTTCAGACGTAGGTGTTGAGTTGTCTGTTTTGAGTTTGGAGCTTTGAATTTGTAATTTGTTTAGGATTTCGGGTTTCGGATTTGCTGTTTATAGCCACCCCTTGCGTTTAAACCAGAGCAAAAGACCGCCAATGACGCAGACAACTATAGTCAATATAATCCAGAAATCATAAGGCTGACCATTTATAGGGTCGTGGGTGGTATTCATACCGAAAATGCCGACGACCAAATTAGCTGGTATCAAAACGACAGAAATAGTAGTTAGCACCTTGATAATATCATTCAACTTGAAAGAAATCATCGATTCATTAGTTTCATCGAAAGCTGTGATAGTTTCCATTTGTGTTTGCAGAATATCCCAGATATCTCTACTGCGCTCTAAAGCGTTATTAAGAGCAATCTTCATTTCGCCGGGTTCAAAGAAATTATTATTGATGGTCATCAACTTTTTGATGAGATTCTTGTGTGAATTCATGATACGGCGAAAAGAAACAATGTTGCGTTTGATAATCAAAATTTCCCGTACCATCCGGCGTTCATTACCAGCAAAGATTTGATTTTCAATATTTTCAATATCCAGGGTGATATGGTCCAACATCGGGAAGGTGGCATTTTGCAAACGATGGATGATTTCGTGCAATAGGCTGACGGTAGCGCCAGACATATAGAGTTTCTGCAGGTGTTTATCACGGTAACAATCAGCAAAAAAAGCGTCCAAAACCTCTAAATGGCCATCACCAATAGTGATTAAATATTTATCACCGATGAAAAAATCAACTTCAGCAGCCTTAACACCCCGATCCTGTCGATCATAGTAGGCAAACAAGAGTATCATAAATAGATACTCAGGATATTCGTCCAGTTTTGGATGTAACGAAACCTTTTTGGCGTCGACAATATCTAAGGGATGGAACTGATATTTTTCTTGCAGATATCTCAAATCACTATCAGTCGGCTTCTTGGCGTGTATCCAAGTAAGTGATTGAAAATGAATTTCTTTCAGATTAGTAATCATGATAGTAAAATTATATCACAAAACAACGTAATCGTATATTATATGGTATAATATAATCATGTCAGAACAAGTCTTCCAACCTTTATTGCGTCCAGAATTACCAAAGACTCCGGAGCAACAATTAGAACAACCGAAGATTAACACGACAGAACAAAAAGCACCGACACAAGATATAATGTCGCCGGTTTCTGCTACCTCGAATGTTCAAGCAGCGATATTACCTAAAGATAAAGATCCTCAGCTGGTGGAGATTGAGTCCATCTTAGCTGATGGTTTAGATCAAGCCTATATGTCTCTGACAGCAGAGAAAAGGCAGGAATTTCGCTCTGCAGGCGAAGTATTAGCTCGGACAATTCAGGAGATGGTGCAGCACGGTAAGGTTAATATGAAGAAAATTCGCAACTTGATTATTAAATGGTTACGAGTTATTCCTGGGGTGAATCGCTATTTTCTGGAGCAGGAAGCTAAAATCAAAGCAGATCGATTAACTGAAATAGGTCTAGACAGATGATGCTATTACAAGCACCGATAATTATTAATTCCCAGCCTGACGCCGGAGCTTTTATTTTTGCTCCGTATATTTTTGGATTTTTAGTCTTCATTTTGATAGTTTGGTTTGTCTTGTTGATTTTACGTAAGTTCAATCAAAGGGATCCTAAACTGAAAATTTTCTTATTAACCGTACCAAAGTATGAGTCAATCGGTCAGGCAGAGAACGAAGCTGTCCAACATATCAAAGAACAGCTTTCTCACGTAGAGAATTTATTTTCTGCTTTAGGAGCTTTGCGGGCGGAGAAAGGCTGGAAAGCTTGGTTTTTTGGAAGGCAGGATCACTTCGCTTTGGAGATAGTCGCCCGTCAAGGAGAGATTTCGTTTTACTGCGGTGTTAGTGAGGCGCAGGTGGAGTTTTTCATTCACGTATTGCAATCAGTTCATCCAAATGTCCATTATCAAGAAGTGTCGGATTATAATATTTTTCCACCGCAAGGTTTTGTCTCCTGTAGTTATTTGAAACTAAGTCGGGACGTGATGTTTCCGATTAAGACCTACCAACTATTTGATTTTGATCCGTTAGAAACTTTGACTAATGTTTTGAGTAAATTAGAATCAGGAGAAAGCTTAGTTATTCAATACATTGTACGTTCCGCTCATCGTGTCTGGCATCAGCGCGGAGTGAAGACTGCGAAAGCACTCAATAGCGGCAAAGGCCTACGAGAAGCCATGAATGGTCAGAGCTCGCAACAATCTCCAATGATGAAAGGCGTTGGTAGTGTTCTGTCAACTGTCTTGATGACTGCTCGATCCAATTCTGACAAGCCTAAAGCAGGAGAACAGCCAAAAGAAGCTAAAATGGCCTCACAGCTGGAGATACAGATGGCCAAAGCTTTAGAAGAGAAAGCCAATAAGGCTGGGTTGGACGTTAATATTCGTTTGATCAGCGTCTCGATGAATAAAGTTCATGCTGATGCTAATCTGCGCGGACTAGTCAACGCTTATGGTCAGTTTAATATTTATGAAACTGGTAATAGTTTCCGTGACAAACATATTCACTCACGTGATCGTCTGATTAAGGACTTTATTTATCGTCGTTTTGTGCCTGCAGCATTGTGTCTATTTAATTCGGAAGAAATGGTGGGATTGTGGCATTTACCAGGAGCGACTATTGCGACGCCAAATATTCGTTGGCTCGAGGCTCGGAGCGCACCACCGCCACGAGATTTACCAACTCGAGGATTATTGTTAGGTAACTCTATTTATCGTGGCCAAAGCTTCCCAGTACGGATGAAAGATGAAGATCGTCGACGTCATATGTATATTGTCGGACAGACTGGTACTGGTAAAACTGTTTTGATGGGTAATCTGATGTTGCAAGATATTCAAGCGGGTAAAGGTTGTTGTTTGATCGATCCTCACGGTGATCTAGTAGAAGCGCTCTTAGGTTTGATACCGCCGGAGAGGGAGAAAGATGTTATTGTTTTTGACCCGTCGGATACTAGCCGACCAGTGGGTTTGAACATGTTAGAATTTTTCAACCCTGATCAGAAGACTTTAGTCATCAATGAGATGATTAATATTTTCGACAAACTGTATGATCTGAAAAAAACCGGCGGACCAATTTTTGAACAGTACATGCGTAATACATTGTTGTTGATGATGGAGGATGTGGAATCTGGTAATAGTTTGATGGAAGTAGCTAAAGTTCTAGCTGACGAGAATTTCCGCAAGTATAAATTGAGTAAAGCGACTAATCCAGTGGTCAGAGATTTTTGGCTCAAGGAAGCCCACAAAGCTGGCGGTGAAGCGTCTTTAGCTAATATGGTTCCTTATATTACCAGTAAACTGACGCAATTCACGGCTAACGATATTATGCGTCCAATTATTGCCCAGCAGACCAGCTCTTTCAATTTCCGGGAGATTATGGATCAAAAAAAGATTTTATTAGTCAATTTGTCTAAAGGTAAGATTGGGGAGTTGAACAGTAATCTTTTAGGTTTAATCATCGTTGGTAAAATTTTAATCGCTGCTTTGTCGCGAGTCGATACTGCGGAGCAAGAGCGAGCTGATTTTTATCTCTATATTGATGAGTTTCAAAATTTCCTAACAGACAGTATTGCTGTTATACTATCTGAAGCGCGAAAGTACCGATTAGATTTAACCATGGCGCACCAATATATTAGTCAGTTGGTGGTCAATGGTGACACGAAGATTCGCGACGCAGTGTTTGGCAACGTTGGTACTAAGATAGCTTTTCGTATCGGTGTCGAAGATGCTGAGGCGCTAAAAAAGGAGTTCACCCCTGTCTTTAGTGACTATGACCTCTTGAATATTTCCAAAAATAATGCTTATATTAAGATGCTGATTGATAATCAAAATCCACCAGCCTTTAATATTAAGTTGGATCCGCCAATCAAAGGTGATCCAGCATTAGCCGCACGTTTGAAAGAACAGTCACGAATTCAATATGGTAGACCACGAGAAGAGGTGGAGCAAGAGATTATTAAACGCTCGGGCATGATTATAAATTAAGAATGAAGAAATAAGAATTAAGAATTTTGAAACGGCAAACAAAAAAAGTTCGGGACTGTAAGGAAAAACAAAAAAGAACGTCAGTAAAATAAAAGTACCAATCATTTAAAATTAAAGTGGTTGGAAAACAAAAATGGCAAAAATAAACAAAATTCAGGAATTAGAGGATTTTATCCGTCATCAGGAGTTAGAGCTCAAGAAGATGAAGGTGATTTTAGCTGAGCTGTCTGGACATAGTTCGACACAAGCTGTTGATTACGTGGTCAAAGCCTCCGAGGTCGGAAAAGAATCAGACAGTCATGAAGGACGTGTTATTGAGGGTGTTTTTGACGGTCAAAATATGATTGGTCCAGATGGTAAGGTGTATTCTATTCCAGTTAATTATTCTTCCAAATCAAAATTAGTTGAAGGTGATATTCTGAAATTGACCATTGATAATCTGGGAAACTTCATTTATAAACAGATTGGTCCAGTAGAGCGTGCCCGCCTGATGGGAGTTTTGGCACGTGATCAGGATAAAGGTGACTTTATGGTAGTTTCGGACGATCATATGTTTAAAGTCTTAGCCGCTAGCGTTAGTTATTATAAAGGTGCCGAAGGTGATCAGGTAGTTGTGCTGGTGCCGAAGGACGCTGATAGCAAATGGGGAGCTGTGGAAAATATTATTAAACGTGGAAATTCTAACTCTCAACAGGACTCTTTCAGTTAACAATTATAGCCAATTGTTGAGCTTTTCGTTATTCGCTTGCCCAGGGCAAGTTTTTTTATTATGATAGTACTCTATGGCAGTTTTATATAGAAAATATCGTCCCCAAAGCTTCAGTTCGGTAGTGGGCCAAAACCATATTAAAACGACCTTGGCTTCGGAAATTATCTCCAATCAGTTGGCTCATGCTTACCTTTTTGTCGGTCCGCGTGGTACTGGTAAAACAACCATGGCGCGTTTGTTAGCTCGGGCAGTTAATTGCTCTCAACGTGCGGAGAATTCGGCTGAGCCCTGTAATCAGTGCGATTCTTGTTTGGCAATTTCCCAAGGTAGAAGTTTGGATATTATTGAAATTGATGCCGCCACTCACACTCA
>CAZASM010000027.1:0-12754 GCA_964487895.1 uncultured Gammaproteobacteria bacterium
GCTTTCTGTCTACGCATGGTGCGCGGACAGGATTTCTGGAGGGAATCATGAAAGCGTTCTTTACCAGTCTGTTTGTAGCCGTCATCATGGCGGCTTTCGTTTCCACTTCATTCGCTGACATTCCACCGCAACAGCTTTTTCAGTGGGGCTCGCTTGGGAGTGCGCCTGGCCAATTCAATCAAGTGAAGAGATTAGCAATCGACGCGAACGGCAACGTCTATTCCGTCGAGCACAACAACCACCGCGTTCAGAAGTTCACGTCTAACGGCCAGTTCATCTCGACCTGGGGTTCATTCGGCTCCGGCCTTGGGCAGTTTAATCTGCCAACTGGCATCGCCTGTGACAACTTCGGACACGTTTTTGTTGCCGACTACGACAACAATCGGATTCAGAAGTTTACAAGCGATGGTACTTTCATTTCTGTCATCGGAGAACCTGGGGATGGTCCAGGACAACTGAGACGACCCAACGGTCTTGCTTGCGATGCGAGCGGTAACATCTATGTCGCTGACTCAGGCTACGGCTATGGAGGGGCCCATCACCGCATTCAGAAATTCTCCAATGATGGAGATTTTATTCTGCTGTGGGGTGGCTTTGGCTCCAACCCCGGTGAGTTCTCTTTTCCGGTTGATGTAGCGCTCTCGCCCGACGGTCAGCAAGTCTACGTGGTTGACTACGGAAACCAGCGAGTTCAGCGCTTCAGTAACGACGGCGTTTTTCTGTCCTCGTGGAACGGAGGGAATCAGACCTTCGGTGGGCCTCAAGGCGTGGAAGTTGATTCTTTTGGAAACGTGTATGTGGTTGATCTTAGTTACAGCACGATACAAAAGTTTTCAGCCACCGGGAGTTTCATTTGCTCCTGGGGTTCACCGGTTGAGTTAAATCAACCACTTGATGTCTCGGCCTCCACTACTGGACTCTTCTACGTTCCAAACTACGAGAAGATCACAGTCTACGGCGAAGCGCCCACAGCTGTAACACAGACAACCTGGTCTGCTATCAAGGCACAACACCAATGACAACAAATAACCCCTCGGGCTTCGGCTCGGGGGGTTGATTAATAGTCTACTTTTGATGTTTTCAGTAACCAGTCAGTCTTACTTAAATTGTGCCAAGCACGTATCCTGCTCGTTCTTTAATTTATTTGCTAACTGAATCCCTAATGGAGAATAGAGCGGAACTCCCCCAATCATGTAATCATAATCATCTCTGGCCAAGCCTAAGCATTTCTTCAACTGTTCATCTTTGAGTGTATTCGCCTGATCTTCTAGCTGCTGCTGACGTTCTATTGATTGCGATTTGTTGAGCTGACCAAAATAGAAAAAGCTTCCTAAGATGAAGCACCCTGCGACGATACTTGCTGGTAAGACTAAGGTATTTATTTTCATATATACAGATTAATTACTCCATACACCACCGTAATTCTAGATCAATGACCGTCAGTGTCAAGGCAGAACCTTTTCCACAGCACCACGTACAGATTCGGGTTATGCCCCACTAGACAAACAAAAAAACACTCATTTCTGAGTGTTGGTGCGCCCTGAGGGATTCGAACCCCCGACCTCTTGGTCCGAAGCCAAGCGCTCTAATCCACTGAGCTAAGGACGCTAAATACTATAAACGCGTTGAGACTATAACACGATAGCAACAGGAAATCAAGGCTAATTGAGGTCAATAAATTAAGGACTGCTATGCTATAATCCACCTATGATTTATAAAAGTTTTTTAATCGCCTTGCTTGGTTTTGTAATCTCCTCTATTTGTGGCTTTCTGTTGGTTTACTCCTATCTGCAACAATCGACTATATCACAAAATTCACAACCAACCATCGTCTATCCGAGTTTCGTTGATCAAAGAATTATTGATCAGGCTTTTTTTCATACCTCTACGACTACTGCTATTAATGATAAAGTGTCTTCTTTAATTCTGCCCCATCATCTCCTAGCCAGCGACTTAATTGCCGAGGGATTGCTAACAGCCAAAAAGCAAAAACCTTCTGTCATTGTCCTCATTAGTCCCAACCATTTTTCCGCCGGCCATGGAAAAGTAATCAGCACCCTTAATAGTTGGGCCACGCCATATGGTCAGCTTAATACTAGCCAGAAAATTGTTAGCCAGTTACAAAAGTCTAGTCTCGTCTCGATTGAATCAGAGCCGTTTATAAATGAGCACGGTATCGGCAACCTAGCTGGCTTTATCAAAAAGACCTTTCCCAAAGCTTTAGTCGTTCCAATTATTATCAAAGATTCACAAAGTCCAAAAGATAGCTCTCAGATCGCCTCTGCACTAGCTGAAATATTACCTAAAGATGCTTTGGTTATAGATTCATTAGACATGTCACACTATCTGACTGCCGATATAGCCAATAATCATGATCAGGCAACATTAGCTACATTGGCCAGCGGCGACATTGATGCAGTCAGTCGTCTTGATACCGACTCACGACCAGCTTTACGTCTGCTCTTAAAATATAATGAGCTAAAAAAATCACAAAAATTCCAGCTATTAAAAAACTCTAATTCCGCGATCATCACCGAGCAAGCAGAAGCTGTAAATGTAACAAGTTATATCTCTGGTTATTTCTCCGCCGGCGAAACACAGTCGAAGCCATTGGCTACCATACTAATCACCGGCTTAATCAATGATAGCGATAAACTAATTAAACTTATTAATCGACCAACTTCATTGGAAGATCCTCTCTGGAGATTATTGCATACTTATGATTTCACCTGGACCAATCTCACTAATGAGCTGGAATTAGCGAATAGATCAAAATTGGCTGAGCGTGGCTTCAACCTGATACAAGATAAACAAGGTTTCAGCTTAGACTCCGCTACTAGCACCCCGTATCTGACCAAAGAAATTCGCGGTCTATCTGTGACATTCATCAGCCTCAATCAAACAACAAATGATATCAATACTGCTATTGCGACTATCAAACGAGCGCGACCTGATTCAGACCAGGTAATCATCTCCTACCGCGGAACCCTAAAGTCAGCAATAGCCCACCAGCTGATCGACGCCGGCGCGGACCTGATCATTGGTAATTCTGGCGCACGTGATTTCCAGTCCGAAACCTATCAGTCCAAAACAATAATCTATAATCTAGGTAATCTCAATCTGCCTAGTGGGACTACCACTGCTCTCGGCCTAACTATTGGCCTATCAGACATTGAGCTGCTACAGATACCTCTAAAATACGCTAGTCAACTTCAATTGCAGTAAGCTGAGGAAAGCGTTATGATATCAGCGTTAGATTTGCTTAATTATTTAATATTGATTAACCCTCATGACTCCAAAAACTCGGCTCTATTCTCTCATTGTGGTCTTCATCCTCTCAGGATTAGCACTTGGAGGATTAGTAGCTTATACCATCTTGGACCAGCCAGCTCCAATTGTTCAGCCGACAGATCAACCCTACGTTCCTGTTCCCACGACCAATACCAATACTAATACCTCTACAGTCCAACTACTTAGTTCTGATGTTACCTGGAACACGCCGGTAAAAATCAGCAGCCTACACGTTTTCCCACCTGTAACACAAAGCTCCGACTATACATACGACCCCGAGAAGACAGCAGAATATTATCGTGTTGGCCTCATTAACAATGGGCTATACAAAGGCGCTAATATAATTATTGTCGTTGTGCCTCCTGAAGGTCTTGGCGGTAATATTTACAATCACTTTTTGGAACAAGATGGTAAAATCACTATCCTTGATGATCATTCTGACTACTTTAATAGCATGTTCGAAAATACCTTCGACATGAAGAAAGTTGCGGTTGATCATCAGATAATTTTACCTGACCTAAAACCACAAGAAATAATCAAAGGTCCAAAACCCCGCCAAATTCTTGAATTAAATCCTTACTCGATGAAGATGTTTCAGCCAACTGATCTACAGATAGTTTTTTCCGATCCAATAGCTGGGCCAATCTATACCAACATAATCGGCACTAATCCCTTCCCACCACAAATGGGTCCATCATCTAACGGCTTTTACATCAAAATGCCTGATGGTACCAGCTATGCGTATAAATTGAAAATTGATTTTATCAATGAGCAAAATATTCCTGCTATTACCTGGACTGATGGTTCAATTAATACAACTGCTTATGAATCGACGGACAGAGGAGGTTGTGGTAGTAGTAATTACGCGGCAGTTATTTCACCGTCTGATATTAGTATTACCAAAGATTTGACTAAGGTTGGTATAAACTCTTTCGGGGATACTATATATGCACTCAAAGATACCAACCACAAGTTACTAAAAGATTTCTATAACACTACCTATCAAATCTATGGAGAAGATCAGCAAAAAATTTCCTACGAGGAATTTATAAAAGCTCATCCACTGATTTTTTGGATCGACCCATTCCAGCGTTTAATTAAGTTAAGTAGCTACGCCTTCCAGCCAATGGCTGAATGCGGCAAGCCGGTCATCTATCTCTACCCACCAAAAACGACTAATGTTTCTGTCCAAGTTAAACCTGAAGGTGGACTTAGCTATTCTGACCCAGCTTATAATACCGGCTGGCAGGTCACTGCTGAACCAAATGGCCAACTGACGAATTTGGCTGACGGCCAGACCTATCCTTATCTTTTCTGGGAAGGACGTGGCGGACTCTACGAAAAGCCGACTAAAGGCTGGGTGATAGATCGAGCTGAGGTTAATCAATTCTTACGAGAACAACTCCAAGTTCAAGGACTAGTCGGTCAGGAGATCGAAGACTTCATGGAGTTCTGGCTACCACGCATGCAGGCTAAACCATACTACTTTATCAGCTTCTATGGCACGCGAGTCATGGACCAACTAGCTCCTCTGACCATTGAACCAAAACCTGACACTGTCATCCGTCTTTTGATGGACTTCACTCCACTGGATCAGCCAATCTCCGTCAAACCCTACGCCATGCCGAAAGCGCCGACCCGTGAGGGCTTCACGGTCATAGAATGGGGCGGAGTAATCCAATAATTCTGACTCTAACAACCCTGTACCGTTATGGTGCAGGGTTTTGTTGCTATCAGACAAAGTTGTGCTATACTCAGCCCTATGAAATGGACCTACAAACAACCAACCCGTCAGCGTCTGGATATCTTCCTGACAACCGAACTGTCCAAAATCTCCCGTAGCCAAATACAGAAGCTGGTTAAACTTGGTCAGGTGAGGGTTAACGCCAAGACAGTCGAAGTTCACCACTGGTTAAAAACAGGTGATATTATCGAATACACCACAGCTAAGAAAACTAAAGCTGACCCTCAAACTAAGCGTTCTTTAGTTGTGAAGTTCGAAGATGATGATGTGGTAGTGATAGATAAACCTTCTGGTTTGCTCGTGCACCCAACTCAGAGAAATGAGGCTGATACTTTAATCGCAGTTTTACTGAAAGAATACCCTCAACTAAAAAAATTCCATGATCCAATCCGTCCCGGCTTGGTACACCGTTTAGATAAAGATGTTTCTGGTTTAATGATTATCGCTTTGAATCCAAAAAGTTTCGTTTCACTCAAATCCCAATTTCAAGATCGTACCATTGATAAAAAATATACCGCATTGGTGCACGGTAAAGTTTTAAAGAGTGTCGGCGAAATTACCACTAGTCTTAAACGTGATAAAAAAACCGGCCTAACTAAAGCCCTCAGTGCCAAGCTAGCTCATGATGAAATCAGTGAAGCGCGCGAAGCTATTACTCACTATGAAGTGAAAGAACAGTTTGTAAACTATACTTTATTAGAGATCAAATTAATCACTGGTCGTACGCATCAGATTCGCGCTCACATGCAATCTATCGGCCACAGCATCGTAGGCGATACCTTGTATATTACTGGTGATATCCGCAAAAAAAAGAAAGTATTTTTACCTCGTCCTTTCCTACACGCCTCATCACTACAATGGCAACAACTTGATGGTACAACAAAAAAATGCACCAGTCCCTTACCACCTGACCTAAAAAAATTCCTCACAACCTTGCATGATGCCTAAAGCAAAAATTATAGTTATCTGCGGACCAACTGCAGTAGGGAAAACTGTAGTGATCCAGCAAGTGCTACAAAAAATAGCTCAGCTGCGTACCGGCATTACCTATACCACTCGTCCACCGAGAGAAAAAATGACTGAAGATAAAGTTATGCGCCATATCACTCGCGCAGAATTTGAAACTAAAATTGCCAGCAATGATTTCTTAGAATGGGCAGAATATAATGGTAACTATTACGGTACAAGCACAGAATCAATTAGCGCACAAAGTGAAACTGCTCTGCTACTGAATTTAGAGATACGAGGTTCGTTGCAGATTAAAGAAAAATATCCGGAGAGTTTATTACTCTTCATTGCTCCAGAGAATCTCGAGCAAATCAAAGAACGACTAGAAAGGAGAAACCTCGTGCCGGAAGAGCTGGCCAGTCGCCTACAGGCAGCGGCTGAGTGCCTAGCCGGAAAGAGCTCGTTCGATCAGATCATTATCAATAGACAAGGTAAGGTTGAGGAAACGGTCGAACAAATTGTACGATTGATTCAGACCTACTTGATTCTTGACAAAAAACACGAAAACGGCTAGAATTCGCTAGTTAATCATCCTTCTCCAAACATTATTTTAGACAATATTATGACTGATTCTACAACTGTAAAAACTGCTATGCCTGAGTTACGCCCTGGTATGACCGTAAAGGTTCACCAGAAAATTAAGGAAAAAAACGCCAAAGGTGAAGAAAAAGAGCGTATCCAGATTTTTGAAGGCATTATCCTCAAACACCGTCATGGAGCAGAATCCGGCAATACCATTACTGTCCGTAAGGTTTCTGATGGCGTTGGCGTAGAAAAAATCTATCCAGTGAACTCTCCTGTGATCGAGAAGATTGAAGTAATCCGTCAGGCACGTGTCCGACGCGCTAATTTGGATTACCTCCGAACCTACAAAAAGCGCCTTAAAGACGTTAAATAAAATACGCCGGGGTGGTGAAACCCTGAACTACGTAGAGTTCAGGGCCATGTACCCTCCGTGGTACATGGTTGGTACATCTACCTAATCTATAATCTACATACATAAACACACAAGCCGGGGTGGTGAAATTGGTAGACACGCAGCCTTGAGGTGGCTGTCTCCGAAAGGAGATGCAGGTTCGAGTCCTGTCTCCGGCACCACGCTCAGCGTGGTGATACAGGGACGCTCAGCGTCCCACCACACACAAACCTAATCATTCAAAACTTCCCCCCTGGGAAGTTTTTTGTTTGTATCGGCATTGACAAATACACATACATATAGTAAGGTAATCGACTATTGATCTTTCCAACTAACATGCTGGTTCATCCAGCTTTAAATAGTTTCTAACGCAATCTAAACCACAATCCGAAAGGTAGGAACATGCCATGGCAATTGGTGATTCGTCCAGAGCTAACTCCGCGGTTCAATCCGAGACGAGGCCAAAACCGGTCTGTGTCAACGTCACTCTAGTCAGGAAGGACGACGACCCCGACCAGAAGTTGATTTTTTGGCTGACGAGAGTACCCACGGAAGCGTGCGCTGAAGAAGCGCGTCTACTGGGGTACACCTTTGTCAGCTTGCTCGGCTCGCTGGATGAAGTCGCTGGTGGAAGTACGAATGCCAAAGCTCTCTCTCTTATGACCTTTGGCAACGACCTGATGGTGATCATGGTCGAAACTCTACTCAACGCCACCGGTGGTCCCATGTTCAGCCTCGGTCATCAAACTGGTCGTCAGGTCGGCTACACGGAGGGCCTGGAAGCTGGTGATGCAGCAGGCTTCGAGCGCGGTAAGACCGTAGGTATTGCCGAAGGTGATGCTGCCGGCTATGAGCGTGGTCACCACGATGGTTATATTACGGGAGTCGCCGAAGGGAAACGCCAAGGTGTGGAACTTATCCAACGACACCTAGGATTTCTTTTCGCAGCCGATCCAGCCGTTCTCGTGGCCACCCTCGAGCCTGAAGGTCGTAGCTAGCCACTTCCCCCGAACAACCAGAGCGCTCAGTCCCAAGTGGATTGGGCGCTTTTTATTTCCGTGCTACTATCCCTTTATGTCCTCACTGGAAAAAGATTTCATCAAACACTATGATCAGCATTCGGATGCCATTTTCAGGCATTGTTATTATCGTGTCTATGACCGTGAAACAGCTTTGGATCTAGTCCAGGAGACCTTCACTAAAACTTGGGCATATCTAGCGGAAGGCAAGGAGATAAAAAATATCAGAGCTTTTCTCTACCGTACTGCCACCAACCTGATTATCGACCGCTCACGTAAGGCCCCCATAGACTCCCTCCAGCAACTCCAAGATCAAGGCTACGAACCTCCCACAGACTCCAAAACAGGCATCGAAGCTTCCATTGACCTTAATATCCTCCTGACAGTAATAGCCCGTCTAGACGTCATATATCAGGAAGTCATAAGACTCAGGTATATCGACGGACTCAAGCCCAAAGAGATCGCTGAAATCACAGGAGAGACTCCCAACGTCATTTCCGTCCGCCTCCATCGAGGCTTAGCCCAATTAGAACAACTACTAACCCATGAATAAGCTCCCTAATCTAAATCAGGAAATCAAAGCTCAAAAACTAACCCTTGAGGAAAAGGCCGCTCTTCGGGCTACCATCCTCAGCTATATGACAGAGTATCCTCGTGTCCAAAACAAACCTCTGAAATCATTTTGGCTTCTTCAACACAGGACTTGGGGCGTTAGCTTAGTATTTGCCCTCATATTAGTAGTTTCAGTTAGTAGTGTCAGTTACGCCGCTGAATACAGCCTACCAGGTGAAACTCTCTATGGTTTGAAGATTAATGTCACTGAGCCTCTCCGTGCGACCTTACAAACAACCACAGAAAAACAAGCACGCTGGGAGAGTGCGCTAGTTGAGCGTCGTTTAGCAGAGGCCCAACTATTAGCTGATTCTGGCGAACTGCATAATGGTAAAGAACAGGAAATTATTCAACTCATTAATAACCAAACAACTAAGGCACGTGCTAGTGTACATCAGGTTGGTACAGTCGATACCCTACAAGCTGCGATCTTAAATGCGCGTTTGGAAGCTAGCCTAAGCGCTCACAGACAACTTCTCTCAGATAATAATGATGACCAAGCTGTAAAAATTGGCTCCAATCTGCAGCAATCATTAGAATTGCAAGCTAGTACTACTCGCGCTCTTGGGACCGAACTAGAAGCGGACTGGCAAGACCAAGACGACAAAGAGAACGCCCGCACAGACCTACAAGCATCTACCAAAAAATTACAAAACCGCTTGCAACAAGATTCACAAGAACTGGAAAAAAATATTCAGCAAAACCCTTCAAACAAAAAGGTTCACGATAATATTAAACGCAAGATTACTGAGGCACAACAATTAATTGTCCCGAATAATCTAGCAAATACTACCAGCACAAAGAGCCAATCCCTCACTAACTTACAAAAAGCCCTGAAGTTAGAACAAGAAATCAAGCTAATAAATCAAGCAAAAAATAAAAACGATCGTTCAATTCTTAAGTCTATATATTCTGATGATGACTACAATGATCGATCCTCTGATAATGAAAAATCTAAGGACAAAAATAACGAGTCAGGAGATTAGAGACAATCATAATACTTTTAGTAAAACTTTCCTTCCTGTGAGGAAAGTTTTTGTGTGTTTTTTCATTGTTAAAAATAAAAAAAGGTTGTATAATTATATTGTCGAATAAAAATATTTTTCTATCTTATCTTCGGATAAAAAAGAAATAAATATTTTTCAACAATAAATAAACAAACCTATTCCCGGAAGGAGGTGACACTATGGCAAAAAAGAAAGCTGCAAAAAAGACCGCTAAGAAAAAGACCGCTAAGAGAAAACCTGCAAAAAGAAAGACTGCTAAACGCAGAGCTTAGTTCTCAAGCTGTAATAGCGAAAAAAATTCTCATTAGAGAATTTGAAATGATCCTGCCACCTTGCCCCGCCAGTATATATGGCGCGCTAAGTCAGCGGGATTATTTTTTTTATTTAAACGTCAATTATTAATAGAGCAACAAAGCCAAATAATAGGCTAATATTACAACAATTTTGACTGTTTGGCCGTCAGTTTTTCTTGAGCGCTAAAAATCTCTACCTGACCATAGACACCATCATAACCAGGGATTAGATGAGCTTCTTGTGCTCGTACTCGAAGAATACCCAGCGCTAAATTTTCTGGCATAACCTGTTTTAATTCTTCCAAATCGACATCAAGAAGAACAGAAAACTCTGTGCTAAACTTTTGAATAATTCTGAAAAATAAATCTTGCACGCGTTTACTTTGTACGCCTTGATCGAAATAGTCAGCGATAATTTCTGTCAATGGAATTATTTTTTTAAATGGTATAGCCCCCTCTGGTCGTCTGCCAAATTCCTGATCGCGTAAGTTATCCACACGGTGTAAGACTCCGACTGTAATTGGTTTTTTGCAGACGGGACAAATATTTTTCAGTTTACGCGTCTCGGCAGGATTCAGCGAGACGTTGCACAGGCGATGTCCATCAAAATGATACATACCTTCTTCTGGAAAAAATTCTATGGTATAGAGAAACTCTTTAGGGTTTTTATTCTTAATCGCCGCTATCAAACTGCCGTAGCTAAGCTCTGCTAATTCAAAAACATTTGCCTCTCTGCCAATCTTTGGGCCGGAGTGCGCATCAGAATTTGAGATTAAAGTGTATTTATCCAAGTTAGACAAAGCCCAATTCATCTCTGGATCTGACGATAGACCTGTTTCTAAAGCAAAGATGTGTTCGGATAGGTCTTCAAAGCAGTCTTCGACAGAATCATAACCAGATTTAGAGCCAAACAAAGCAAACCACGGTGTCCAGACATGTGCCGGTATCATTACCATCCGCGGATCAGTGTCTAACATTATCTGTAATAACTCTTTGGATGACATACCGAGGATAGGACGACCATCCGAAGCTAATTTGCAACCGCGATCTGTCAGCGCCTGATTAAACTTCGCGACCACCTCAATGGAAGGGGCGAAGATACAGTGATGGACTCTTCTCGTAGCATCTTTGTGTCGGTAGATACAAGCCACTTCAGTGCCCATGAGAAATTTAACCCCCGTGGTACCATCTTTAAGATCATACAACCCACTACCGTCAGCAATTAAATTCTCCTGAATATCTTTAAACTGCTTAGGATGAGTGAAGTCGCCACAAGCAACAACGTTCACACCCTTAATCTGAGACCATTTAGCCAGCTCAAATAAATCTAAATTCTTAGAAGTAGCACGAGCATACTTAGAATGCACATGGAAATCGGCGATGATTTTCATAAATATAGAAATTTTAGCAAGGGGTCTTAGGGTCGTCTAAAAACGAGCCAACACACAACCAAATATACCTGATCGTCGCCAAAGCGAGCTTAGACGTCCCTAAAACTTTTGCTTACTCGGATGGTGAGCCTGCCGAACCATGGTTACAAAAGTGAGGCCAGCTTGCCCTGAGCGGAGTCGAAGGGGCGAGCGGAATTATCTTTCCAATTCCACCATAATAATAACTCTGGTTTATGAGTCTTATGTGAAGCATAATACACAGCACAGCGATAGACGTACAACAGACAACGATCAATTTGTCGTCCTTCAAACTGACAACTTTTGACATATAGCTTCTCGGGGCTTTTATCCTTCAACTGTGCTACTGAAGTAATTCCGATATCGACCAAATCCTTAGCTACGCTTTTGCCTACTCCAGGGATGGTCATAAGGTCTTTGAGAGCGGATTTGTTCATAGGGGTATCCTAGCATATTATCGATAAATCGAAAGTCTCGCAGGCGTCGAGCTGAGCTCGACGCAATCGAGTCCTGCTAGCAGGACTCCTGCCCTCTGGGCATACAACGTCGAGTTAATAAACAAAAAAGAACCTTTTTGAGGTTCTAATTTGATCTCCATGACAGTTAAGGGAACTTTTATTTAGAATTTAATTTAATAATCCAAAAGTTCGTCTAGTTCCGCTTGAGAAATAAGACCAAGCCTTTTATACTCATAGGTCTGTCCTACAGCTTCACCTAAATGATGGGCTCTATTGCTCCGTCTAAGATAATCTTCACTGCTCGTATCAGCATTTACTTCTACGCCCTTACTTTTGTACCATTCAACATTTCTCTTGGCAATTTCCACGAGTTGGTCGTGAGAAATTATACCCGCCTCAGCAAAAGCTCCTAAATCTCTAGGGGTAAATCTATTTCCCGTCACTGTAAAGTTATGTTGTGAAGAATGCTCCATTTGTCTAGTAAGAGCCATTTTTAAATCTTCAGGATAAATATGTTGCCGCAAAAGCGCTCCTTTGATCTCAAGAGAACCGACATCAGCTCTGAGTATTTGCGCAGAATATGCTGCTGCTAATTCCGAATCTTTTTCACCTAGTGATCTCAACTTACCTGCGACAGTTTCAACTTCTTGCTGAATACGCGTAGACCATGCAGGATCCTGTTGCAACTTTTTGATAGCAGAAGGACTAAATACATCAAGAATCTCTCTGTCAGGTCTAATATTTCCGTTATCTTTTAAGTAGTCACCAACTTCTTCAGGTTTAAGAAGTCCCTTTTCTACAAGTATACTTAATTTCCTTGCTCCGATTCTTTTTTCTTTTTCACCTCGAAGACCAGTTAAAAATTTTTCTTTAGTCGCATCATCCAAGGAATCAAGATTATCCATATCAACAGTGACAAGCTCCAAGCCATCTTCACCTTTAACTCGAACTGAAAAACTGGATTGTTCCAGTGACGCTGTTTTCTCATACTCGACCC
>CAZASM010000028.1:0-12152 GCA_964487895.1 uncultured Gammaproteobacteria bacterium
GTCCTGAAACCCAACCAATGCCTAATTGTGCAGAGTATGTATCCCTACTTTCATTCTCTTCCGTGATTGGACGCATTTTCCGAGCAAACTCTAATAACATGAGTAACAAAATCGAAAATGCTAAATGTAGTATAACAATCAGCTTTCCAAGATCTACTGTGGGATTAAAAAGAAAGTATAAATATATAATAACCAACGACGGCTGAATATAGTGCGATGTGCTATAAATGAAAAAATGCTTCCTAATCCAACTACGGATAAAAAATTCCTTTGCGGCCAGTAGTGAGTAGAGTAATGCGATACAATATGCCAGGAAAGCTTGCCAAGGCATGAAACAGTTCAGCAACACTTCCACGACTATAGTAACAATGGTAAGCAGCCGTAACTCTGCAAGCGAAATAAGACCGCGCGAAATAGGTCGAGTCGGATAGTACTTCTGATCATGGTCATAATCCTTCACCTCATCAAAAAAACGTAAGTGAATGATGTATAACATAGAAGTCAGCACACCAACAACAACTGTGGAATCAATTTGTGACGATGGTATAAAAAAAACCGCTACTTTAAATGCGCTTAAGCTCACAACGATACTCGTGCTTACAAGGATGACTAATGGGAAACGTTCACTCTGATATGCCAAAAGTCTTTTTAGAAAACTCATGTAGCAATTTTTACTGACTGTTGTAAAGTAGAAACTTTTATCTCGTCTAAAATACACGATGGTACCAACTTGTTATCATAAAACATAGCATCAGGACAGCCCTCACATAAATCTCTTGCGCCATCTTTGGTAAACTTTGGTCCGCGCAGAGTCAAGTGGGTCTGCAGATAAAGACCATCTCTAACTCTTCTTGGATTTTTTAGAATAGCCTGTATGTAATTCTTCAAAATACCTCGAATACATTTGTACTCCATGAGCTTAATGAGCTGCGACACGGTAATTTTATTACCAACTCTTGTGAAAAGATATCTGCCCGTTTTTATATAATAAGACGATTGAATTTTCTCATACAGCTGGCCATCAAAAAAACCCAGACTAAAATCTCTAAATCCAACAGATATAGAAAAAAGCCAACTCGGATCATTCTGATCACTCGTACTCCCCAAATAAGCACATGGCTGATAAGGGAAGGCGCCTTGTATTTCTTCTACAATATCAGAAACCGTAATCTCAGTATTAATTCCTGTCTTGCTCTGTTTAGTCCAATTCACGTCGCTATAAATCGTTGAAACAATGAGAGACACAACATCTGCATTCTTCTTACAATATGCCACGACCTTCGCGACATCGGATATGTTGTCTTTCGAAAATGGTTGGATAAATCCTAAGTTGACACCACCAACCTTTTTAAACAACTGACAAAGGTAATCTCTGACCTCGACTAACTCGGCCTCAGTTGCATACCGATGACCGGCTCGAACTTGAAACGTATCCACATGAACAACGAATTCATTCGCCCCAGCTTCTTTTAACTTCCTTAGAACCGTTTCATTGAGGGCAACACCATTAGTGAATATTTTAGATTTTAACCTATGCGATTTGATATAGGATAGTAATTCAGCAAGCTTGGGATAGAGCAATGGCTCGCCTCCGGCAATAGAAATAGTCTGAACATTCCTTGTTTTCACGAATTGATCAACCTGTCTCTTCATCTCATCGAAGTCCTCATGGATAGGCACAACCCCATCTTTATCTAGACCCCGATAACACCCCGGGCATTTCAGTTGACAAAAGGTTGTTGGCTCAATCCAGCCATTGGGATTATTATCTGCTGTCCAAGGAAGGCGATAGGCATTAGAAATTAACTCGTATGTCGACACACTTTATTTTTTAATAGTTAGAATATGCACTGAACTATAGACGAAGGCGCGATCACTTTCAAACAAATCCCCTGCCAGTTCCTCATTATTGTCAAATTGTGCCTCTAGTATACCTGAAGGTTGTCTGGGAACCAAATTACTCCAATACGCTATCCGACCGGCTGAGCGACCAACTCTAGCAAGTTCGGCAAATAACTCATCTGCCTGTTCTGGGGTTGTCATCTCAAAAATGTCTGACAAATTGAACCCATTAAAACTGCTGTCTTCAGAGTTCTTAAGAAAACTTTTAATATCAGAGGTGACGATTTGAATTTTCTCGACATTACTTTTTAATACCTCAAAATTCCGTCTATCAAGATAAGGTGGTAATTTTTCTCCGTATGTTCCAGTCAACATATAGTGTAAGAAGTAATTGTCTGAAATCGGGGTTCTCGTGAATCCGTGTTCAGCCCGTTGTAAATAATGACTTCCAACATCTTTCTTATCAGCGTACGTAAATGAATGCGGTTGTCGGCCTAACATATCTAAAAGGGTTTTATTAAAAAATAAGCGAAAAATTAATCGCCATCTCACATTGTTCCAGCGTTCATGATAAAATTTCTTCTGTTCTTCTAATGATTGGAGTGAAAGAAAGTTATTGATTTCTTTCTTGCTATGCATTAGAGGCAGTATTCTTGTATGGAAGAGCTTTAGATATTTTTCAAACTTTCCTATATGAATCACTCCTTGTTCAATCAGATCAAGGCGTTCGCTCCACCAATCTGACGCTTCTTTAGAAATAAAGTTCACGAGCAGATAAAACTGCTTACTACGATCTTTCGCTTCGCCAATTCCTATGAAGTTGATAAATTCTTGATAGGATAAGTTCTTAATTGCGGCAATTTTTAATTCTAGCAAATAATTTTGAGTTTTATTGAAATCAATCGCAATGATACTTTGAGGATTTTGTAGGAGTAGCGCTAAAGTATTATCACCTCCTGATGAAATAGAAAGAATAGCGTCATCTGAACTAATGTTCAGTGCTTGTACAAGAACTTTCGGGTCTTCCCAACACTGACTATAATAAATTTTGTCTTTAGTTCCAGTTTCTATCTTAGGCATAAGCGGGAATTATTATTACTTTTCTCAATACCTGTGATTGTACAACGATATCACGGGGAAAGAAATTAATGTAATTATCAATGATAGTTACTTTTTTGAGTTCATCGTACCCCTATTATAGCAGAGATAAGGTTTGTATATAGATTAGCCCTAATAGCGTCTAACGAGCATATAGTTGATGGCTGCTGGGGGTGGGATCGAACCACCACTATCCGTGTTAACCCTGTAGTACGCCTCGTTTCACTCGTTGACTACAGGGCAAGCAGCACTTTACACGTTTTCAAATTGGCTGCTCGAGCAGGACTCCCCTCGACAAGCTCGGGGTAAACTTCTCGTCCTTCAATGTTATCTTAAAATATAAATTAAACTCGCTTCTTTCAACATTCTGTCTGATCCCGCTGAGCGGGATGGCTCCGGGGGTAGGACTCGAACCTACGATATCCACGTTAACAGCGTGGCGTTGTACCTCTCAACTACCCCGGAATAAAGAAAAAACCGCTCATGAGCGGGTTGTCTGTAATCTACCAGATATAACAAACTGCCGCTCAGGAGAGTGGATTATTGTTATTATTATTGGCAATTTGATAGATCATGAGGTCACTCTAACAACAGAGAGATAAAAGGTCAAGTTTATGAAACCCTAAATCCGAAACACGAAATCCGAAGGAAACCCAAAATTCGAAATTCGAAACTATAAAACATCCGGTGTCGTTGCTTGTCGTTTGTTTGGAGTTTTGGATTTTAGGTTTGGAATTTATTTCGGGTTTAGGATTTAGGGTTTCGAGTTTTTAACAATGACAATACTATATTTGAACCTGAAGCCACTTCCCAAACTTCTCTTTTACTTTCGCTAGCTTAGGATTAATCACTGATTGGCAATAGGCTGCTTCCGGATGTTTAGCATAGTAGTCACGATGATACTCCTCAGCTTGATAGAATACGTCCAACGGTTTAACCTCCGTCACAATAGGATCGCCAAGTTCGGCAGAATTATTTAACTCTTTAATAAACCTTTCTGCTTCCAACCCTTCTTCGGCAGTAGTATAGAGAATAATCGAACGATACTGCGTACCAACATCGTGCCCCTGACGATTCATCGTTGTGGGATTATGACTGGCAAAAAATATCGTCAAAATATCGTTAAAAGAAATTATACTCGGATCATATTCTATTCTTACAACTTCAGCGTGTCCAGTTGTACCATTGCAGACAGCCTCATAGGTGGGATGTAGCGTGACGCCACCAGCATAGCCTGGCATGATAGAAATAATTCCTTTAATCATTTTGAAGACAGCTTCTGTGCACCAAAAACAACCGCCTCCCAGGATAATATAATTTGTTTTATTTATTATTTGCATTTGTTTTAAAAATATCTTCTATTTTCTGCTTCAAAACTAAAACATCAAAATGTCCTTGATTATTTAATCTTAACAGTGGCAAACCAGCCTCCTTTAATATAATTTCTACCTCGCGGTCTCTATCCTGCCTCTCTGGTAGTGTGTGAGTTTTGTCATCTAATTCAAGCGCTAATTTAGGAGACATATCATTCTTATCACAAAGAACAAAATCAACTGACTTCTGACTGATGTGTCGGAACGCACCTTCCCAATTTTGTCCTTTAATCTTATAGTCAACTATGGTAGGTAGGTGAACCTGTGCGAAGATTAGATACTCACCGTCTACTGCTGTAGTTAAAACATTAAAAAATTCCCACTCGGCAAAACTCATATAAGTAAGCTTCTTCTTATAATGATACGTTGCCCTTTTGTATTGATTAATGTCAGGTTTTGTTTTAATAAAAAAAATAACAACAAAAACTATAGCCACACCTATAAGTACATATAAATTTGTCATAATCTATCTTTTAAATATAGTTAAAGGATCAATCCAATAAGCAAGTTCTGAATGTTTGTTGACATAGCCAAGAATGGAGACTGCATTCCCTTGATGAATCCCCAGATGCAAATGTTTGCGTTCACCATCTGTCTGCGTGCTATATCCTTTACCTAAGTTTCCTAACTTCTCACCAACTGACAGCGTCTCTCCTATTTTCATCGTGACAGAAGTAATATCCAAATGTCCGTAGACAACAGTCACCGGTTGATTACCATAAACACAAGCTTGAACAACTAAACCACCATAACCTGAAGCGGTTCTCCGTTGTAAGATTTTCCCGGAGCAGACTACGTTAACTTGAACGACTTTTTCAGCTTCATCAGTAAATGTTTCAAAGTCAACTCCTGTATGATAACCAGAAAACTTCTCTGGTTGAACTGGTGAATCGGTCGGTGAAACTTTAGTAGCAAAAAATTTCTTAGTCACGCGCTCTGATACTCTATCGAGTGGTACTTGCCAGTCTGAAACAACCAACTGAGTTGTCGTGGTAGCGTTTTTAATTTCTTTAATAGTCTTATTATCAAAAACGGTCTTTTCTGGGACACAACCGGTTAGAGTTATTAGTATCAGCGCTAAACCTAAATAGACTATCTTCATTCATATAGAATACGTTCTGCTACTCAGTCTGTAAAGTATATTGAGCTCTGATAGCAATTTCTATTGACAAATACATCATATTATGTAATAATCTGAAAGTTAACGATCTTTAATAACTCTTACCCTGGAGACCCGTGCAATGATACTACACGTCTGTGTGCGTATGGCAGGGAAAAGACACCGGTGTCTCCTTTGTGGCTACCGCATCAAGCCAGGTAAATTCACTGGCCGCAAAGGCATCGCTGGCGGACACTTTTACAAGTTCGTCAGACACTATAACCGCATCAACCCGTTCTGCCAAGAACATGACGACCAAGCTATCTTGGAGTTCATGAAAACTCGGTTGAACGAGAAATATCGGCGACAGATCGAGCGAGCTGAGCAGAAGCGGAAAAAGCAACCCCATCCTCGTCAGCCTTTGACTGAGGATGAGCTGATCAAGGTCATCGGCCTCCTTTATCAAGGGGAATTTGACTACCTGAAGATTGCTAAGGCACTTAAGAGACACCACAGCACAGTCTCACGTCTGCTAGATCGCGCTGGCGTCAAACCACTCACCACTCGGGACGGTCGTGCCAAGGAAGTCGATAATTTTCTGCATGTACTGGTTCTCTATGGTGTGCAGGAAATCAACACATCTCACGTTGGTCGCGCTCTTGGAGTGAACCAGACTACGGTAGCACGACATCTGCCCAAACTGGGGCTGAAGTCAGTCGGTCGTGGTAGACAACCGCGACACAACTAAGGAGGAATCTCATGAAATACATGATGGAGTTCTTCTGTCGTCACTGCCTCAAGTCCTACTACCTTTTTCTCCCTGGGAAGAGGAAGGCACGAACAAGTGTCATCTGCCCATGGTGCAACGAACACACTCCCACATCCTAAACCAGGAGGTGAGATGAGTACGGAATTCCACATGCGCGAACTCGGCTTGGTACGGCTCGAGTGTGGCGATGAGTTGGAAACTCTACACCGAGTCGCCAGACTGACACCAGAAACCATTGCTATGTTGCGAGACTACGAGATCACAACGTGGCATAGACTGCTGCATAGTGGGCATGGTGAGTTGCTAAACCGCGGTATGCTCGCCGCTTACGTCCACCACCTCGACAAAGTGCTGGCACAGGTCGGCTGGTCCTTCGGTATGTCGGAAGCAGAAATTATCCGGCAGCTGAACCTGACCATCCTGCCAGCTGACATTTTTCTCAATTGCCCCTCGCCTTCACGGTGAGGGGTTTTTCTTTCGTCAAAATTTCTTCCCGATAAACCACCATCTATAACCTCCATATCCTATTCCCAAAAAAACTAGTCCAGCTAGAACATACCAACCTATGATTGATGTTTTCGTGCTTAGGTTATTTGTTAGCAAATTATTCTGAACTGTAGTGGTATTATATTTTGTTGTTGTAGTTGCTATAGGCTCAGTATTATCGGGGGTTACAGACAATGCTCTCAAGCGTAACTTACCCGATGATTTCTGTACTACACCAGCAATGGATACTACTGAGCCTTTGCTTGGTTTATCGTCTGACCAAGTCCAGTCAGGTCCCAGATAAACACTTAAAGTATTATTGTCATCATCAACAAGTTGTAATGATTGTGTAGCAATAGTATTGACCTTAGCATTAACAGTCACCGTCTGATTTAAATTATCATCTGTGATATCTCCTAGTGACTCTGCTGTTGTTGGCACGGTTTGCTCATGCGCAACAATAATAATTTGTTCCGGTATGCCAATCTTCAGACGACGTAAACTTCCACTGACACTTTCCACTGGATCTTGGATGACAATTTGATCACCGGATTTTAATTCTGGAAAATCACCACGAGAATTATAGACCTCGACTAATTGATCATCAATCGAATCTAACAGTTGAAGATAAAATTTCTGCTTATACCAGCTTCCCGGGGTCACTACCACGATTCCCTCAACTGTATTACTGACAATTTTGAACTGCTCGTTTGTACTTGTAGCCAACTCAGAAGCAATACTCAGACCTAATACTTGGACTGTCGGTAACCCCATCGTCGGATTACTCTGCCACTGCCACTCTTCACTGTCAAAATCTTTTTCATACGATTGACCTTCTTTGCCGCTGGCATATTCGATACTGTCCAAAACATTACTCTCAAGATCAAACAGTCGTACACTATCAGAACTGTTATTCAAAGCCAACTTGGTGGCAGACTTGGACCAGACTTGATACTGCTTACTAGCAATTTTTGTACCAGCAGGAAAACGAAATGGTTTGCTACCGCCATCAGCATCATCAAGTTGCCATTGACTGATATCTACCTCCGCTTCTCCGCTATTAAATAGCTCTATCCATTCACCAGCGTCACTTCCGATAGGATTTGGCAAAAATTCTGAAAGGCGCACAGTATCAATTACTGGCATGATAGTGCTTACTGTTGTGGTTGCCTGCTGAACGATACTGGTAGTTTTTTTATTATCTAACTTACTAACACCATCCTTATCTTTGACTGCGATTTTAATATTCTGTTCGTTAAGTAAGCCGCTTTTATCGCTGACACGTAAACTGATATTAAAAACACCACTAGATTTAAATGTATGACTAGTTGTTTTACGGTTGCTAGTTATGCCGTCAGTGAAATCCCAGGAGTAGGTCAACGGCTCACCTTCTGGATCATAGCTACTACTAGCGTCGAAAGAAATACTACTGCCAGCAAGATACGGTTCGCTACTGAGAACATAGTCAATCACCGGACGCTGATTTTCTGGAATAGTATTGACCGCCCCAGGAGTTGGTTTGTTGCTCCAAGCCCACTGATCATCTACCAAAGCATAGCTCGAACCTTCAACCGCGGTTTCTTGATAATCAACCCGATCTAACTCTATGCCTTGATTGTCTTGTAAAATCACTGAGTCGGCATCATTATTGAGGGCAATATTCGATATTGTTCTACCAAGAACTAAATATTGATCAGCTGCTAGCAAAGTTGCTACAGGGAATGTATAACGACTGGCACTGCTATCATGGATAATTACACCAGATAATGGTAGTTCCTGATTGCTGCTATTGTGGAGTTCAATCCATTCGTTGTCTGTATCGCTGCCAACTGGGTTTGGCAGAAGCTCGGTGATAATCAGCTTGTCGCGGAGATCGATGGGATCGGGATTGGGATTAGGGTCAGGGTTAGGGTCGGGGAAAGTCCCGGGTGTTCCGAGGTCAACGGATGATTCGTGCCAATTGGATCTTTCGTTACTGCCGGCTGGATCAATCTTTTCTAAAGTCTTGTCATTCCCGCTACCACCCCAACCTGGATCAAAAGTCAGGGAACTCTCTGCTGTCGCTTGTCCGTTATTATACAATGCAATGGTACTGCCACTGTTACCAATACTCACTACTGAATCAAACAGTGTACCATCATACAAAGGATACTGAGCTAAAAAAAGATCTGACTTGTCAGCTATCACCGCTAGACTATGAGGAGCAATTGTGGCACTACCTTGAATCAGATTTAGAATATGACTACTACCATCAAAAAACTTCCACTGATCATCTAACGAGACCGGTTCTTCGCCTTGATTATAAACCTCCACCCATTCGTGTCCCGTGTCGCTGCCACTGGGGTCGTACATTAATTCCATAAACACCACCTGGGCATGGAGAGGGTAGGCGAAGGTTGATAATGTAAGGATAAGTGAATAGAATACTTTTTTCATACATTAGTAATTAGGGATTAGAAATTAGAAACTAGGAGAGCAGCATCAAATATCCGCCTAATTTCCATTTCCTAATTTCTAACTTACCCAATCTTGAGCAAGAACTGGAAGAACAGGGATGAAACTTCCAGCTCAAGCTCAAAACAGAGTTTGTTATTCCATGTCCTCGACTGCTGGTTCTTCCTTGGCTAAAGCTTCAGCGGATTTCTCAACCTTAATATCTTTATTGCGATGACCTAACATAATCAAGTCTTCAGCAATAATTTCTGTGATGTAATGTTTCTTACCTTCCTTATCGTCCCAGTTGCGACTTTGCAGTCTACCTTCGACATAGACCTTGGCGCCTTTCTTTAAATACTCAGCCATAATGTCGGCGAGATGACCCCAGGCAACAACGTTGTGAAACTCTACTGATTTTTTTTGCTTCTTGGTCTTCAGATCGCGCCAGATATAATTCGTGGCAATTGCTGTTGTAGCTACTGACTGGCCACTAGAAATCTTGCGCATCACTGGCTCCTTAACTAGGTTGCCAATTAATGAAACTTTGTTCAGGTCCATAGGTTTGTTCTTTCTTGCAACGTCAGATATTGATTTACTGCGTTGCTTAATTGATTAGTAAGTTAATAAACTTTAAGTTTCTACCCCCTCCGCACCTCCCCCTTACCAAGGGGGGGAGAAAAAGTGGGGGTAGACACGACGTTGACAACTTTAAACAGAATTCCTACTATACAAAAGCAGGCTGTCACGTTCAGAACGCTAAGCGTTCCTTACGTGACTGTCCTCAAAATCGCTTTTCTCCAAGACCACCCGAATTTTCAATGCAGGGTGGTTTTGGTTTACACCGCTATGCGATGCTTTCTTGCCCCGTTAGCCAGCTTGTCTGGTCTAACGGGGTCGGTTATCCAGATATTTTTTAGCCGTCGAGCTCAATGTCCGACGGATTATTTTTTCTAAACTTAGCTAAATTATTTTTTTTATCATCTCTGATAAGCCGTCTTTTTGGCTAATATTCGCTAAATTTGTATAAGTATTGTAACAAAATAATATGTGCGTGGCTACTTTTACAGATTGCTTTCCCTCCACAAGGTCGGGGCAGGCTATCTCGGGTACGAGCCTCGCAATGACAACTATCATCCTCACCTCCTTCAGATTAGATGGTGAGGATCAAAGGAGAGGGATAATCATCCCCTTCTATCTTCCCCTTCAAAGGGGAAGGAATTTAAGGTAATCAAAAAACTCGCCCAAAGGGTGTTCCTATAAGCGAGCTAAATATGGCGACGTCGGATCATAGATCATCGATCAAACCATAATGACGCAAGTTCTTCTCGTGTCCATCTTGGTGTTCGGACCAAAGACCATGTATCGTTATCTCCAATTTTCTGCGTAACGGTGGTACTGCGAGACAACACCAAGAAACCACCCGGGCGCACAAACTGATCAACATAAATGTATAAAGAACTTATTATCCCGCCGAAAATAAAAATCTTAATCGGAGAAGTAATTAAGATTGGCTTTTTGAGCGGACTGTTATGATAGCAAAGGAGCTGAAAGTTTCAAGGGCAAAACTGTTGATAAGTAAGCCCGGAACCCGGATCCGGATACCGAATCCCGAACCCCTATCTCAAAACTCCAAGTTCTTGGCCGTTAATGATTTCAATATTATGTGCTTGTTGTAACCTCTGCATTGTTGATGTGGCTTCACTCGGTGAAATAAGATGCGGTTGAGCATAGTCCTCAATCAAAACCGGCAAAAACTCAACTTGTTTAACTTTTTTATCAACAAATGATAGTCGTATTCCTAAACCATTACGCGTCTCAGCAGAAAACATCTGGTCAAAGATAAAATTTCCTAAACTGTAGAAAATATATTTATCTTTATACTTCTCAATATTCTGCACTACATGTGGATGATGACCAATGACTACGTCCGCGCCTTCATCGATAGCTGCATGAGCGAAAGCAATCTGTCGTTTATTGGCTTCAGCTGTGTATTCAGTGCCGGAGTGCATCGAGACAATGACAACATCAGCCAAAGACTTTGCTCGTGTCATGGCTTGATGCAAATGATCGAGGTCAATTAAGGCCGTACCAGCATGATTCACTCCAGCTCCGTAGCTTGGCGGTACCACGTCCGTATCATTGAAAGCGACGAAAGCAAACTTCACACCATTGCGCTCAATCACTGCCGGTTCCAAAGCTGCTGTCAGATCTTTACCAGCGCCAGCGTGGAGTATACTCTGCTGATCCAAATAGGTAATGGTATCAAGCAAACCTTTATCCCCGTAATTTGGACTGTGATTATTGGCTAAAGAAACCATATCAATTCCTGATTGTTTCAAAGCCACCTCTGATCCGGGATCAGCATGAAAGGTGAAAGAGCCCGTTGGTACGACTGGTCCAGCAGTAATAGGATTCTCTAGGTTGGCAAAGGCAATATCTGCAGCTGATAAAATATCGGTCATTTTCAAGAATGGATAGTCATTACCATAAAGTTTCATTTTACCAGCTACATTGCGAGATAACATAATATCACCGAAAGCAATCAAGGTAGTGGTAGCCGAGGTTGTTACTTTAGGTTGGTTCGATTCGATAAAGGGCAGTGTCTTCAAGGTTATTGGTTTAACTGACAGAGCCTTTTGCCAATCAGAACGATTAAAATAAAACCAACCCCAACCAGAAAGAGTGATTCCTAAGGCAATTAGAGCGGTGATGGTTATGGTTTTTTGGGGCATGTAGATATCTTACCTCGAATCTACTAAAATTAAAAAGAACCCTAATCAGTAAGGCTCATTTTTAATACTGGTGCCGCCGGTCGGAATCGAACCGACATGACCTTGCGATCGAGGGATTTTAAGTCCCTTGTGTCTACCAATTTCACCACGGCGGCACGGAATAATTGTAATCGTAATTCGGATTATTGCCTAGATACAAATAAAGCCTCCTGCGAGGTTGTATTGTACTAAGGACAAAGAATGGAGCGAGAAACGGGAGTCGAACCCGCGACCTTCTCCTTGGCAAGGAGACGTTCTACCACTGAACTACTCTCGCA
>CAZASM010000029.1:0-9990 GCA_964487895.1 uncultured Gammaproteobacteria bacterium
TAATGATTTAGGGTCAATCTGATAACAGTTTAAACTAAAATTTGTTTCGTCACCGGCTTCTGTTAGAGCATTTTTTATGTCTCTAGGAGGTACGGCAGTGAAATGTATAACGTCATTCCATAAACAATTCAATATTGGGATTTTTCGTTGCTGTACATGTCCACGTCCAAGATATTTTTTATTCTGATGTTCATAAACAGCAGGATATTTTTCTTTCAAGACGTTTAAAGGGTAGATAATGTTGCCTTGCAGATCTTTTGGGGCTGCGTGGTATAGGTAGTTCATTTAAAATAATTATAAGCTTAGGACAAATTCTTTCTGAGTTTCAACATCGTGATCTAAGGTAGCAATAGAGCGTAATGTACCCTTACTAAAGGTTGTCTCGATTAACCTTCCAAGAGGTAGTATATTGCCGGTCATCATGGCTTTAGCAAAGACTTCAAAAACCTCATCTTCATCACGAAATTGATCAGGATTTTTCTCAAGAATTTTGTCCATCAGTATTTTTAAAACTTCTCTCTCTGTCGGAAACGTGAATCTCTGAGAAGTGATGTCACTTTCGGTATCCGAGACAGACACAATGTTGGCAAAATAAGTGTCAGTATTAAAAAGAGGTTGTCCATTATCGAGCGTAGCGTTACTATGTTGATTTACTATAGTATTAGTAATATCTTTCTCAGTATTGAATAATGGATCGCTAAAATATTCTTCAGAATAACGTTTTGTTAATTCTTCTGTGACGGCCTCATTTAGATTAACAAAATTTAATTCCTTTCCGTCTCGTGTTTGTATAGTTAGGCCAACTCTGTATTCCTGTAATTCAGGGGAGTCGCCAGTTGTCACCTGTAGTGCATTGTAGGATTTAAAATGAACTAGTTCATGAAAAATAGTGTGCATGAGAGCCATCCTCGAGGTTTGTTCTTTTAGAGCTATTCCTTGTAATTTAGAATTATAAACACCGGCAATTTCTTCATCCCTTATCCATTTATCTCGTGCGATAAGGTGAATATTCTTCTCTGGTATATCGAAATCATCTAGGCCATACTTACGGCGTATCTCGTTGGTAATATCATTAGCTAGAGCAATCATCTGTAGCTCCTCTGGAGTTTTCTCACGTTCTTTACCCTTGAGCTCCTCAAATACTTGTTCGTCGAATCTGCTGGCATATCCTTGTAATATCTCCGTTTTTTCCTGATCTGGAATTTTGCCTACAACACGTTCGATTGATGATGAGTTTTCCATAGGTGCTAGTGATTAAACTGCTCTATTTTAAAGACATGAGCATTTTCAGCCTTAGAATCTGGAGATAGTAGTAAAAGTTCTGAATTGCCAAAATGAAATTGTGTTAGAACTTTCATCCAATCCAAATCATAGTAGGCAGCGTAGATCATTTTACCAAAATCACCATGAGTCACTAACAATATATTGCCGTCAGAATGCTCGTCGGTAATTGATTGCAATAATCTTTTAGCTCTACTGATCAATTGAGGGAAGGTTTCTGCGCCAGTAGGGGAGAGAAAGTAGGTAACGGTTTCTGTTTTGATAATATCAGGAGCGCAGAGTTGTTCGATATCACTTGCAAGTTGGCCGGTCATACTACCGAAGTCGCGCTCAATCAAATCAGGTAATATTATTGGAGTTGATTGTCCTAATTCAGTGCTAATAATTTGTGCGGTTTCAAAGGCTCTCTTCAGTGGCGAGCTATAGATAGTGTCAAAAGTCAGGTTTGCAGCTTTAATTTTTTCAGCCACTTCATGGGCTTGTTTCATGCCGACGTCAGTCAGTGGTTCATCTCGGTGACCATTGAGAATACCGTTGGCATTATCGAGATTTTGTCCGTGACGGGCTAGGTAGATTTTGAACATGTTGTAGTATGATAATGTGGCGTGACGCTGAGCGTCACAGTATCGCCACGCTCAGCGTGGCGGAGAGGGGGGGATTCGAACCCCCGATACCTTTGACAGTATACTTGCTTTCCAAGCAAGCGCACTAGACCACTATGCGACCTCTCCATGAATAATTAAGTTTTTAATTTACTGCGAAAGTATAGGTTTTTAGCATGCTTATGTCAACTTTGGTTAGTCTAAAAGAAGTGTTATAATCCAGCTACTAATAGGCTGATTATATAAAATATGCGAAAAGAAGTAGTCATGGTCCCGGTAGTCGCTGGGGTTGTCGTCAAACAAGATGGTAAGTACCTGCTGGTTCAAGAGAAGCAACCTAAGGCTTATGGATTATGGAATTTACCTGCCGGAAGAGTTGATGTCGGTGATACGATAGAACAGACAGCTGTCAAAGAGGCAAAGGAGGAGACTGGTTTTGACGTAGAACTAATTCGCAAATTAGCTATCTTCCAAGATGAAGCTACGAGACCTCCGGGACACGTCTTTGAAGCAAAGATTATTAGTGGTACTTTACAAACGCCTGAAGATGAAATTTTGGCTGCGGGATGGTTTACCTTCTCAGAGATTGAAGCGATGAAAGATATTTTGAGAAACCCGTTTGTGCTTGAGGCGATAACGATGGTCGAGTCTAATAAATAATTTTATTTATGAAACGAGTTATTATAGTCCACGGCTGGGATGGCTATCCTGAGGAAGGCTGGTTTTCTTGGTTGAAGGTTAAAATTTTAAATCTACATGTCAGCCGATAAACTCATCTACGTCTGCTCGAAATGCGACGCTCAAGCCTCCAAATGGTCTGGGCGATGTTTTGAGTGCGGAGCATGGGGAACACTAGAAACTCAAAACTCAAAACTCAAAAGTCAAAACGAGGAGAAGCAGGCGAAGGTGAAAAAATTAACTGACGTTTCTTCTGCGGGTACTGTTATGACTTTTGAGGATTTGCAGGGACAGGAGTTGAAAAGAATAACGGCGGATGAACCATTGGCACAAGCTATTTTCCCGCAGGGGTTGCCGTTGGGAAGTATTACGTTACTTGGTGGTGAACCGGGTGCAGGTAAATCCACTTTAGCACTACAGCTCAGTTTGCAATTTACCAAGAATAATAAAGTTATCTATTTTTCTTCTGAAGAATCAGCTATTCAAATCAAAGAAAAAGTCACGCGTCTGGGACAGCCGAATAATAATTTTCTTTTTTCAGCTGAGCATGATACTTCAGTGATGTCAGCGACGGTGGCGAAGCATGAAGTGCAACTCATAGTCGTTGATTCTATCCAAACGATTAACAATCCTGAGATGGAAGCTGAGCCAGGAAGTTTGAATCAGCTGAAAGCTTCTATGGTGGCTCTGATGACCATCGCCAAAGAGCAAGAAGTCGCTATCATCGTCATTGGTCACGTGACCAAAGAGGGTGTGGTGGCAGGACCGAAGACGCTCGAGCATTTTGTGGATATCGTCTACTACCTTGAGGGCGATCCAGACAGTCGCTATCGTCTGCTACGAAGCACCAAGAATCGTTATGGCACTGCTGGCAAGGTTTCGGTCTTGCAAATGACTAATGGAGGCTTGCAGGTGGTCAAGCAGGCCGCTACGGCTTTTATCAGTCAGTACAAGCCTCATGTCGGCTCGGTCATTACAGCGGTAGTTGATGGCGGGCAGGTATTCTTTCTCGAAGTACAATCGTTGGTCACTGCTAGTAACTTTGGCTATGCTAAGCGGACCGCTTCAGGGTTACCCGTGAAGCGAGTTGAAGTATTACTGGCGGTGATGAAGAAACGGTTAGATCTGAATTTCGATACCTATGATGTCTATGTCAATCTAGTTGGCGGATTCAAAATCAATGATCCTGCTATGGATGTGGCAATTTGTCTGAGTTTAATTTCTAGTTTGAAAAATAAAGTAGCTAGTGGTCAGCTAGTAGTTTTTGGTGAGGTTGGGTTAGCTGGAGAGCTACGCCCAGTCAAAGATACTAGCTTACGTTTAGAGGCTGCACAGAAAAATAATTTCGCTAAAGCCTTATTACCAAAGGGGAATGTTAAATCACTTGTAGGTATTGATTTGATTGCGGTTGATAGTTTGACGACCGCGGTGCAGAAGTTGAGCTGGTAGGAAGTCAAAACTCAAAAGTCAAAACTGAAAACGACAAGTAAAAACTCAAAACTTTTAAGCTTTGAGTTTTTCTTTTGACTTTTGAGTTTTCAGTTTTGACTTTGGTTGCTATTCCCAATGTGTCTCTTCCCGCCGTTCACGGATAGTGTCCTGCAACGCTCTATCGCTGATAAACGGTTCTTCGTTGAGAACCTTAGTCGCCCAATCACGGGCGTTTTTTATTATTGAAGTGTCGGATAGTTTCGCTACACGCAGATCCACCAAGCCTGACTGCTGAGTACCAAAGACATCGCCAGCGCCTCGAAGTTGCAAATCTATTTCCGCTAATTCGAAACCGTCGTGATGCTCGGTCATGGCTTTCAAACGCTCATTATCTTGCTGGCTGGGATTAGTGGTAAATAAGAAACAATATGACGGTAAGTCATTACGTCCGATGCGCCCGCGGAATTGATGGAGTTGGGACAGGCCAAAGCGCTCGCTGCCTTCAATGATCATCATAGTAGCACCGGGGATGTCTATGCCGACTTCGACCACGGAGCTAGCGACTAGAATAGGGAAGTCTTTGTTACGGAAGGCGTGAATAGTCGCTTCCTTATCCGCGCTAGACATCTTGCCGTGCAGATAACTAATCTCTAACTGCGGATAAATTTCTTTTTGCAATTTCTCATACTCTTCCATGACTGATTTAACTATCATCTTGTCGCTGGTCTCCACCATAGGGCAGACGACGAAGAGTTGTTCGCCTGCTTGGATACGCTTCAAAATCCATTCATAGGCTTTGGCACGGTTAGTTTCAGACACTACTTTCGTGACTGTAATTTTACGATCTGCTGGCTTGGCTTTGATTAAAGAAATATTCAGATCACCGTACAGGGTCAGGGCTAGGGTTCGGGGAATAGGTGTCGCAGTGAGCGATAGGAGATGAGGCGATAGTCCTCGAGGCGCAGCGTGTTTTAATTTTTTGCGTTGTTCGACACCGAAACGATGTTGCTCATCAATCACCGCTAAGGCTAGGTCATGATAGACGACTTTTTCTTGAATTAGACTGTGTGTGCCGATGATAACTTGCACGTGACCTTCCGCAATGATTTTTAATAAATTCTTTTTTGTTACCTCGCCGAATTTTCCGTCTTCACCTAGCAGAGTCTGTTTACTGGTCAGCAGAGCAACAGGAATCTGGGGTAAGAATTTCAACATAGTATTGAAATGCTGACGGGCTAGAATTTCCGTCGCTGCCATCACGGCTACTTGATGTCCTGCTGAAGCGACCAAAGTTGAAGCAGCCAAGGCTACTACTGTTTTGCCCGAGCCAACATCCCCCTGGAGTAAACGGTTCATCGGATAACCAAGTGTCAGGTCGCGATTAATCTCAGTAATAGCGGTGTACTGGTCAGCGGTTAATTCAAAAGGTAGTGAGTTGATGAAGCTATTAACCACCTCTTCATTCTCTGGTATAGCTCGAGCTTTCTGCTGAACTAATTCTCGGTGATTCTGCAGTACTCTGATCTGCAACCAAAACAACTCTTCAAATTTTAATCTCCGCTCAGCATCATCAAGTGCGTTCCAATCGTTGGGAAAGTGGATCTGATTGAGACTATCGGTTAGATTGGGGAACTCTTCTTCCACACGGATGATAGAGGGCAGCTCATCCAGCATACGGTCAGCAGCTGGCAATGCTTCGTGGATAAGAAATCGTAATTGTTTATGACTGACACCTTGCGTCAATTTATATAACGGAGTGATACGTCCGGTGTGAATCTGTTCATCTTTTACTTTTTCATATAAAGGATTATTCAGCTGAAATCCGAGTAAGTGTTTTTTAGCTTTACCGCTGAGATAGATCTCATCACCGATGGCCAGAGTTTTAACCACATAGGGCTGGCGAAACCAGACAGCTTGGATACTGCCGCTGTCGTCTTCGAGTTGTAGTTCAGTGACACTCATGCGATGACGAAAGGATCGTTTGCTTTGGAGTAGGGTAACGACGCCCTTTACAGTCACGCGCTCTTCATCGGTTATGTCGGTAATTTTTTTTATCTCGGTCAGATCATCGTAGCGAATAGGCAAGTACCACAAAAGATCAGCTACGGTTTTGATATTCAACCGTTTGAGTTTACCTGCCGCAGTCTTGCCGACACGGGAGAGATCGCTGATGGGAGTGGAGGGGGTCAACATAGAGACATTGTAGCATAGGGTTTTAGGTAACAAAAAACAGTCGAGAGACTGCTTGTTAGGGAGAATTATAATGCTAATAGAGATGGTGCCGAAGAGAGGACTCGAACCTCCACCTCCTTGCGGAGACAAGCTTCTGAAGCCTGCGTGTATACCAGTTTCACCACTTCGGCTGAATGTCAGTTGTCCTAGACAATTGGCAAGAAAATTTGGTGTGCCTGAGAGGATTTGAACCTCTGACCTCCAGCTCCGCAAGCTGATGCTCTATCCAGCTGAGCTACAGGCACAAATATAAAAGCGGACTCACAATTTATACTATGATTATCCGCTGAAGTCAATACTTATATTTAAAGTTTCAAGAGACGACCAAAAAGTTCACTCTGAGGTTCTTCTTCTTTACTAAAATCCTCCTCCAAAAATTGCAACAACATCTCTCTAATTTCTACAGGGTTCTGGTTTTCTAGATGTACATGAAGACGGGGAATGAAGAAACTTCGAGGTTCAATATAGAGACTCTTGACCATCGGTGGTTGATAGATCATCCAAAAATTCTTAATATCCTGATACGGTAGAAACTTATCGCGTAACATTACACCTTTTGTCGTGATAATTACATGTAGCTTCTCTGGCTGACGGATATTAGCTAGGGCAAATATTAAAGTAGAAAAAACAATGATAATCAAAAATAGCCAGTTTTTATCCCAAACAGCATAGGCCGCTAGTCCGGCCGTAACGAGTCCAGCGATGAGATACCATAACCAACCACGCTCAAACTGCATAAACTCTGGATACTCCCAATCAGCTAAGGCGTCTCCAACAGGCGATGGTGCTCGTGGGGTGGCTACTTGTTTGTCTTCAATCTGTTCCATGCAATAAGTATAGCACAGGTACTAAGTAGGTGTTAATTATCCTTTGACAGGACAATCTTTCTATAGTATTGTAACAACGATTTTTGAGATAATAATTGATCCCTGGTAGGGCTCTTATTAATATCAGAAGTCAAGGATATATTTAAAATTAGGAGAGGTGGCTGAGTGGTCGAAAGCGACACACTGCTAACGTGTTGTCCGGTAAAACGGACCGCGGGTTCGAATCCCGCCCTCTCCGCCACGCTCAGCGTGGCGACCTTAGGGACGCTCAGCGTCCCGCCATTAAAATTAAACCTGGAGAGTTGGCAGAGTGGTCTAATGCGGCGGTCTTGAAAACCGTTGTACGAAAGTACCGGGGGTTCGAATCCCTCACTCTCCGCCACGCTTAGCGTGGCGATCCTAGGGACGCTCAGCGTCCCGCCATCCTCGCTCAGACAGGATAGGTGTAATATTCAATTATATTTATATGAAAGGCTTTCTAAATTTTATCCGTGAACAAGGAGTCGTTGGTCTGGCCGTAGGTTTCATCCTCGGCGGTGCAGTTTCCAAATTCGTCAGTGCTATTGTCACTGATATCGTCAATCCACTATTGAGCTTTGCTTTGGGGTCTACTGCTGGATTGAAAGAAGCTCATTGGAAACTGGGAGAGTCGAAGATTATGTGGGGAGATTTGATTAGTGTTTTTATCGACTTTGTCGTTATCGCTCTCGTTGTCTATTTTGGCGTGAAGCTGATTGGTCTAGATAAGTTGGATAAGAAGAAGGACTAAGAGAATAATTAAGAAAGAAGAATTACCTGCCCACCATCGCTGCGCTCAGGCGCGGCGGGCGGGAGAGTTAAGAATATTGGTTTATTTTTTAGAAAACCGCTCATCATTGCGATGGCGGTTTTTAATTCTAAGTAACTCCAATACTCTTATTTCTTCATTCTTAATTCTTATTTTTCCCCCAATGCCATCTCGGCTTCTCGCCAGTACGGTAGCAGATGATCAGTAAGATGACAGTGAGTATGAAAACTCGTGGTAAAAAGTTAACAGTGACTTCAAAATCAGAGGCTTTGGTATATTCTAATAGCCAAGCGTAAGTAAGAACGATAATTAAGTAAGCGGCAATTATAGCCCAGCCCTGCCAGGTAATTGGAGTCCAACCCCAACCGTAGGTTTTATTTTTGAACCAGATTTTTTTCATGCGGTAATTGTAAGCTATTATTTTGGTAATGTAAATTGCTTAGATAGTAGTATGTATAAGGTATAAAGTATGATGTTAGCAGTCCGCTGGTGACTTTATACTTAATACTTGATACTTTTTTCTAGCCCAGCTACACTACGCCTATATGACCCAGATCGAAGAAATCAAATCACGGTTGGATATTGTGGAAGTAGTGAAGGACTATATTCCCCTGAAGCAGGCAGGTGGCAACTGGCGGGCGAACTGTCCCTTTCATCAGGAGAAGTCGCCGTCTTTTATGGTCTCCAAGGATAAGCAGATTTGGCATTGTTTTGGTTGTAATGATGGTGGTGATGTTATAACCTTTGTGCAAAAATACGAAAGTTTGGATTTTATCGGCGCTTTGCGACTCTTGGCTGATAAGGCTGGTGTAGTTTTAGAAAACGTCGCAACTACTGGTCCCTCAACGGAAGAAAAAAATGATCTCTGGAATATTAATGCAGAAGCCTCTGGCTTCTGGCAGCGACGACTGCAAGTAGATAGCCCAGAAGCTGAGAAGACCAGACAGTATCTCACCAAGCGGGGTATGCTACCGGAGACGATTAAACAATGGGGTTTGGGGTTATCAGGTTCTGGTTGGGATGAACTACATAGTTATTTGCGGACTAAGGGCTTCAAAGATGATTTGTTAGTTCGTACTGGTTTGGTCAGTCAGAAGGAAGATCGTTACTTTGATCGCTTCCGTGAACGGTTGATGTTTCCTATTGCTGATATCCAAGGAAAGATCGTTGGTTTCACCGCGCGCACTTTAGCCAAGATTGTTTTTGAAGCTGATGAATTCGGTGGTAAATATATCAATTCACCACAAACACCAATATATAATAAAAGCGTTTTGCTCTACGGTCTGGATCAAGCTAAACATGATGTTAAGAAAAAAGATTACGTTATCGTAGTTGAAGGTAATATGGATGTAATAATGTCACACCAAAGTGGTATTAAGAATGTGGTGGCGGTTTCTGGTACGGCTTTGACCGGAGAGCAACTGCGCCTGATCAAACGTTTCACTAATAATATTATTTTAGCTTTTGACTCTGACGCTGCTGGCTCTCAAGCGCTATATAAGAGCGGTGTTATTAGCGCTAATGACTTTGATATGAACGTCAAAGCTTTGGTTCTGGCTGGTGCGAAAGATCCAGCGGATATTATTCTCCAGAATCCAGATGATTGGAAAGAAAATATCAAAAAAAGTGTACCAATAATAGATTTCTATTTTGAAGAAATTTTGAAGCGCGTCGATCTGTCTAGAGCGGACCATAAAAAAATTGCCATCAATAAGTTATTAGAAATAATGGCTCCAATTAAGAACGAGGTGGAGCGTGATCATTATCTACATCGATTATCAGAACGCTTAGATATCTCTGTTCAGCTTTTGGCCGACCAGTTGAAGAAAGTAACAACGTCCGCGCCTGTTGTGGCGCAGTCACAGCCAAAGGTTAGTCCGCAAGCTATAGAGCCGGGAGATCGACTAGCTCGAGGATTTCTGGCAGTAGTGGCAGCTTGGCCAGAAGGTTTACCTTTAGCCATCGATAAAGTTGAGCCTGAGGTACTGCCAGAGCCGTGGCAAGACCTTTACAAACAGCTGATAATATATTACACTAAGAACCAATCGACAGACTTTCAAACCTTTACAACAGTGCTGGATGAGGTACAATCTCGGCTCTGGAGTCAGATTGTACATATTGCAAGCGATGACTATGCTGATCTCAGTCAGAA
>CAZASM010000030.1:0-9730 GCA_964487895.1 uncultured Gammaproteobacteria bacterium
TGACCAATACGTGGGAAATCATCATCACCTTCGCGGTCAGACAGTTTACCGGTACGCATTTTCCATAGATCGACTCCAGCTTGAGAGCATAATAATTTATCAACCAGCTGTTCTTTGGACATTTCTAAACTGAAGACACCGACAGAAGCTTTGCTATTCACTGCGGCGTGTCGCAGGATATCAAGAGCTAGGGTTGTCTTACCGACTGATGGACGTGCAGCGAGAATTACTAAATCAGACTTTTGTAAACCAGCGAGAATATTATCGAGGTCAGTGAAGCCAGTTGGTAAGCCACGCATCGTACCAGCTTCGCGATGGAGTTCATCAATACGGTCAAAGGTTTCGGTCAAAATACTTTTGATAGGTACGAAGTTTTGCTTCAAATACCGCTGGGAGATTTGGAAGAGTTTTTGTTCAGATTTATCTAGTAGACTATCAACGTCTTGATCTTCGAGAAAACTATACTCAGCAATTTCTGCTGCAGCTTTCTCTAATTTTCGTAATGTGGATTTCTTTTGAATAATCTGGGCGTAGTGCAAAACATGTGAAGCTGAGACGACACTTTCTGTCAGATTAGCTAGAGTACTAGTACCACCGATTAGGTCGAGTCTTTTTAAATCCTTTAATTTACTGGAGACAGATAAAATATCTATCGGCTCGCGACGTTCATAAAGGTCCACCATGACGTCATAGATATCGCCGTGAGCAGTTTTGTAGAAATCCTCAGGCCTGATCAAATCGGCTACCTTGGTGATAGCTTCTTTATCCAGTAATAGGGCTCCAAGGAGGTTAGTTTCGGCCTCCAGATTATTTGGCGGTATTCTACTCATAGTGGGGTCATTGTACTCTGCGTTTAGACTAATATCAAGGTCGTTTTTTTCAACAATTTATTAACCCTTTTGATAATAAAAAACCGCTTGGAAACGGCTTGTATTTTGGCTATTTGGTAATGGATGGTGGGTGCAGCAGGATTTGAACCTGCGACCGTTTGCTTAAAAGGCAACTGCTCTACCAACTGAGCTATGCACCCCGGTTTGACTTGGATATGTATCAGGTGCTTTTCAAAAGCGTCTAAACTAATAACAGAACCTTGAAGCGTCCTGCCCGCCTCTGGCGGGAGCTATGCACCCTCGAAAGATACAGATACAACGCCAAGTTTACTTAAAATAGGCCAGATTGTCAATGAACCTTGATTAATGCTGGTAGGTTAATTTTGACTGCAGTAAGAGATTTTGAAGATGATTTTAATTTTAAAAAAGCTAATGATTTTCATGCTATAATAAACACAACATGTCCTCACAAATTTCATGGCACAGTTTGTCAACAAAAAAAGTTTTAGCCGAAGTTAAATCAACTACTAAAGGTTTGACTGAGGCGGAAGCCAAGAAAAGGCTAAAACGTAACGGTCTTAATGTTTTAGTTAAAGGTAAAAAACTTTCTGGTTTGAAAATTTTTTTCCTGCAGTTTCATAATGCTTTGATTTACATTTTGATTATTGCGGGTATTTTTAGTTTTATTTTAGGTGATGTGGTTGACGCTGAAGTGATTGGTCTAGCAGTGATTATTCAAGTTGTTATGGGCTTCATTCAGGAATACAAAGCGAATCAAGCTTTAGCGGCTCTAGCAGAAGTTATCCATCCACGTGCCCGAGTCTTGCGTGGTGGTCGAGAACGACAGGTTGCAGTCGAGGAGATTGTGATTGGTGATGTTATTGTGTTGACTGCTGGTGATAAAGTTCCAGCTGATATCCGTATTTTGAATCAAAAAGATCTCCACGTGAATGAAGCAGTCCTAACAGGTGAGTCAGAGACGGTACAAAAGCAAGATAAGCCCGTGTCTGTAGGCTCAGTTTTGGGGGATCGCTTTAGTTTACTATATAGTTCAACCTTAATAACTGAAGGCAGTGCTCGAGGCGTCGTCATTGCTACTGGTCAAGAGACAGCTATTGGCGAGATCGCCATGTTATTGCGTTCCACGCGAGAAGGGGAGACGCCATTACAGAGTCGCTTAAATAATTTTAGCAAACAGATTGCCGCTATTATCGTTATTGTTAGTTGTTTGGTTTTTTTCTTCGGGCTGATGAATAATTACGATCTGACGGAGATGATTAGCCTATCAGTAGCTCTGGCCGTGGCTGCAATACCTGAGGGCTTAGTCATCGGCATGACTGTCGTGTTGACTGTTGGTATGAGGCGAATTTTGAAGCGTCACGGTTTAGTACGAGCTCTGCAAGCTGCTGAGACTCTTGGTTCGACTACGGTTATTTGTACAGATAAAACAGGAACTCTCACTCTGGGGCAGATGAGACTAACAGAAGTAATGATCTCAGGTAAATTATCTAGTTGGTCAAGTGGGTCGACTACTATTAATGGTAGTCAACGCTTACTGCAGTTGGCAGCTCTTTGTAACGACGCTGTAGTAGATGGTGAGGCTCTTGGCAGTCCGACTGAGAAAGCTTTGCTCCTAGCTGCTCTTGATCTTGGTTTGACGAAGATTCAGTTAGACAAAGAGTATCCTCGTTTGGATACTGTTCCTTTTACTTCGGACCGTAAATACATGATCACTTTGCATCAGCAACGAGCAGATCAGCTAGCGATAATTAAAGGAGCGGCCGAGGTGGTTATTGCCGCTTCTAACTATGTTTTAACACACAACAAAGTCCGTAAGATGACAGTCGATGATAAAGCTCAACTACTAGCTGACTATCAAGCTATGAGCAAAAAAGGTTTACGAGTTTTGGCTTGTGCTTATCGTCAGAGTGTTGGCTTCAAAGGAACATTAGACCAGAAGTCAGCTGAGCTAAGTGACTATATTTTTGCCGGATTATTGGGATTGCAGGATAGTATTAGACCGGAAGCGCGGGCAACTATTCAGCAGGCTTCACAAGCTGGTATCCGGACAGTGATGATTACTGGCGATAATATTTTGACTGCTCGTTCTATTGCCAAACAGTTAGGTTTAATTATTACGAGTAATAATATAGTAGAAGGTAAAGAGTTAGATACTTGGTCGGACCAAGAGTTAAAAAAGCGAGTCAAAGATATTATCATCTATGCTCGTGTCACACCAAAAGATAAATTACGAATTGTTCGAGCTTGGCAGGCACGTGGTGAAATAGTTGCTATGACAGGAGACGGTATCAATGACGCACCTGCTTTGAAAGCGGCGACGATCGGAGTAGCTCTGGGCAGTGGTAGTGAGGTTGCGAAAGAAACAGCCGACTTAGTATTACTCGATGATAATTTTCAAACCATTGTTACTTCAGTCCAGGAGGGTCGTGTAATCTTTGATAATATCAAAAAAGTTATTCTTTACCTGATGGCTGGCAGTTTTTCTGAAGTTATTGTCATTATGGTGGCTTTATTTATGTCAGCTGGTCAGGAAGTTATATTACCACTTTTAGCTACTCAAATATTATGGCTCAATTTAGTGAAAGATGGATTCGTTCAATTAGCTTTAACTGTAGAGCCTGAGGAAGCTGAGGTGATGAACCGAAAACCGCGAAGTCATCTAGATGCTTTATTAGGTCGCGAAAGTATTTTTTTAGTCTGTTTTATTAGTTTAACTTCGGGGCTGGGCGCGTTGGGCGTCTTCTGGGTTATTTGGTCATTGACCGCAGATATCGTTATGGCACAGACCGCAACTTTCGCTGCGCTTGGGACTGCTACTTTGGCTTACGTATTTAGCCTGAGAAATCTACGTCAACAAATTTGGCGTTATAACATCTTTTCTAATTGGTATTTAAATGTAGCGGTGGTTGTTAGTTTCGCTTTACAGTTAGCAGCTATTTATCTACCGTGGTTACAAAATTTACTTGGCACTACAGCTTTGAACGTTACTGCGTGGAAGTTTATAGCTCTCTATGTTATATTGATTATAATGTTGATAGAATCAATTAAAATGTTTTTTAGTAAGAGTAAAGCAAGCAAGTCTCATGAAACAAAAAAATAATATTTGGCTTGGCTTTGGAGCTGTGTTATTAGCAGTGGCCTTTTTGTTTATTTACCAGTATCCTTGGGACTTAGGTGAGACTGAGATAGTGGCCAATGATTTTACTCCAAATTTGTTAGTTGAGAGTCAGGCTCCAGGCAAGTTTATCACTATCAAGCAGGCGGTTGTTCCTGCTGGGGGTTTCCTTGTGGCTCACCAAGATTCAGGAGGTAAACCAGGATCTGTGCTGGGTTATAGCTCGTATCTTAAACCAGGCGTCAACACTTCCATGATTATAGTCTTTGATCAACCAACAATAGTTGGACAGTCACTATTAATTACGCTTTATGCCGATAACGGTGATTATCAGCTGACAGGAGATGATAAACCACTAGTGGATAGCGTTGGTCAGACTATTACCAGTCAATTAGTGATTGTAAATGAGGATTTGTTGAGCCCACGACAGTGAATATGATCAATTATTGACAATAATCTTAATTTGTACTACAATACTATTTCGTTCATTCTGTAGGCTTCGGCCTACTTTTTCGTCGCTTAGGGCGTTCTACAGGGAGGTTAGTGGTGGCTGAAGAGTTGCAGGAACTGATTGAGCATGGATCATTGGAAGAGGCCCTGAACCGCTTGCACGATCTGACATCGACTGCTGATCCCGTCGTGCCTGAGTGGCTGACCAGAAAGCTCTCGGATATTTTCGAGGCGGCTATTCGTCTGGCCAACATCTCAGTCGCACTCCGAGTCTTGGCCCGGATCTGTGACGCGGATTTGCGTCGGTCTTTTCAGATGTTGTTCCTGGAGCGTTTCTGGGACTCCATACTGGAGGTTGCGGCGGTCTGTGAATTCGAGGAGCCGATGCTCTTCGTCTAGCTGTCCACAGCGACGGACTTTATTTAGCTCCGTTTTTCCCTCGGGAGAGACGGAGTTTTAATTTTGCGTTTGGCGAAAGTAGAGAGGCGTGATACACTTTTCTCGCTATGTCCAAATACTATAATCCCAACAGAACATCGAATTTATTTGACCCAAAGTCAAAGGCGCCTTTTCGACTATCACGGTCAAAAATTGATCTGTTCTTAAACTGTCCTCGTTGCTTTTACTTAGATCGGCGCCTGGGTATTGGTCAACCACCAGGATATCCTTTTGCTTTGAACTCAGCTGTCGATACTTTATTAAAAAAAGAGTTTGATATTCATCGAGCCGCAGCTAGTAAACATCCCTTAATGAAGCATTACAACATTGACGCAGTTCCACTAGCCGATAAACGTATGGATGAGTGGCGCGATGCTTTGCGTGGTGGTATTACTTACCTTCATCCAGAAACGAATTTTTTCGTCACTGGTGGTGTTGACGATATCTGGATTAACCCTCAGGATGAGTTGATTATTGTCGATTACAAAGCTACCAGCAAAGAGACCGAAGTGAATCTGGATGCAGACTGGCAGATTGGTTACAAACGTCAGATGGAAGTTTATCAGTGGTTATTTAAGCAAAATAAATTTAAAGTCTCGCAGATTGGATATTTTGTCTATTGCAATGGTCTGACTGATAGAGAGGCTTTCGATGGTAAATTGGAATTTGATATTTCCGTTATCCCTTACACTGGTAACGACTCTTGGATTGAGCCAGCCTTGATCGCTGCTCGTCAGTGTCTGGATGACAATAAACTCCCGTCTCCGGGAGCTGATTGTGACTATTGTAAATATCGGCAGGCGACCAGTCGAGTGGAAAGATCTACTGGATCGTAACCTGAGCTACATTATTCTGACTACCACAGTTGATGGTCGAAACGTGAGGTAGTTTACTGTTACTGAAGTTAGCGAGACTATAGCCATAAGCAGGTACAGAATATACTTTACCATCAATTGTGATGGTTTTTTTCGTACTGGTACGATTATCCAACATTAGGGTAGTATTGTTTTTCACTGTTTTACGTGTCGGATTGGATTGGCACTGTGTGTTGAATTGCAACATATAACCTTCATATTTTGCTAGAGCTTGTTCGTAGGTTAGTGTTCCTGTGGTTTTTGTTACGGTCTTGGTCGGTGTTTTAGCGGATGGTGTCGTGGTCGCAATATTTGGTAAAATAGGTTCTGGTGTCACGATTGGGCTGGCCGCCTTGTATTCAAGTGCGATTGCAACAATGGCTACAATCAGAATAATTCCGAAGCCAAGAAACATCGGCTGATTATCTTTGAAATTAATTTTCATAGAAGTATCGTTAACTACTTACTAAATAAGGCTAAGTATACTGCTTATTGTTATTAATAACAAAAGCTTGGTGCTGACGTATCGTGCCTCTACTTCATATTGACGTTGAAAGTCGTTGTTTATTACTACGAGTGTTTTAGCTAAAATGTTAGTAAATTGGTTAATTTCATTTTTTCAGCTATACTTGGTTATATTGTAAAATGTAACTAATTAATATCATTATGAAGTTTTTCTCTATTTCGCTGACCTTATTACTCTTAATCAGTAGTGGATTAGTACAAGCAGCTGAGCCGCTTGTCTCTGGATCGGTACCAGCTGGTAGTACAACTGGTGTTACTGTGGAAGTTGAGACTGTACCTATAGACACCACCTCAGAGCCGGCTGTCGAAAGTTTTTCGCCTATTATTCTTGATGTTGTAGCTGTTCAGAAAAATCTAGCAGACCAGATCGCTACTTCAACGAATGACTTATCTGTTCCTGGGGTGGCGAATTCAGCAATAGAATTGCAAGAATATGCTGCTTTTTTAACTGGTGCTAATTTGTCAGTCAAATCTCTCACTATCACTAACGAGAACATTAAGTTAGGTTTCGAATTGCCAGCTAAGCTATTCTTTTTTATCCCAATTCACTATACAGCTGTTATTACTGTAGATCGCTCAGGACATTTGCAAGATTTTTCTACTCCTGGTTGGTTATTTTTTGCTCATGATGATGCTGGTGCCACAAAGACTGTTGTCAATACAGCCTTAGAGAAATTAGTTACGGCTTTGGCTGAATCAACAAATCCGCCACTGTCTATATTTTTGTTAAAACAAAAACAACTGTCAGTTACACTATTAGCGCTGAATAAGTTGACTAAGTGGTAATTTTTTATGTCGGCAAAGTTTAACTCACCTATTGAACGCCTCGGTCATGCCTCAGGCATCACTGGTTGGGGCTGGCTTTTTATTGGCTTAGTGATTATTGGAGTTCTGATAGCTGGTTGGTTTGGTTATTTTTATTGGCAAAATAATCTTCTCTCTGGTAATAAACAGCTTCTTGATAACTCTGCGGGCAGGCAGGAGATGCTGGTGTACGTCAAATCAATTGAACAGCAAGAGGGTAAATATTACGCCACCATTGATCCAATTGAATGGTTAACTGGCAGTCAAGCAGAGCAGCAAGCTCAAGCTGACGGCGTGTGTCAAGCTAGCTCAACTAGCTGTCTAACTCACGGTTTCTATTTGCGTAATACCACCACAACAACCTCCATGGTCTTATTAAATCAGCAAGCTGAGATTATGATGCAGAGCTTGTCGTCCAGCAGCAGTACACCGCGTTGGGATGAGCCTATTTCTTTTGAGCGTTGGCAAGGTTTATTCTCAGAGTCAAATAGTCGCTGGTATGAGGTGCCCTTTATATTGTCTGTCAGCGACAATGAAGTGTTAAATATTCGAGAGCAGTATTTGCCGTAAGAGAGGGTTCTAACTGACCATGGCAGTAGTGTTTACCTCCCCTTTCGAAGGGGAGGAGAGGTGGGGTACATATAATTATTTACTTCAGATTATTGTTGTACTACCTCCCCAACCCCTCCTTACTAAGGAGGGGAAAAGACAAGCTTAAAGTTCGGCATTTTGTTACCTCTTGCTATTTTCAAGCCTTTATGGTATGCTTCTTTTGTTCGTCGTAGATCCAAATAATGCTGATGTAAGTCAGTATTAGCCCAAGGTTAATAGTAAGTTCCAACTTCTTTCGCCGAAAGCTAAGAAAGGTCGTTCTACGAGATCGTTTAATTAGTTAAGTATACGTATATAATGGCAAAGAAGTTGTATATCGGTGGCGTTTCTTATAACACCACTAATGACAGTCTGAAGGCAGCTTTCGCACAAGCTGGAAACGTAGAATCTGCTAGCATCATCATGGATAAGATGACTGGTCGTTCTAAAGGTTTCGGTTTCGTCGAAATGGCTACTGAAGAAGAGGCTCAAGCAGCAATCGCTATGTGGAACGGCAAGGAACTAGACGGCCGTATGATCCGCGTCGATGAGGCTAAGCCTATGACTGATCGTCCAGCTCGTGGTAATGACCGCGGCGGTTGGAATCATTAATTTGTTTCTCTAACCTGTAGCTACTTCGGTAGATACAGCTAAATCTCAAATTTCTAAACACTCCCTGATTATTTTCAGGGAGTGTTTTTGTTTTTCTAACATAGCTTATTAGTAAGTTAGGTTTTTAGCTTATTAGTTCATACTACTGATTAATGAGAAGCTTGTCCTAATAAGCTAAAAAGCTACTGCCTAAATAACCGTGGCTGAGGTCGCAATGACAGTCAAAATAGAGTATAGTTACTCTATGATTATTAATCTTTGATTATATGAAAGCTTTTGTTATCGCTCTACTTGGTTTAGCCTTTATTGGTATTTTTGCCTATGTAGCTTGGGAACCGATACAGCAGGCTCTTGCTCCTAAGGTTTTAGCGCCATCGCCGACAAATGGTGTTGTAGCTGATTTTCAATCCTGTCTCGACAATGATAATCCAGTGACCGAAGGTAATCCTCGGACCTGTAGCGCTAACGGTAAGATATATACGGAGACTAAGGTAGATGTTAATCCGAATGGTTGTCGCGAGAATGCAAACTGTGCTACTGGACAGTTTTGTAATCAAGGATTGTGTCAGGACTTGTCTTATAATAATTCCTGTTCAGCTGATGATGATTGTCAGTTGGTCAATCAGTTGATTGGTTGGGGTTGTTGCTATGCTGGACAGTGTGATCCGATTGATTATAACCAGTCTAATTGGGTAGCTGTCAACGGAGCAAACTTTACGCAACAACAAGCTAAGTATTGTCCAACTAAAGCACAATGTGGCCCTATGCCTGGCTGTCCTTCTAAGATAATTCCTACTAATTTTGTAGCTGCTTGTCAGCAGGGAGTTTGTGTCAAAACAGAGAAGATTACTCCTGTGCCGAAGAAAAATCCACCGCTCGAACCAAATAATTAATTCAGTCAGGAGAACTCTCATATGTTGAAAAAGCTATTATTTGCACTGTTATTTAGTGGAGCTAGTTTATTATTTGTTAGTACGGTCCAAGCAGAGTCGATTAGTAGCTTTAACTCAGACATTCAGGTTCAGACGGACGGTTCAATAGTAGTTCAGGAGACTATTAAATATGACTTTGGTGATCTGCAACGCCACGGAATTTTTCGTAATATTGACTTGAAATCAGCAGGTATTAGTTCAAAATTAGTTATTGATAATCTTGTCGTTGACGACGGGCAAGGTAGTGATTGGCCCTTTCAACTGTCACAGACAGGGGATCAACTTCAGGTGAAAATTGGGCGTGCTAACGAAACTGTGACTGGCCTCCAAACATATCACATCCAGTATCGTGCGCAGAACGCCCTGGGTTCGTTTACTGATTACGATGAATTATATTGGAATGTCACTGGTAATAGTTGGGAAGTGCCGATAGAACGGGTTAGTGCTCGTATTTCTTTACCGCAGAGTCAGTCAGTGGAGTCTTTAAGTCTCTACTGCTATGCGGGGTTATCAGGTAGTACGACGCAGTGTCAACAGGCGCAGCTTGATGTTGCTGAT
>CAZASM010000031.1:0-9581 GCA_964487895.1 uncultured Gammaproteobacteria bacterium
TAAACAAGCTAATGGGAGTTTTATCCAACTTTATGCTCAGTCTTCTGTTCTTTATGATAAAGTCGGAGCAGTAGAAAGATCGATTATGGTTTTTGACGATATAACCTCACGTAAAGAAATAGAGAGGCAAAAATCGGAGTTTGTTTCTGTGGCTTCACACCAACTTAGGACACCGTTATCTGCTATTAAATGGTTCGCTGAGCTATTATTGGATCCAGTTAAAGGTAAACTGAACCCTGACCAAAAAGAATATGTGGATAATATCTATCACGCCACAGCTCGGGTTATTACTTTGGTCAATAATTTGCTCAATGTTTCGCGGATTGAGTCTAAGCGAGTGGCTATCACCCCAGTGCCAACTGATATGGTGCAATTGTTGAAAGAAGTTGTCACCGAGGTGACTCCTATGTCCAAGCAACGTCAGCAAACTATTAAAATTGAGCATAGTCAGCAGTTACCTCTACTATCGATTGACCCGACATTTATTAGTGAGGCAATTGGTAATTTGCTGTCCAATGCTATTAAGTACTCACCGGATAAAGGTGTGATTACAATTAGCACCTCTGTGGACAAAGTATTTTTAACTATTATTATCAACGATCAGGGTATGGGAATACCACTAGCGTCTCAAGCCAAAGTGTTTACTAAGTTCTTCAGAGCTGATAATGTAGTAAGGAAGGAAACAGAAGGTACCGGTCTGGGGCTGTATGTTTCCAAAGAAATTATCGAAGCTTCCGGTGGTAGTATTGCTTTCGTCTCAGCGGAGGATCAAGGAACCACCTTTACTGTGCGATTACCATTAGCCGGTAGTCCACGCGTCACAGGAGATAAACATTTAATCTAAAATATATGTCTCAAGACAAGAAAAAAATTGCGATAGTAGAAGACGATCAGTTATTAAGTCAGGCTTTGGTAGATAAGATGGAGATGGAAGGTTATGAAACGGTCTTGATAGCTGATGGAGGTGAAGCTTTTACTACTTTACAGCAAGCACAGCCAGATTTGATATTATTAGATATTATGTTGCCTCATGTGGATGGTTTCGGCATTCTGAAGGCTCTGAAAGCTGACGAGAAATTAAAAAACGTTCCAGTTATTATGTTGACTAACCTCGGTCAAGAAAACGACCAGACGTTAGGCCTCGAGCTAGGTGCTGTTGAATATTTAATCAAATCAGATCACATGTTATCTGAGATAGTACAAATTATCCATAAACATATTTAACTTATGGCAGAGACAGCTAAAGTTTTAGTTATCGAAGACGACACATTCTTGTTGAAAGTCTACCAAAGCAAACTAAAAGATACAGGATATCAGTGTGAATTTGCTAGTGATGGCGAAGAAGGGCTAGCCAAGATTAAAAGTTTTCAACCGAAGGTAGTGCTGTTAGATTTGGTGATGCCAAAACTCGATGGTTTTGGTGTTTTGGCGGCCGTGAAAGCTGATCCGACTATGACACCAGCTGCAATTTTAGTACTGACTAACCTTAGTCAGCCCGAAGATCGTGATAAATGCCTGCAATTGGGCGCGAAAGAGTACATGGTCAAAAGTGATATTTCGATTCAAGATATTCTGACCAAGATACAACAATATGCTGTCTAATAGACTAACTGTAGACCAGTTACGGACTGCTTTGGTTATCCCAGGATTTATTACGGATGAAGAATTTAGAGCTGTGGTCACAGAGGCCAATCATAGTGGCAAATCCGCTGGTCAGATTATTCTAGAGAGAAGTCATCTAACGAGCAAAGAGCTGACGAAAGTTGTGGCAGATTTTTTGCAACAAGGTTTTGTCGATTTATCACGAATTCAGATTGCTCCAGAAGTGTTGGATGAGATTCCTCAGCTCTACGCTCAAGAACACAAAGTCGTGGCTTTTGCCCGCGATGAGCACGGTTTGAGTGTGGCTTTGGTAGATCCCTTGGATCAAGCGGTACTGGATCATTTACAAAAATCTAGCGATCATAAGGTGCAGTTTTTTGCTGCTACTGAAGAGGAAATTGAAAATATTTTACAATCCTATCCACATGATTATTTACAACAATTACGGAATTTGATCATATCAGCGGATAAGAAAAGTGGTCAACCAGATGTTGCTGATAAGTCAATGATTGAGCTGGTGGATATACTGATAATTTTTGCTTTAGCAAACCGAGCTTCTGATATTCATGTTGAGCCTTATGCTCATAGACTTTTGATTCGTTTTCGAGTCGATGGAGTTTTGCACCATATCATTGATTTACCTGAAACTTTGAGCGTAGCTTTGTTCAATCGACTCAAGCTCATGTCGAAAATGAAGCTTGATCAAAAGAAAATTGCTCAAGATGGCAAGATTGATTTTGTTTCCGGACAATTCTCGGCTGATATTAGGGCCAGTATTGCCCCACTGATTACGGGCGAGAAAATGGTTTTACGTTTACTTGGCCATCGTCACCGCGCTATCAATCTCACTGATCTAGGTTTAGCAGTAAGTCAGTTGAAGACCATCCTGACAGCGGTACAAAAGAAGCAAGGAATGATAGTGGTCTGTGGCCCAACTGGTTCTGGCAAAACTACGACGCTTTACGCTTTATTGAAACGTCTAAATAGTGAACAGGTTAATATTGCCACTGTCGAGGATCCAGTAGAATACGACTTAGAAGGTGTCAATCAAATTCAGGTTAATGCTTTAACTGGTCTGACTTTTGCTGAAGGCTTAAAAATTACTTTACGTCAGGACCCAGATATTATTATGTTGAGCGCTATTCGAGACTTGGCGACGGCTAATTTAGCTAATATAGCTTCGCTGAGTGGACATGATGTTTTGACGACCCTAGATACTCCAGATGCAGTGAGCGCTATCTCGCGGTTATTAGAAATGCAAATTGAACCATTTCCTCTGGCGACAAGTTTGAACTTGATTATCGGACAACGTTTAGTGCGTAAAATTTGTCAGAATTGTCGTTTGAGTTATGACTTATCTGATACAGAGCGGGAGGTAGTGGCCGCTCAGCTCAAAATTCAGCCCTCAGAGGTGTCTAAGAGGCTCTACCGGGGTAAAGGTTGCTCTTTGTGTGGTGAAACTGGCTACAGAGGGCGTTTAGGCATTTTTGAGATATTAGCTATCACTGAGGAGATCAAAAAATTAATTATTGCTAAAGCTACTATCCAGCAGATTTTAGAACAAGCTAGAAAAGAAGGCTTCACTTCCTTACGTGAAGATGGTATCCAAAAAACCATGGCAGGAGTTACCACGGTGGAGGAATTACTAACAGAGTTAGCTTTGTAGGTTATTGAGCAGTAAAAGTAGTGAGAACTTCTTTACCTTTGTTATTTTTAGCTGCAACATCAAGACTTTCGGTAAATTTGAAATCACCGTTTTCAACTCGGATAGTAGCGAGATATTTTTGGCCTGAACGGAGAGTAGCTGTAGCTATCACTTTATTGTCTAAAGCACCAATTGGGTATAATATGCTCTGGCCAATGATGGGCCCTGGTGTGTTGTTGGAACCAACTTCACGGATTACAATATAGCCAGGTACTGTTAGATAGGCGGACTCAATCTGAACCCGATCAGCTTTGGCACTTTTGACTTTAACAAAATTCTCTGGTTGTGATTTACAAGCAGTAAGACTTAGTCCGATGATAATGATTACTAGAAGCTTTTTCATTAGTATAACTATAGCATAAACAGCAGTAGCTTTGTAGGTATGTAGATTGGTAGGAGATTCTCTAACCTAAACGTCTATCCCTACCAAACTACCATTCTACCCGTCTCGCCTACGGCTAGCCGAGGCGGACCAACCTACTTATGAACACCTGGCTGCTGATACCAACTTATAATGAGCGAGATTCATTACCTCGCACTATTAGCGCGATACAAAAGGTAGGTCTGACTGACCTAACTATATTGATTATTGACGATAATTCCCCTGATGGCACGGGTGTTGTGGCTGATGATCTGGCTCGACAATTTTTCAATATTCAAGTATTGCATCGGATGGAGAAGCAAGGCCTTGGACCGGCTTATCTGGCTGGATTTCAGCGGGCTTTAGCTGGGGGCGGGGAGTTAATCATTGAAATGGATGCTGATGGTTCTCATGATCCAGTAGTAATTGCAGCTTTGATTGCAGCAAGCGAGAGGGTTGATGTGGTCATCGGGTCGCGTTATGTCAAAAATGGTGGTACAGCAGATTGGAGTCGTTGGCGACAACTAATTAGCCAGTTTGGCAATTTTTATGCTCGTACACTTCTACACTTACCAATAGCAGATTTGACCTCGGGTTTTGTGGCTTATCGGGCCTCAGTCTTGCGCAGTCTGAATCTAACAAAGATCAGTTCTGTTGGGTATAATTTTCAAGTAGAGATGAAAGCTCGTTGCTATTGGGCTGGTTATACGATAGAAGAGCTACCAATTATCTTTCATGAACGTCGTCAGCAGGTATCTAAGTTTTCTCTAGCGATAATTCTAGAAAGTTTTTGGCAGATTATTATTTTAGCTTTTCGCCGATGAAGTATTGGTGGAAAAAGAATATAAGTTATTGGCCCGAGTTGGTTTTGGGCCTGATGGTGATAAGTGAAATTTTTTTCCGTTTGACAAGAGGTGCTATCTTGAATGACGATGCTACTTACGCTTTTCGTTCCGTCAATCTAGTTGATTTCCTGGCTTCTAATAATCAAACAACACCTTGGCAATGGTTTAATCCATTACCTTGGTGGGTTGGGTTATCCTTTCATGATGCTCCGGGTTTGTTTTTTTGGCTGGAGCACATATTTTTCACAATTTTTGGAGTTACTAGCTGGAGTGCTACGCTTCTGCCAGCTGTTTCTGGTGGTCTCTCTGCTTTGGCGGTTTATTTATTAGTCCGTTATCTAACTAATCGCTCGCGGGCTTTATTGGCTGTAATAATTATACTTTGTCTTAATCCCTTTATCTGGTTGCATCGCTTGGCTTTATTAGAGTCTTTGATGGTACCTTTGGTTTTATTTGCTTGGTACGCCTATTTACGAGCTGCTTTAGATAAACGCTGGTATTGGCTGGCAGGATTAGCTGGTGGGTTAGCTATGATGACCAAATATACAGCTAGCTTTTTCCTTTTTGCTGTTATTATTCACTTCTGCTGGCAGAGATCTAAGGATTGGCAATCTAGACATTGGTGGGGAGCTTTAGCGACACTGATTGTGATTATCAGCCCAATGCTGCTATATAACTATTGGCTTTTTCAGACTCGAGGTCATTTTGATGTCCAGCTCGCTGCCGCTTTAGGCCAAAGTAACCAGGATTGGCCGATTCTCAGCACTCATATTAATACTCAGTTCTTTGCTGGTTTGGGGCCTTTGATATTTTCTTTGGGATTTTTGTATAGTTGGCCAATATTAATTATTTTTCTCTGGGCGGTCTTCCGTTTAAATCATTATCGGGATAAGAAAAAAAATATTTCAGCAGATAGTTGGTTTACTATTGTGATGTTTTGTTGTTGGCTTTTGGTAATCATTGCTACTCGTACTAATGATCGTTTCGTCGCTACCGGCTATATTTTTCCCATTGTGGCAATCTGTGCTAGTTGGCCCGAAAATTATTGGCGACGTTGGTCTCCGCAGCAAAAAGCTTACAGCCTAATCATTTCAATCGTTCTATTGTTCTCTTGGACTTATACAGTCAATACCAATTATGTAGAGAGACCATGGGGGAGAGTAAATATTAACTATTCTGACTCGCGTCGGGAAAATTACGGTTTAGCAGAAGTAGAGCAGATACTGCAGACATCACTGATCAAGAAAAAACCCGTGGTAGTTTTGTGGGATAGTCTGACAGCAAACTTTGACCCTAGTGCAAGAAACAATAAACTATTTGATCCTGAGTCTGTGCCGTTAGCTGAGAACGCTGATGAAGCTGCACCAATTATTATCTATGATCGTAATATGAATTGGTTTACTTCTTTGTGGTATTTTTATCGCTGGCCGTTCTATCATGGTCACGTGGTCTTGAATTCTTACCAAGCGTCTTCACTTTTAGCTGATCCAAAAAATGAATTTCTCTCAGCTGTTCAAGGTAGGCCATATATACTTTTTATGACTACTGATTATAGTCTGAGAGATTCCCTTAAATATCAATCTTTACCATCTCCAGCTATCTCTGAGTTGCAGGATAAGAGTCATTTAGATTATATTTTTGACAACTACGGGCAGCCAGTTTGGGAGGTTTATACAGGACGTTTTTGAGACATCTTGACCTGTGGATTATGGGGGTATGGTAAAAATCCTAGAAAATGCTATGATTTCTTCACTAAGTAAATAATTAAATAAAGATTACCATGGCAAAAGGCATGACAAAGTCTCAAATTCTTGAGGCACTAGCAGGCAAGACCGGTCACTCCAAAAAGGATGTGGCAGCTTTCTTGGACGCTGTAGCAGAACTAGCTTACAGCGAAGTTAAGAAAAATGGCGAAATGACCGTGCCAGGATTTGGCAAATTGGTCAAGAAGCACCGTGCAGCTCGTATGGGCCGCAACCCAGCTACAGGCGCTGAAATCAAGATTCCAGCAAAAACCGTAGTAAAATTCAAGGTTTCTAAAGTTGCTAAGGACGCAATTCTCTAGATTCTAGGTAGTTAACCCAAATTCTAAAATACTCCTTATCGCAAGATAGGGAGTATTTATTTATAAAAAAGAACCGCCCGGAGTTAACCAGGCGGGTGGAACTAGCTGATTGCTGACCTCTCATGGAGAGTTACTGACTTGTTTAAGGTCGGTATTTTTGGTCGCAATCTGCTAAAAAAACGACTACAGTGCCCTGTTGACAGTCGTGAAACTATCCACAGAAGACCTAGAGACCTAGATCCAAACAGGGGGTTTTAGTTTACACTGTAGCCGAATGAGCGAATGATGTCTGTAGCTTAAGGTTAATTTGCTGGAGTGTCAAACTATTCATTACGAATGTCAGCTCCACCGTGAAACTTGGAGTGGACATCTTTCAATTGCTTGTTGGTGACGTGAGTATAGATTTGAGTGGTGGCAATATTTTTGTGACCAAGAAACTCTTGGACTAGACGGAGGTCAACTCCATGGATCAATAAATCAGTAGCATATGAATGACGCAGGGTATGTGGTGATGCTTCTACCGGTATTCCAGCTAGCCTAGTGTATTTCTGAACTATGCGTTCCATAGACCTGCTTGTCAGTCTATTAGCTTGCTCGCCAGTATTAAAGCTGTGAGAGATAAACAGCGCTTTGTCTTCATCGTTGCGCTCTTTCAGGTATTTTTGTAACCATTCGACGCAACGGGTGGAGAAATAGACCGTTCTTACTCTATTGCCTTTACCTACAACAGTAGTTTCAAGATTTGTCGCTTGTTTTTTGACTGGTATGCGCTCTTTGTTTAACTTCACCAACTCAGCAACACGTAATCCAGTGGAAAATAGTGTTTCTAAGATTGCCCGATCTCTCAGGCCGATAATGTTTTCAATGTCAGGCGCTAATAATAATCTTTCAATTTGATCTAGCGTTAGAAATTTAATTTTCTGACCCGATTTGTCATCTTTGGCCAGTTTGACCTTACTCGGTGGAATACTCGGAATATCTGAATCAATAAAGTAAGTCAATAATCCTCGGAGCGCGATTAAATAATAGTTTTGTGTTGTGCGCTTCAAAAGTTTTTTTTCGTCACCGCTTCTTTTGGCCAGAAATAAGCGATAGTCCCAGATGTGGTCAGTGGTCAGCAGGGGAGGGGTGAGGTCTTCTTTGCCAATCGAACGTAACCACTCGGTAAATTTTTTTAGATACCGGCTGTAATTAATTTGTGTAATTTCAGAAAGTCCGCGTTCAACTTCCAAATGATCTAAGAAATCAGGAATGTATTGGCGGAGGGGTTTGTAGGAAGGGGACATACTAATTAATTGATGAATAGACTAATTGATTAAATGGCTTATGTGGATAAGTATAGTATGTCGCACAATATATGTAAAGCGACATGGCAATAAGCCTTTTCTTTAATAACCTGAATAAACCACTATCTAAGGCCTCTCCACCGTCACTTTAGAAATTATACACTATTGTCTACAATTGCTACTAATATCCTATTTGGAAATCTATCTACGCTCTTGAAAATATCTCTCACACAATTGCAATTCAACCTATCTTGATACCTGCTAGCCTGAGTCTGGCCTTCACAGTGGCTTAAAACGGGTTTTTAGGGTATCAGGGTACCTTGAAAATTAAGAATGAAGAATTAAGAAAGAAGAATATTTGAAATTAAAAATTGAGACTCTCCAAAATGTGATCGCAGGGTATCATGGTACCTGTAATTGTTAAATTGAATTATGTAAATTAAGAGTTAAGAATGAAGAATTAAGAATATTGGAAATTATGTGATTTTGGTTATTCGGATGATTTCTGAATTGAGAGCGACAGATATGTTTTCCTATTGTGGGTGTCAAATCTATCTTGTGTCGTAAAATATTTATGACAAATTAAGAATAAAGAAATAAGAATTATGAATATTGGAATAAAAAAATCCGCCACGCTCTCCGACTTGGTGTCGAAGTAACGTGGCGGTATTGGCTGGTGTTGTAGTACTCTACTCTACCAGCGGGACAGGGCTGGGAATACCATGTGCGACGCTGATGACGTCGAATGGTAGAATTGTGCCTTGCTCTGTGATCAGAGCCCAATCCTTAAGGTCTGTACCTCGATGGGTACTTGTGACTCGGCGAAACATGCTTGCAAAGCCGATGAAATGATAGGTGATTGGCTCACCATCGGCAAGGATCTGATCATCTTCGCTCAGTCTGGCGACCAAACGAGTAATTCGCAGTTTAGCCACTATACCTCCGTTGTTTGCAGCAGTGTGGACAGTGGCGTCCAAGTCTTGGAGCTGACAGAATGCGCCACTCCCCAGTTCAGCGTCGAATTGATTTCATCGAGTAGAACTTTCAGCGCTCGTACTGATGTGCACTCAAAACGCAACACTCTTCCACCGCGTCGCGGTCTGCCATCCTCTCCAAGAGGTGTGGCGAAAAAAGGAACGTTCAATTAGCCTCCCTATTGTAAGTGTACATACATAGGCGATTTGCCAAGTTTCAGTATTATAGCAACTCTACCACATATTGTCAATATAGGTGGCAGATTAGGCTGAACTTGCTTATTTTTGCTATTTAAAATAGAGATAATCCCCGAACCTCAGGTCAACGTATTGAATGCCTGTAGGTAGGTAATTTTGGCCTAGGAGTTCTTTGTAACGAGTCAGCTGTTTACTGTAATCCTCTGTTGGTGATAGATAGAGACGGTAACCTTTATCCACGGAAATCATGATAGTGTCAGCATCGTCTGTCAGGTGGAACTTTTCTAATTTTGCTAGGTTAGGACTGAGGTCCCACGCTTGTAGAACAGCTGTGGCTTGCTGTAAATAGTTCAGTGAGATGTCTTGATTCTGATCCAGACGCTCATCAGCAATCACTGTGGCTTTATCTGGTATGGATTGTACTTGTTCTTGGGTTTGACCGGTGTAGCTTAATTTGAAATACGCAGCTGGTGTTTGGCGAATGAACGGAGCAATACTTTCGCTGGCAATTATTTCTAAAGTTTGGGGAAAATGTTTCTTGATGG
>CAZASM010000032.1:0-9289 GCA_964487895.1 uncultured Gammaproteobacteria bacterium
TAAAGCTCGAGCCAGGTCTTCAAGATTTTCTGCATCATGCAAAGAATCAGATAAGGCAACTTCATCTGCATAGCTATCGAAATTCTCTACTGGCTGATTCGCTTCATCATCAGCAGAACTACCCGGAGACACTGCCACAGGAATATCAGTTGTCATAAATGTTATTAAAATTATTTCGCTACGTGGCTGATCATTTCCACGAGACGGTTGGAGTAGCCGTATTCGTTATCATACCAAGCTACTACCTTGACCATCGTACCGTCAACAACTTGAGTTAACGATAGATCAACAATTGAAGAATAGGGATTACCGATAATATCCGAGGAAACTATCGGCTCACTGGTACAGGTGAGGATTCCTTTCAGGCGTGGTGATTTGCTAGCTGAGATCAAAGCTTTATTCACTTTATCCACTGTTACTGACTTTTTCACTACGAAGGTGAAATCAGCTAAAGAGCCGCAGAAGGTTGGCACGCGCAGTGATAAGCCATCGAATAATCCTTTTAGTTCTGGTATCACTTCTGTGGTCGAGATCGCTGCTCCTGTTGTTGTCGGGATAATATTAGCTGCAGCTGCTCGAGCTCGACGCAGATCACCTGATTTGCCACCGGGTGGTGGGCCATCTACCAAATTCTGCTCAGCAGTATAAGAGTGAATCGTGGTCATCATCGCTTGCTTGACACCGAAGACAGTATGCATCACCTGAGCAACTGGCGCAATACAATTGGTAGTGCAGGAAGCGTTAGAAATAATCTTTTGTCCTCCGTAGCTCTGTGCATTGACGCCAAAGAGAAATGTTTCCACTCCACCACCTTTGGTTGGTGCCGAGACCACAACTTTCTTGGCACCAGCTTTGATATGAGCCATCGCTGCACCATCTTTCGTGAATCGTCCTGTACATTCTAAGACGACATCAACATTATATTTCTTCCAAGGCAATTTCGTAGGATCTGGCTGAGCAACAATCGGATATACTCCTCTATCGATCACCAGAGATGAGCCTTTGACGCTGACTTTTTTGCCATATTTACCGTAAACTGTATCGTATTGCAAAAGATGAGCTAAGGTTGGAGCATCAGTCAAATCATTGATAGCTACAATTTCTAGACGTTTATTCTGCAAAGCAATTTTGAAAGCCGCTCGTCCAATGCGACCAAAACCATTGATAGCGACACGAATTTTGCGTGATGATGCCATAGTATTTTTTAATGCTTAATGCTAAATTCATTATACCATAGCTCAATATTGACAACCACCAGAACAGTGCTAGAGTTATTCCATGACTCATTATTACCGTCTCTTCACCCAATGCTTCAAGCCGTACTCGCGGTGATGTGACGTTGTGCCAAACATTGTCACCCCGCGCCATCTGGACGGGGCGATTTTTTTTCCGGCTTACTTCGATAAACTGAAGAGCGCCGGTTCACGCGCGGTGAGGCCCACAACCAAGGAGGTATGAGTTACGATAACTGTTCTTTTTTATTATGACCGAGGTTTCGCACAGGCCAACCACCAAGAAATCAACATTCTGCGGTTGGAGGCATATGCCCAAGCTAAACCCAGCCACACCTGAGGAGTTGAAACTCTTTCTGATCGAAGCCTGCCTCGCGCTGCCAAATCACCGAGCACTCGAGGGCAAGCCCAGAGCTCTGAAGAAGTGCCTGCAAGCGCTCCACTTGTTTGCAGAAGGCCGGATTTACGAGATGACGCAGATCCAGCTGGAACTGGTCCTGCGTGTCCTGCGGTATGAGTCGCAACTGGACCTCTATCTACCGACAGGGTTTCGAGGTCTGAACTTCAGGCAGCAAGAGCGAGATATCGTCGCGCAGCTGAACGCACTACGGGATTTACGGCAAATAGAAAAAGCCGGATCCGTCACGGAATGCCTCGCCTGTCCAGTTTGGTAAACCTGTGTACTACTCTCCTACCAGAAAAGGAAAGTCCTCATGGACACGCAGGGCTCTGGTACGACTACTGTCGGAACTGTCACGGCTGACAAACCCGCGCGAACGCCGGCGTCCCAAGACCAATTGTCTTACCTCCAGATTGCAACTGCTCCGAGTGCTGGAGAGAGTCACGGCTGTTGTCTTGTCGGTGACCCCGACAAGATGCGACCGATCAAGCGTCGCACCCATCGCTAGACTGACCATCATGGTTTAGGAATAGCGAAAACCCCCGACAAATTATATCTGTGCCGGGGGTTTTCATATTTTCAGAGAGTTAGCTATTGGCTACAGTTACCGCCACAAGTACCATTACCGCCACATTGGCACTCTCCGTCACAAGCTTTGATCATAGTTATATTTTGAGATAAATAAATGTATCAACAACAGCATTATTCTGTTGGAGATATTTTTCTACTGTCATACTATCATCTTTGACAAACTTTTGCTTCAGGAAACAAACTTCACTGTAATATTTCTCCAGTTTACCAGGCAGAATCTTCTCAATCATCTCGGCTGGTTTACCTTCGGTTTCTAACTGCTTACGGTAGACAGCTTGTTCGGTTGCGATCAGCTCAGCTGGTACATCTTCTGGCTTCAGGTAATCAGGACGAAAAGCAGCAACATGCAAAGACAAATCAGTAGCCACTTCGACGCTACCGCTGGTCAGAGATACTGCTGAAGCAATTTTTTTATTAGAATGCAGATAAGAACCAATAATCGTGCCGGAGATTTTCTTTGCTCCACCAAACTGAATATTCTCCCCTATTTTCAAGATTAATTCGTTTTTGATCTTATCATCAGCTTGGGACTTGAGAGTTATTTCATCAATGGTCAAAGCTTGAGTGGCGAAATCCTGCGCAGCTTGAACAAAGTCTGCGTTGAGAGCCACGAAATCTGTCTCACAGGTGAGCGCAGCCATAGCAACAGCATCAGTACCTTTGGCAATAGCGATGACACCTTCGTGAGTTGTGCGGTCTTCACGCTTAGCTGCCATCTTTTGACCTTGTTCACGCAAAATTTGGATAGCTCGCTCTTCATCATTATTAGCTTCTGCTAGTGCTTTCTGCACATCAACAATACCAGCACCAGTGAGAGTACGAATTTTTTTGATTACTTCGAGAGACATAGTAATTTTTGTTAGTTTTTTAGGTCAGAACACGAGAGAGAAGGAAATTAACTTTCCTTGGTTTTCTTGGCTTCAGTGATAGTCTCAGCCAGAAGCATAGCAATCATTTCAATAGATTTCACAGCGTCATCATTGGCTGGGATAGCGTATTGGACCTGCTCCGGATTGACATTAGTATCTACCATAGCGATGACGGGGATACCGCGTTTGTTCGCTTCGGCTACTGCTGTCTGCTCTTTTTTGATATCGACGACGAAGACTGCCTTTGGCAATTTATTCATATCTTTGATACCACCGACGAAGCTCTGAAGCTTCTGCATTTCTTTGTCCATGGTGACTTGTTCTTTCTTTGTATACTTTTTCCACTCTCCGCTTTCGAAACCACGTTCTAACTCTTTCAAACGAGCAAAAAGTTTAGAAATGTTCTCATAGTTGGTGAACGTACCGCCAATCCAACGAGTAGTGATAAATGGTGAGTCACAAGCTAAGGCAGCTTTTTTCACGCCTTCACGAGCTTGCTTTTTCGTTCCGAGAAATAAAATAACGCCTCCATTAACAGTAATCTGGCTAGCAAACTCTAAAGCTGTCTCGAGACAGGTTTTGGTTTGTTCCAAATCAATAATGGAAACGCCGTTGCGTTTCGTAAAGATGTAGGGCTTCATTTTTGGATGACGTTTGAAAGTCTGATGACCAAAGTGGACACCGGCCTTCAACATCTCCAATGGTGCTGGGATGGTTGCCATGTTGTTTTTTTCTTAGATAATTAATACCTATTCGCTTCCAGACCATCCCGCTGATTAACGCTTAGCGTTCTAAACGGGACAGAAACGTCAGGAAGTTAGTAAATAGGCTTGTATCCTCTTGGTACAAAGCCCAAAGGATTGTGGCCGCGAACTTAACCGCGACTGCAATAGAATAGCAGGTATTTACTGGTTTGGCAAGCCCTGAACCAACTGGTACAGGGCAAGTGTAGAGGCAATAAACCAAAAGCCCCCACGAGAAGGTATCGCAAGGGCTCGGTAATCAGTACTAAGCTATCTTAGTCTCTAATTATTGACGTTTGGTGTAGGAATATTGACGTTAATATTGCCTGGGACATTGACATTAATGCCAGGAGTTTCCTGTACTGGCTGTCTGCCGAAATAATAAAAGGCAAAACCGGCAACTGCGATCAATACGACGATGATGAAAATCACCAAAGTCGTGTTATTACCATTGTTACTTTCTTCTCCCATACGATTATATATTACTGATTAATACCACTCTAGACGTACTAAGCCAGTATTTATTACACCTAACCAAAACAGAGCCCCCTCAAGGGCTCTGTTTACACGTTTTCTGAACAAATCTAAGCGCGGAAGGCACGTCGGCCGTAGGCTGCACTTGCCACCAAGATGAGCAGAGCGCCGATCATACCGAGGTAGTTCCAATCGCCGGAAGTATCAGGTAAAGTCTCGAAGCCGAGAACTTTGACCTTTTCTACTGGAGCTGGAGCTTCGTTAGTGACTCCCAGAACTTGAGTTTTGCGCACTTCGACGTTGACCAATCCTTGTGCTGAGACAGGACCAGTAGGTGAAGTGACGACTGCCAAGTTCGGATAAACACCGACAGCTTCAGTAGCGCTAATATTCACCAGATAAGTGACAGTAACAGTCTGACCGACACCGATAGTATCCCAGTGCCACGTCTTGGTACTAGCGCCACCTTCAGCGAAAGTAAATCCTGCTGGCAAAGTGTCTACCAGATTAACATCAGCAGCAATGGTGTTGCCACTGTTCGTGACCAAGATAGTATAGGTGACTTGTGAACCTGGGGTAACAAACTGTGAAGAAACAGTCTTATTGATCACCAAGTTAACTCGTGGAGTCAAACCACCACCACCGCCTCCACCACCTGTAGGAGTACGAGGAGTTACTGGAGGTTGCTCGTTGATAGTACATTGATTACTACAGCTGTCGCCGTTGTTTTCATTACCATCGTCACATTGTTCGTTGGCTTCAACTACTCCATTACGGCAGACTGGCTCTTCGTTACAATCATATTCTTCATCGTCACAGTATTCTTCGAGCTGACAATACGCTGAACAACCGTCACCGTTAGTAGTGTTACCATCGTCACATTGTTCGCCCGCTTCAGTCACCGTATTACCACAGATTGGAGCTGGTCCGCAGTTTCTATTGACCGTTAGATCATAGAGGATTGGGCTGGCGCCAGTCACTTCGCGTGTGAAGCTAACGACAACTTTCAGATAGCGAGATGTGAGAGCTGACAAATCTTGTCCGCTGGTCACTGTCTGTGGAACACCGAAGATAATACCGTCTGTACTGGTAGAGACAGTCACAACCACAGTTCCCAAGGCGTTCCAAGTAACACTACCCCATGGTAGAGAAACTTCACCGTCATGAATAACAGTCCAAGTACCACTTTCAGCCTGACCGGATAAGGTACTGCCAGTCATATCTGAGTAATTGTATGGACTACCACCAAGTCCTACTGAAGTGAAGTCCACAGCACCAACTGGAGTGACGGCATCGAAACCTAAAACTCCAGCGGCTGGGTCAATACGACTAACATTATTACTATAATAATTTGTTGACCACACTTTACCGTTAGCATCGACTGACAAACCTGTTGGGCTAGAACCTACCGGCACAACACCGACTAAGGTACCGTCATTCTTAATATGACCGACGCTATTATTGCTATCCAAAACCGAAGATGCAACCCAGATATCTCCATTAGCAGTAGCTACACATCCTTGGGCATTTGGATTGCCATGACCAAATGTGCCTAAAAGATTACCAGTAGAGTCGAACTTACGAATCTGTCCACCTTGGAGAGCTGTGTTCCAGACATTACCATTTGGATCGATACAAAGGCCATAGCTATCAAAACCATCGTAACCTTTCCAATTAATACCATTTGGACCTGTCAGTGGTAGCGAAGTATCCCAACGAAGTAGACTGCGAGCGGACCAGATAACGCCACTTGGAGTTATCAATCCACCGTAGCCACCGTAACCAACACTGGACTCAGAACGGATGATAGTACCAGAAGTTGGAACATTCCAACGACCACCTTTAATCAGGTCGAAATTTTTGGAATAGAGACCTGCCACCCAGACATCATTATCAGCTGTAACTGAGATATGACGAGTACCGTCAGCAGTTGGAATTTTCACATAGTGGACGATACATTCATCATCAGCTGTGGTTACAGCACGAGTTCCTGAGGCATCAGTCCAAGGTTTAATATCATCCTGTGCAGTCGAAGTATCGATCACACCATTGCCATTACGATCTTCACATTGATTGTTTTCTACCAGACCAATGTGAATGGCTGAACCTGCGCCTTCATAGACATTATCTCTATTAGAAAGCCAGACGCTGCCGTCTTTATCTACAGTTGTACGTGATGGATTACCAAGACCCTGACTAGAAGGGCTGGTCTTGTACTCACCGACGATAGCACCAGAATCAGTATTAATCTTCACTACCGTGCCTTTGGTCGAGACAGCAACCCAGATGAAGTTGAAAGCACGAACTTGAGAACTGAGCTGTAGCTGATCGCTTGGTGTATGCACCACATTGATCAAGGAGCCCTGATCGAATTCAGCGTCTAGTGTATAAGTTCCAGAGCCACGACAAATCTGCTCATTCTGACAGGTAGCAGAGCAACCATCCCCGTCGGTAATATTACCGTCGTCGCACTGCTCTTCATTATTTTGTTGAATTGTCTTATCACCGCAGACTGGAGCGCAAAGGAACGGACACTGATAAGCGCTAGACATCTGCTGATTAGAACAGAGGTAGTCACCATAATCTACAGCTTTGTTACCATTGATATCAGCTTTGATATCGCTAGTGGCATAATAACCACTAAAAGTTACTGCATCAGCTAAGGTAATGGCGTGATCTAAGTTGTAATCCAACGGATTAACACATTGATCACAGTTCTCAGGAGCTGGCACGACAGTCAAGCGGTCATCCAATCTGAACTCCATGGTAGAACCAAGGCGATGACGTTCTGCAAAATAGATATCAATAATATGATCGCCACTAGATAAGGTCATCTGAGTTGAAGTTGAAGTTCGTGGAGCATGCACTCCTGCTTCTTCGTCAATCAAGACATTATCCAGATAGACCCAAGAATCATCGTCAGAACGCAAGTGGTAGGTATAGTCATCAGCAACAGCTGCTGTCACTTTACCGCGCCAGTGAGCTCCGAAGTGATACTCATGACCATAAGTCACCTCTTCAGCTAATAAATCTACTGGGAAATAGTCATCACCGTAATTTAAATTCGTATCAACACGAGAGAATCGGTAGTACTCGTCATCATACCAATCAGTATTCCAGCTAGCTGAACGTGGATCTCCGTGAGCAGCATCAGGCCAGAAAGCTCCATCAAGCTCCATATCTGGGTGGTTGATACTGTAGTTGTAGTACTCGCCCCACCAACCGGTAGATTCTTCCGTACATTGTGGAGTTTCTAATCGACAACGGTTGTTACAACCATCGCCATTGGTTTGATTACCATCGTCACACTGCTCACCTTGATCTTTCACTTGGTTACCACAAAGGTTGTTACAGTGTTCTGGTGCTGGCATGACAGTCAGACGATCGTCGAGAGTCATGACTAAAGTAGCACCTAGTGGATGACGTTCAGCGTAAAAGACATCAATAATATGATCACCAGCGGTCAGAGGCATCTGAGTGATACCAGAAGTTGCTGGTGCATGGACACCATCTTTATCATCAAATCTAACACCATCAATATAAACCCAAGAGTCATCGTCACTGCGCAACATATAACTATAGTCATCAGTTGTTGGCGCTGTTACTTTAGCTCGTGAGTGCACTGCGAAGAAGAAATCATGATTATTCCAACTTGGGACAACTTCTTCTCCTAACATATCCATCGGGAAGAAATCATCGCCAAAGTTCAAATTGGCATCAACACGAGAGAAACGGTAGTACTGATCATCATACCAATCAGCTGTCCATGGGGCCCAGCCTCCTAGTGGATCACCATGAACATTGTCATCGTAAGGGAAATATGGGATATCAAAGGAACCAACATTAGGATGGTTACCTGGCAAGTTGAAATATTCACTCCACCAACCGGTTTGCTCTTCAGTACATAGTGGTTGTTCTAACTGACATTGAGAATTACAGCCATCTCCGTTGACAGTATTGCTATCATCGCACTGTTCACCTTCATTTTTGACACCATTACCACACATTTGCTCTGTGGCTTCCGCTACATTCCAAGCAACGCAGTAATAGGTCTGACCAGCTGAAGGATTATTAATATAATCGTAATTATCGTAGTTCAAGATATCATTGTAACAATAGATTTCCGCACTAACGTCTTCGGTCGTAGTCAAACCAGTGAAAGGTAAATAGCCAGACTGAAAGACTTCTCGCACCTTAATAACGCTACGATCATCGACATCTACCGAGGTAGTTACCATGCCAGAAGCATTGGTCGGACCAAAGGTAGTCCAAGATTCACCCGCAACACCCGTCTGATCTCCAGGATTCTCTCCGGAATATGACCACTGGAAGTTCCAATCAGGTACTAATTCACAATCACCTTGGCTATTGTTAACGAAATCTTCAGCTGTATCAGCATTAATAGTTGTATCTGCACCATCGCCCCAATTTGGCAAGCTAGATTCATGCTGACAAACAATCTTCTGCGCAACAACAGTAGCCATAGTCTCTGGATCTCTCTGATTACCGAAATCATAACCCTGTGGTACACCAACAGCAGAATCACTTGCAGGGAAGAAATTAACTTGATGACAGTTATTATTAGCGTTCAGAGGATAGGTCTGATGCCAACCTGTAGGTACTGTTTCACAAACATCATAACTACCCTGACCCACCTCGGCGAAACTGTAATTACCATTGGAATCTGTTACTGTAGTTCGTGCCACCAGAGCATCAGAGCTAATCGAACTACTAACAGGTTGTTCTTCTGTTAGAGAAATAGTCACATCAGCTACACCCGGTTCGCCTGGATCACGTACGCCATTGCCATTCATATCATCCCATTTGACGCCCGCAACGGAAAATAAGATTGGTTCAGGACATTGAAAATCTAGATTATAAGATAAAATATCTGACTCATGGCCAGCTGTAGGCGTACCAGGATTATCAAAATGAGCACCAATTGCATTCTCACTAACCTCAATTCTCTCAAATGGATTA
>CAZASM010000033.1:0-9074 GCA_964487895.1 uncultured Gammaproteobacteria bacterium
CTGGTTTGAACCTAGACGATACTCCTCGCTACCCTGTGTGCGACACAGCGGAGACTAATCAAGTTTTTGGCGTCGCATCTGTTAGTCAAGATAACAGTTTAAGTAGCTTTTCTAATTATGGGTCTAGTTGTGTAGATATTGTTGCTCCTGGAACTCAAATATATTCTACTGTGCCATTATTTGCTGCTTCTGGTAAGTTCTCTGAATCTTATCAAGGTGGCTGGGCAGGTACATCTGTCGCTGCTCCAATAGTCAGCAGTTTGATTGCTAATGTGATGATAGTTGACCCACGGTTAAGTTTGGATCGTATTTACAACTTGGTTAAAAAAAATACCACCGATATAAATTCTGCTAACGCTGGACATTATCTAGATATTGGTGGTGGGCTAGTGAATTTTCAAAGTGCTATATCAGAGGCGAAAATATTAGCTGACCGTCATGAAAATCTCATTGTTCTCGGTAGTCAACGCGGCCCGACGACCGTGTCTGTCACAAATAATGACGGCAAATTTATTAGCTCCTTTCAGCCGTATACGGCTCAGTTTACAGGAGGTGTGAATATCGTGACAGCAGATTTAAATAACGACGGAGTCCTAGAAATCATCACTGCTCCTCATAGTGCCGGCGGTCCGCACGTTCGCATTTTTGATGCGCAAGGTAATCTCAAAGGTCAATTTATGGCTTATGATACAAAATTTAGAGGTGGACTCAGTTTGGCTGTTGGTGATGTTGATGGAGATGGAGCTCTAGATATCATTACAGCTCCAGAAAGCGGAGGTAGTTCGCATGTTCGTATCTTTGATGCTCAAGGTAATTTAAAAAGTACTTTTATGGCTTATGACCCGACATTTAACGGCGGTGTTCGTCTTGGGGTTGGTGATGTCGATAGTGATGGCTCAGCAGAGATAGTGACAATTCCAGCAAGTACCGGCGGTCCGCACGTCCGAGTTTTTGATGCTCAGGGTAATCTCAAAGGTCAATTTATGGCTTATAAACCTGAAGACAGGTCTAGCTACAGTATTGCTGTAGCTAATGTCGATACTGATCGTTCAGCGGAAATAATTGTTATTGATCGAACGTCACCGAAAGGAAATATTCGTCTGTTTAGCTTCAATGGACAAGAGAAAAACTCCTGGTTACTTTTCCCGGCTTTACAGCAAAAAAGCACTAAAATGGGTGTTGTGGCACAGGATGTCACTGGAGATGGACTATCAGACATTGTTGTTTTCCCAGTAGTCACAGGCGAAGCTAAAGTTAGCATTTATGATTATACCGGACAGTTAGTGACGACTATCATTCCAGCGGTACTTAATACCAGCGGTTGGTCTTTAGCAGCACTCTATCGCTAAAACCAGGGTGATGAATATAGCGAACACTTTTCCTTGGATGAGGCAGTTAGTAAAGTTTGCTTTAGTAGGAGTCAGCTCTTTTTTGTTAGATTTAGCCATCTTTCTTTACCTAACAAGGTTTATTTTTTGGTTTCAGCAACATTATATTATAGCTAATGCTATCGCATTTTTTTTGACAGTGATGTGGAGTTTTAACTTTAATCGCTTATGGACCTTTAAGGTTATGACTCGTTTCTCAACTAAACAGTACAGTAAATTTTTATTAGTATATTCTATTGGCCTCGTGTTGTCCTCCTGTTTTCTCTATTTAGCGGTAGAAAAACTACATCTTTATGATGTTCTGGCTAAGTTTTTGGTAGCTATTGTTGTGATGATGTGGAATTTTAGTGGTAATAAATTTTGGACGTTTAAACCAACAATTAAACTTTCATGAAATTAAGTGTTATTATCCCTGCTTATAACGAAGCTGCTGTGATTGAGTCAACGGTGCATTCCGTTGTAACTTTTTGTCAACAATATTTTCCGGGAGATTTTGAAATTATTATCGTTGATGACGGTTCTACTGATGGCACAGGTATACTTGTGCAAAATGTTTTTGGTACCCAGGTGCGATTAATCACTCACACAACTAACCAAGGTAAAGGTGCTGCTGTGCGTACTGGCATGATGGCAACTTTAGGCGATTTTGCCTTATTTATGGATGCTGATAACTCTACTAATATCAACCATGTGACGAATTTTTTCTTAGCGATGACGTCCATGGATATTGTTCTTGGCTCACGAGCTATCAACGGTGCAGAGATTGCTGTAGCCCAGAAGTCTTGGAAACGCAATTTAGGTCGAGCTGGTAATTGGTTAATTCGTTCCCTGTTAAAGTTACCTGTCAGCGACACACAGTGTGGCTTTAAACTTTTTCGCACAGCGACGACACGACATCTTTTCGTGAAACAACGCCGCACAGATTGGGCTTTTGATTTTGAGATTCTTTATGTGGCGCAGATGTCTGGGCTGAAGCTGAAGGAATTGCCAGTGCGTTGGGTCAATAATTTTGATTCCAAAGTGACCATCTGGGGATATGTCACTACCCTGATGGCAGTTTTTAGTGTAAAATATCATTATTGGAAAGGAGATTATAGTTTATGACAGTTCACATGCCGATAGAAAGAAAGAATATCATGGTGCTTGGCGGCGCCGGCTTTTTGGGCTCACATTTATGTGAGTTTTTATTAAAGAAAGGCAACAACGTTATTTGTATGGATAATTTCTTATCTTCTGATGTAGAAAATATCAAAATGATGCTGTCCTTCCCTAATTTTGAATTTATTCGTCACGATATTACCGAAGAGATTGATTTTGAAGACTTACCGGAGCTACGTAAATTTAAGTTCAAAGCTCAAGGTTTGCAGGAGATTTATAACCTCGCCTGTCCAACTGCGGCTGATGATTTCACTAAGTTGCCGATTGAAACAGCACGAGCTAATTCCATTGGTGTTATCCAATCATTAGAATGGGCGAAAAAGTATCAAGCTAAATACCTTCTAGCTTCTTCTTCAGCTGTTTATGGTAGAGCGCCAGAAAAGAACGAAAGTATCCATGAAAGTTATTTGGGTAATGTTAATTTTATTGGACCTCGTGCTTGTTATAATGAAGGCAAGAGGTTTGCTGAGACTTTGGTCTCTACCTATCAAGAGCATTTTCACCTTAATACTCGTATTGGTAGAATTTTCACAACTTATGGTCCGCGTATGATGTTATCAAGTGGACGACACGTGCCTGATTTTATCTCCAGTGCTCTTCTGGGTAAGGAAGTTATTATTAGTGGAGATGAGACAACTGGTTCATCTTTGTGCTACGTCAAAGATATGGTCGAGGGTTTGGTCGCTCTCATGCACAATGATATTCATGATCCAGTGAATCTTGGTGGTGATCGTTATTACACTTTAAAAGAAGTAGCCGAGAAGATTATTGCACTAACTAAGAGTAATTCTCAGCTGGCATTTGGTGCTGCGATTGAATACACCCACAGACAAGCCCTGCCAGATATTAGCTTGGCTAAAGAAAAATTAGGCTGGTTTCCTTTGATTGCTCTAGACCAAGGTTTAACGGAAACAATAGCTTTTGCACGTTCAAGCTTGACGCTTAACGTGGATTATGGTCTAAATAAGCCTCAGGAGTAGCTTTTGAGGTTGCTTTTTATCGGCTTTATTATAGTATAAGCTTGAGTTAAGCTTGCACCATGAAAATATTGGTTATTGGCGGCGCCGGCTTCATAGGTTCTCATTTGGTTGACGCTTTACTAGTACTGGGTCATCAAGTGACTGTGGTAGATAATCTCTCTGCAGGTAAGAAAGACTATGTCTCGGCTCAAGCTACATTTCAGCAAATAGACATTCTTGACCCTGGCTTGGCCCAGGTTTTTAGCACTGTTCAGCCTGATGTAGTCTACCATTTAGCAGCGCAAAAAAATTTACGGTTATCTATCACTAATCCGGTGTTGGATGCTGAAATCAACATTCTCGGTAGTTTGAAAGTTTTGGAGCAAGCTGTGAAAACAAAGTGTCGGGTGATTTTTGCTTCCTCAGCTGCTGTCTATGGCAATAACAATGTTGGAGCCGATGAGCTGGCTGCCGTGCAACCCATATCACCGTATGGAATTACCAAATTAGCCGTAGAACACTATTTACATTTTTTTCAGCAGCAGTATCAGTTGCCGATTGCCATCTTCCGTTTTGCCAATGTCTATGGTCCGAGACAAGATCCATCTAGTGAAGCAGGCGTGATTGCCTTATTTTGTCGTTGGTTCCTTGATCGTCAGCCGTTGAAGGTCAATGGAGATGGTTTACAAAAACGTGACTTTGTTTATGTCGCTGATATTGTCCAAGCTTTAATTCTTGGATTGGAGCATGAAGGTGTCTATAACGTCGGTACAGGTGTGGAAACTTCACTACAAGATATTATTTCTTCGTTATGGAAAATATCAGGAACTGAGCCTGTGATAGAATATCAACCTGGTATTATTGGTGAAGTTAAGCGTTTTACTTTTAACACAGAAAAAATTCAAGCTCTTGGCTGGCAACCAGAGATATTAATTCCAGCAGGATTACAACAAACTTATGATTGGTTGCGTTCGATTAAAACGCTAGTTAATAAAAATTAGGCATGAATATTATCTTAGCAGCTGGCATCTTTCCGCCTGATATCGGTGGACCAGCGACCTACACAACGCAACTGGCAGAAAGTTTAAATCAACAAGGTCATAGTGTTCGGGTTATTTGTTTCTCTGATACAACAGAAAATAGGCGCGAGAAATATCATGTAACGCGTATCAAGCGTAGCCGTTTGAAGCCTTGGTCACATTTAATCTATCTCTTGAAGTTGTATTTTATCAGTTCTCAGGCTGATTGCATCTACACTCAAGGGCCGACAGCAGCTGGTTGGCAGGCGCGTCTTGTAGCTAAATTCCGTCATATTCCATATGTGGTTAAAGTGGTTGGAGATTATGCCTGGGAGCAGGGTCGGGTACGTTTCGGCTTAGATTGCTCAATTGAGGATTTTCAGCAACTAGCCACTGTCCCTCCAGTCGTGGAACGGTTAAGAAAATTACAAAAAGCAGTTGTCTCTGAAGCGCAGCGAGTAGTTGTGCCGAGTAAATATTTAGCCGAGTTAGTTCAGCTCTGGGGAGTATCTCCTGAGAGAATTTCAGTCATCTATAATTCATTTACGCCACAATTTCAATCAGAAAAAATCAGTCAGAAAAAAAATATATTTTTAACGGGCGGTAGGTTATTACCATGGAAAGGCTTTGATACTCTTATCAAACTGTGGCCCCAGGTTATCGCACAAGCCCCTAATGCCCAGCTGGAGATTGCTGGCGATGGTCCAGATGGAGAAAGGTTAAAAAAATTAATTTTAGAGACCGGAGTATCGTCATCTGTTACTATGCTAGGTCGTCTCAAACCCGAGGAGTTAGTAAGTCATTATCTGCAAGCAAAATCTTTTATTTTGAATAGCGATTACGAAGGTATGTCCCATATGATTCTGGAAGCTATGTCTGCTGGCGCAGTGCCACTTGTTTCGCGCAGAGGCGGTAATCAAGAGTTAGTACAAGATGGAGTTACAGGTTGGTCCTTTAGCTATAATGACAGTGCTGAAATATTAACCGCTATTTTGAAATTGGCACAATTCGAGACTGCTGACTCTCAAATGGCACAAGCAATACAACTACGTAGTAGAGAATTTAGCCCAGAATTAATGATCAACAGCACTATCAAAATGTTGACAGACGTTATTAAATCACAACCACGTGTCTAAAGTTTATATTATTATCCCTGCTTATAATGAAGCGACTCGTAGTGAGAGGTTTGTTGTTAGTTTAGAACGGTTGACTAGTTTTCCTTATCAGATAGTGGTGATTGATGATGGTTCTGCCGATGCTACTGCTCAGATAGCAAGCAAATGGGTAACAGTTATCCGTCATCCCATTAATCGTGGTCAAGGAGCTGCTCTCATGACTGGTATGCAATATGCTCTAGCGCAGGGCGCTGATATCATTGTGCATTTTGACGCTGACGGACAGATGCAACCCGAAGATATTGCTCACGTTATTGCACCGTTGGAGTCACAGCCAGAATTAGATGTTGTTTTGGGTTCTCGTTTTTTGGGCGCTGCAAGTGATAGCTCGGTGCCATGGCTGAAGAAATATTTTTTGCAACGGCCGGCTTTATGGTTTCAACGATTAACTACTGGTTTGCAGTTAACGGACGTACATAATGGTTTTCGTGCTTTTCGTGCTTCAGCGGTGAGAAAGTTAGATTTGCAACAAGACGGCATGGCTCATGCTTCTGAGATTACTGCTCAAATCAAAAAGAAACACCTAAAATATCAAGAGGTGCCGGTAACTATTAAATACTATGAGTTTGGACAGGGCTTCGGCGGTGGCCTACATATTATCCGCGATCTAATTATTAGAAAAATTATTAAATAGTATGTTGTTACCAATTATTGCTACTATATTTTTAGTTATAGCCACGCTGAAAGCTTGGAATAAATATCGTGAACATACCTTTTCCTTGATGGAGAGTGTCTTGTGGACACTTTTATGGCTGGCGATAGGTATTGTTTTTTGGCAGCCAGAGATTACCAGTCGTCTGGCTTTGTTCTTTGGAATAGGCCGTGGCGCAGATTTGATAGTCTATATTGCCATTGTCGTTATTGTCTATCTGTTGTTCCGACTTTTCGTACATATTGATAAAATGGATCGTCAGATTACCAAATTAGTTAGAACTATAGCTCTTAATAATGAAGAAAAAAATAGGAATACTGATAGTAAATTATAATGGTTTACGCTGGCTGTCTGACTGCTTAACTTCAGTATTCACCACCGTAGAGCCGGAGGTAGAGCGTCAGGTCTATCTGGTCGATAATAACTCCACTGATGGTTCGGTGGCTTTTGTGCGCGAGAAATTTCCTCAGGTGCAGATAATTATTCTGACTGAGAATACAGGTTTTGCAGGAGGTAATAATGCTGGCTGGCGTTATATTCAGCAACAGTCAGATTGTGACTATATTATGTTACTAAATGAAGATGCTCGTCTGACGGATGGTTGTTTATCGGTATTGGCTGATTATCTAGATCAGCACGAAAGCTGCGCCGCTGTCCAGCCGAAGTTGAAACTTTGGCCCGATACTAACCGGATCAATTCTTTGGGCAATGTTATTCATTATTTAGGCTTTGGTTATACCTCCTTCAATGATGTGATAGATAATAATCAGATAGTTACACCGCGGATTATCAACAGTTGTTCTGGCGCGGCGATGATGATACGTCCCGAAGCCGTCCCTTTGATAGGCGGACTGTTCGCCGATTTTATGTTTATGTATTTGGAGGATTTAGACTTTGGTTGGCGCACCATGCTTGCTGGTTGGGATTCGGTTGTTGTACCGCAGGCTGTCGTCTATCATCAGTACGAATTTCACCGCAGCTTGAAACAGTACTACTATTTCGAACGTAATCGTTTGTGGATTATAGCTCAGAATTATCGTTGGGCTACATTACTACTTTTATTACCTGCTATAATCTTTATGGAGTTAGGACAACTATTTTTTGCCCTACGTAATAAAACCTTACTTGCTAAATTGCGCACTTATATCTGGCTCTTGCGTTGGCAGCATCTGGCTCAGCTCGTGACTGCTCATAATCAGGTGGCTCGACTACGCCGGCGTAGCGACAGACAGCTGTTAGCTTCGTTTAGTGGTCAGATCTTGTTTCAACCGCTGGAAGGTTTTCTGCTACGTTACATAGCTAATCCTATTTTTAATACCTATTTCTCTTTAATTCGTTTGATCATTGTGTGGTAATTATGAAAATTGCTGAAATTGTTTCTACTTTTCCTCCTTATAAAGCCGGCATGGGCAATGTGGCCTTTAATTTGAGTTGGCAGTTGCAAGCCCGTGGCCATCAGGTGACCGTTTTTACCCCTATGGCGACGAAAGGAGTTGTGCTAGACCATCTGTATCCTTTCAAGGTCTCACGCATGCGCCCGTGGCTGCAGTATGGCAATGCTAGCTTTTTACCGCAACTTCTGTGGCGTTTACGAGGTTTTGATATCGTGCATTTACACTATCCTTTTTTTGGTGGAGCGGAGATGATTTATTTACTTGATCACATCGTGGATATCAAAGTGGTGATTCACTATCATATGGACGTCTTTGGTCAAGGTATGATGGAGAAATTTTTTAACTGGCACAGCCAGCGAGTGATGCCACATATCTTGGATCGAGCTGATAAAATAATCGTCACCTCATGGGATTATGCTCAACGTTCACGGTTGCGTCAGCGTTTACGTGAAGTGCCAGATAAATTCGCCGAAGTACCTATTGGAGTTCAGGCAGACACTTTCAAACCCCGCCGGCGAGATAAAGAACTGGAGCAGAAATATCAATTAGCCAATAAAAAGGTGGTGATATTTATCGGTGCTTTAGATAAAGCTCACTACTTCAAAGGGATAACCTATTTGATCAAAGCTTTTCAATTGATTAGTTCTAATGATGAATATCGTTTGATGATTATTGGTCAAGGTAATCTTAGTCAAAGTTATCAAAGTTTAGTTTCCAGCTTTGGTTTGGAGAAAAAAGTAATCTTCACAGGTTTTGTCGCGGACGATGTTTTGCCTTTGTACTATAATTTAGCAGACATCATGGTATTGCCTTCGATAGACGGCTCTGAAGCTTTTGGTACCGTTTTGTTAGAGGCGATGGCTTCGGGTCTACCAGTGATCGCCTCTGAGTTACCAGGTGTGCGCAGTGTAGTGGACAAAAAACAGAACGGATTTTTAGTCAAACCAAAAGATGTTGCCAGCTTAGCTAAGTATTTAGATGTTTTATTAAAAAATCCTCATCTGGCTAGTGAGTTTGGTCAAGCAGGACGTGCTAAAGTTTTAGCTCAATATGACTGGTCGCATATTGCTACTACTATGGAAAATATATTTACAGATATTATCTCATGAAAATTGTTATCATCAGTAATTTATATCCTCCGTATGTGCGAGGAGGAGCGGAGATAATCGTCAATAAATTGGCGGAAGGTTTACGTGATAATTTACATAATGTTGTGGTGATTTCCACCCAGCCTTATAATGGTTGGCCATCGTTGCGAGCGCAAATGGGCTATATCAACGACTTGAAAGTATATCGCTTTTTTCCTTGGAAGAGGTATTCCTCTCCTAA
>CAZASM010000034.1:0-8872 GCA_964487895.1 uncultured Gammaproteobacteria bacterium
GCCAACCCCAGTAACAGATCCGTATATTCATAAGATTTGATAACATTTTTGAACGGTCCCATTGGGGTCTCTGACGCCATCAAACCTTGGGGCCACAAATTCATAACAATCTCCGTCTGTTTACGAGCAAATTCGTCAAAACCAAAGTACAGCAAAAAAGGAACAATATCTCCCAAATCCGACACAGCATTTCTTTGATCTAAACGGTCACCATTTTTTTGTAAAGACAACAACCCAGATGGCAACACAAAATATCTCTGTAATTTAGTTATAATAGCTACTGCCCGTTGCTTCAAATTATTATACTCAGGACTCATTGCTTGATTACCTTTCCTACCGTAGTGCTGATCATAAAAATTTTTTTCTCCCGTTTCTTGATAGGTCTGATGATACAAATTATTTGATTCCATAGGCTTGTAGTGTTAGTTTTGCAATTGTCTCGTAAGTGTTTTTTTCATTGAATTAAGCGCTCCTGCTCTCAAATCCCGATACTGTGCGGATTCTAAATTCCCTAGAGTAATAATGCATTGCTGTAGATCCGCTAAATTCTGATATAAGTATCCATTTGTCTTGTCAATGATTATAAGGCATATCGCCTATACTAGGCACGATCATGTCAGACTATAAGACAACGCGACAATAATCGATCATGATGTCAATATTCCATTGAAAGAATAAATAGCAGCTCGAGCGTCCAAATTACTTCCGATTTGATCATGATCATGAGTATTGTGCATAGTCCAGACAATTCGATCGCCCCTAAGCTTAGCCAGACGTAAAATGCCTAACGAAAAAAACAACTTAAGAGGTTGCAACCAAATATGTCTACTAGCATACATAACCAACGGCCAATGGATGTGAATAATTTGCGATCGATGCCAACCAAACAACAGTTGTAGCCAGCTGGCATTTATCAAGATCAACGATGATTCAATTTTAATAAGTGCTTTAGCCAGACCATCCCAATAGGCATTTGGGCTGGATAAATGAAGAGGAAAGGCAAATAACGAAACGTTAGCTGATTTCATGCTGTTTCGGTTTGACGAGTAAAAAATGAAAGGTGTTGAAATAACCAAAACGGAGGGGATAATACAGCAAGCGCAGAATCCCACGAAGTGTAGGAATATTTGATAGTCGAGCTAGGCGTCGTAGGCGAATATCCTCAGCCTCAAAGCCGATAGTTATGGCTAATCTCTTGAAGCGATGAAAAGTGAAATAATGCATCTCGGTCAAGCGTTGATGTCCAGCAGCCGGAGAATAATCCTTATGCTTATTCAAAAGCTTGAGTACATTGTTAACTATTGAGCGTGGCATCCAGTTGATCAACCATAGATGAAAGTGCGGGTCAAAAGCTCCAAATCTATTGGGCACACTGACGTAGATTGATCCACCGGGGCGCAGTACGCGCAAGGCTTCATGAAGCACCAGCTCGGGACTTTGCACATGCTCTACCAACTCTGACATATTGATAAAATCGAAGCTCTCATCAGCAAACGGCAGATCTTCAGCCTTGCCTTCAATGATTTCAACGGACAAACCACGCTCTTGTAATTTACGTTGTGCTTCGGCGATATAGACAGGATTGTATTCCAAACCAACAATGTTACCTCTTTCCTCAGCTACGGCCAATAGTAATTTTCCCTTACCTGCTCCCAAATCTAAGAGGCGTCCATTGAGTAATCCCGGGATCAATCGTTTCAAATGTTCTAAATGTGGATAGCTCATACAAAATAACTACAAATATTTTTAGCTCGTTGCTCCCAAGTACAATCTTTAGCACGTTGATAAGCAGCTTCTATCTTAGAGCTGATTTCAGATGATTTACCCAGATCACTAATACAAGCTGCCAACGATTCACTATTGTCTGCTTCAAAAAAATAAGCCATCGAATCATCTAATATCTCACGTAAGGCTGGGACATCAGAAGCGATGATTGGCCGACGAGCCACCATATACTCATATAACTTCATAGGTGAGGTAAAGCTATTGGAATGAGAAAATTTGGCGCTATTCGGAATTATCAACATGTCTGCGGCGATTAAATAATCAACCACTCGCTCATGACTAACCCATCCGACACACTGCACCTTTTGTTGTAATTGACGTTGATCAATCAGCACTTGATAACGAGCAATAAGTTCTGGCGTTCCACCTACCAAAAGAAGTAGATAGTCATCGGATAATAGTGCGCTAGCTTCTAGTAATGTGTCAACTCCTTTTTCGGGATACAGATGTCCCGTATAGACAATCACCTTCTTATCCACGGATAAGCTTAGCTTCTGTCGCGCAGTACCTGTGTCACCAGAGCCTAACGAAAAAATAAAGTTTGGATCAAGCGCACTCGGACTGAAGCTCACTCTATCGGCGGGAATACCCGCATCAAGGAGAAAGGTAGCCGTCTGCTTATTGATAGCAAAAATATGAGAATTTTTTTTCCAGAAACTTACCTGACCGGGACGAATATTTTTTGGTGGTACATGAAATTCAAAATAGGTACGTCGAGAAGTAAATTTTTGTATCAAAGATAAGCTCATTTGATCTCGACTATAAATGACGACCTCTGCCGGTTCGCGACTTAGAAGGAGCAAAACCTTGAGCGCAAAAGTGGCATTCTCCACCCAAAATCCGAGACGTGGCACAGTACCGATCAGATCCCAAACAGGTAAATATCGCACGACAAAATTTTGTTTTACCTGATAGTAAACAAAAGGGTTATCCTGTAAGTGATTCTTTCGCTGAGGCACCCAGAGCTCGACTTGATAACCTAGCTCAGCAAAAGCCTCGCACATTTTGGCTATTTGTAAGCCATGAGCCTTCTCGGTTGGAAAGCGCGCGTTGGCAATATAGATTAATTTCTTGTTTGTCATGCTTGTTGCAAAATATCAACAATACGCTCTGCAGTGTGGCCGTCCCACAGTGGAATTTTTACTTGACGACGTTGTAGTTTCATCGAGCCATATGCTTTCATGATTGATTCTGTCGTGACGCCACCAATACTATTGGTACCGAGCTCGACGGTAATTGGTCGTTCTGTCTCTGTGCGTAACGTCAGACAAGGAACGCCCAAAACTGAAGCTTCTTCTTGGATCCCACCAGAGTCAGTCAAAATAAGTTGAGCATTTTTTTGATAATAAAGGGTCTTGGCGTATGGTAGCGGTTCCAATAATGTACAAGTCTGAGACAACTCTTGCAACAAGCCAAATTCCTCAGCTTTCTTCTTTGTTCGTGGATGTAAAGGCAGATAGATAAGAACATTAGCTGTGTCCTTTATTCGTTGTAATGCAGTGATGATAGATCCAAACACCTCCGGATGATCTACATTTTCTGCTCTATGCAAAGTACAAAAATAAAACTTCTCATCTGTCAGCGGTATGGTTGGTAAAAAGTGCAATAAGTTGTCGATCATGATATTTCCTACAGTAAACACCTTACCTCTCGCACCTTCTCGTTGTAGATTTTCAGCGGCGTCCTCAGAGCTGGCGAAAAGTAGATCTGAGATAGTATCGACCAAGATTCTATTGATCTCTTCAGGCATCTGATAATTATATGAACGTAAACCTGCCTCAACGTGAGCAACTCTCAGGCCCATTTTTTGAGCAGTAAGGGCTGCGGCTAAGGTAGCGTTGACATCACCCATGACGATGACATCCGTTATGCCTTGAGTAATGAAAACTTGTTCTAATTGACGCATCATATCAGCTAGCTGCGCTACTACAGGTTCTCGAACTATATCCAAGGCAACATCTATATTGACGCCAAAATCTTTAAAAAAATCACCGGACATTTTATCATCATAGTGTTGGCCGGCGTGAATAATAACGTGTGATAATTGAGCTGCTTGAAAAGCTCTAGCCAATGGAGCTAGCTTGACGAAGTTTGGCCGTGTACCTGCTATCAGCCCGTACTTCTTATTGTTGTTCTGTGAAGATTTCATCCAGTGTTGATTTACGAGCTACTACACCTATCTTTTGTGCACCTTGGGGAACAAAACGGGTGAGCCAACGAATAAGTCTATTTGGAGCTTTGCCAATATAGGCAAATCGCTCTATCTCAAAGCCATGCATCCATAATAATTGTCTCATCATGGCCGGACTAAAAAATATCTTGTGTTGAGGTTGAGTTGAAGTCTCACCTTGAACTTCGCGCAGCTGCCGAAAATTATCCTTCGCCTCGTGGTATGTTAGCTTACGATCATCCAGACCAAGCGTATCAACTCTCTTGAGCCACGCTCTCAATACTTGTGTTAGGTCGTAAGCATTCGGTGTATCCAGAATCAAATATCCGCCCGGCTTCAATATACGCCAACACTCATCGATCATTTTGCCTGGACGCCAAGTGTGTTCAATAATCTCGCCAGCATAGATATAATCAAAGCTACCACTCTCGACCTCCGGAGCGTCATGTAAATCACCGGTGATTTGCTTGGTTAGTCCTAGCTTGAGAGCTAAGTTTTTATTGACATCCAAACCCCAATACTCCCCACCAGCAGTCTCAATCATAGTTCGAATATCAACATTGATCGGACCTTCTCCGAGATTACCAACATCAAGAACTTTACCTTTTTTATCAGAAAAAAAACTACGCACAAAATCAGTACGAGTTGGATAGAGTTTAATTTTCTTAAGATCAGTAATCGTCATACTAGATATTCATTTTTTTAATTAATGTAGCCAGACTGTGATTCTGCTCCACAATTTCCTGCAATTGCGCCAGAGAATATTTTTGCCAGGTTTTTGACAGAACAAAATTTGCTAGCTCTTGTGCTGTTTCCGCGGCAGGAAAATCAGTCAAACCAATAGCCTGAGAGTTCCCCGGTGTGGTCGCAATATAACAACCATTAAGCATTGCCTCCAGCATTGTTTTATCGATGGTCTCCGATGCCATATTCAAACACAACGGATAACTACGATATAAACTACGTAATTCTACCATTGATAGTGGCCCACCAAAATCAACTCTCTCAGACAAACCTAAATCAATGATCAGTTTTTTCATCTCTTCCAGATATTGTTCTTCGCCAGGCACTACTCGGCCACGAATAGTCAGATGATACTGCGTAGGCAAGCGACTCAGAGCATTTATAACAAGTTCTAAACGTTTTGATCGAGACATACGATGAACTGTCAAAAGTTTGTTCTGGTCGCGCAAGCTTGGTTCTCCTATCACCCCGCTGGTCCAATACGGTATATCAACACCGTGACCGACTACCATTTTCTTAGCAGAATGATTGAATTGAGGTAAACTTTGGGGCGTAGCGCAGAACATTTTCGTCACCAGCCAGCTCGTCACCCGCAGGTGCCAAGTCATGGTGTAATGAGTATACCAGAGATAAAATGGTCGTCTAGTAAGCCACCAATACCAACTCCCTAGGGCTGACCATTCACTATTCATATGGACAAAAACACGATCATATTTGAGAGAAAAAATTAAGCGATAAAATTCTATAATCCAACGCCATTTTGGCCAACCTTTTTCTTTGCCAAGTGAATGGACAGGAAAATGATGATCAAAACTACCCAATTTCAAGCAGATGACTTGCACTTCATATCCAGCAGCTCGAAAAGCATCAACCCAATGGATTACAAAAGCTAGATCATGATCATGTTCATCTAGTCGCTGAGTAATAAATAATAGTCGCTTCGACATGCTTTATTTGATGCAAAAAAAATTAAAACCACTAGCCTGGCTGCTATTACTTTTGCTCAGCCATCGGTCAAGAACATTGACCACAGCATTGATTCCTTTTTTTCCAGGTACTGGAATCAAATGCATCACCGTTTCCAACGCCCCTCGGACATTACACAGTTCAGCGGTCGAAAACATCTTGGTTAGATTCTTGACGCCCTGCGACGTGAAGCGCCAATAATCCTCATAATAACCCTTTTCCGGGTGGTGATGGTAGAGAAAAGGCACAAAAGCATATAAATAACCGCCCGGTTTCAAAACTCGATAGATTTCTCGCATAGCAGTAAAAGGATCTTCCACGTGTTCTAAAACTGCAATACAGATGACCGCTTCCTGGCTATTGTCCGCAAAAGGTAACTTATGAACATCCCCGACAATATCTGGATGATAGTCAGCGACTTTATCGAGAACTTGGTAATGAGCTTGCAGCAACAAGTCGCGCAACCACTCACGTTTAGCATCGTAACGATTATTCTTATCTTTAGCCAAACGCAAACCACCGCCAATATCTACAATTTCTTTAGTCTCGGTAAAAATCTTGGTCAATTTTTCAATTTCAAATGTTTCCCACTGATTCATACAGATTTTGAGTTAGCTAATCTGAGCCAAAAGATGATAATATCATCCAGCGTTTTTTTGTGTTGGAAGCGCTGACTATAATCAACAAATGCCTGCTGTCCTAAACGTCGAGCTAGAGCTTTATCGACATACAAACGGCTGAGTGCTTCCACAGTAGCCACATGGTCATTAATAGGCACTATTAACCCTGTCTTTTCCGCTTGGATAATAGTCTGTGCTCCTAAGGTAGCGGAAGCAATAGTAGGCACACCCATCAGACCAGCTTCGATAATAACCTTGCCAAAGCTTTCGTTCGTAGACAGTAATAATAAACAATCAGCTTGCGCGTACTCCTGCGCCACGCGTTCTGGTGGGAGATTCCCAAGAAAGGTTACAACTGATTGTAGACGCAAAGCTGTAACTCTCTGCTCCAAAGTAGTTTGTAATGGTCCGGTACCGATAATAAAATAACGAATATTGTTGTATTTCTGATGTAGCTTTCGAATCACTTCTAAAGTGAAAGGTATATTTTTGGCAGGCACCAAACGCATAGTAGAAACAATCGTAAAAAAATGGGGATCGGACTGAGCTGTCTGACCACTGAAGCGCTCAGTATCAACTGGAGTATTAATAGTTACTACTGGAGCATTTGAAAGTTGATATTGTTTAATTTTATCAGCTAGCAAAGATGAAACTACTCGAATACCATCAACGCGTGGAAAAATAAACGTCTGTAACTTTTCATACCATTTATTTTTCCATGACTCTGCTCGCCAATAGGGATTAGCAATGAAATCACCGTGACAGTGCACTTCTAAAGGTACTTGGAACTTTTTTTTCAGTAGCCAGCCAATGAGTCCTGTGATATGAGGATCTTGAGTATCGATTAGATCAACGCCCCGCCGACATAATTTACTACCGATTGAATAAGCTTTGAAAGCTTTCAATAAACCCTGGCTGCCGGTACTATGTACGGTCAGCTGTTCTGATAATTGAATTGATTCTAGTTTGCTACCACCAAAAACAATAATGTCTAACGATTTCACCTTAGCAGCATAGTCAATGTGACGTTGCAAAACATCACCACCACCCTGACCCAGCAAGCCGGTATCTAAGCTGATCATTAAAATTCGTAGCTCTGAAGCTATTTTCATGACAGTATTGATTGAAATAATTCTCCCATTTGCTGCGCTACTGTGTCCCAATTATACCTAGTTTGTACCAAGACCTGCGCCTGCTGGCGAATCTTTGCGGTTAACTCTGGGTTATCATGGTATTCCTTCACAGCCTGTGCAATGGTATACGGCTGATGTGGTTGGCAAAAGAGGCCTGTTTCTTTGTCACGCAGGAAATCGACAATACCGCCAACAGGAGTACCAATGATTGGTAAACCAAAGGCCATCGCTTCTAAAAATGAGTTGCCCAAACCTTCAGTCAATGATGGTCGACAAAAAATATCACTGACAGCCAAATAATCTAAAACTTGCTCGTGGTCAACATAACCTAAAAATAGTACTCGATCGGCAATGCCTAAAGTCTGAGCTAATAACTCTAAACTCTTTTGTTCACTGCCAGAGCCAATAATCAAAACTTTTGTGGGGATGCCAAATTTAAATTGCAAGGTATTTACAGCCCGTATCAGGTCACTGATAGCATTCTTCAGCTCTAACCTGCTAGTTGTGACAAGAACCGTGTCCTGAGGCTCTAGACCAAGCTCAGAGCGCTTCTGTTCACGTATCTCAGCTGTCAGACGATTAGTAAAATGCTGAATATCTACGCCGTTAGGAATAATCGTAATCTCACCTCGCGCTCCATAATGACGACAGCGTTCGGCCAGAAACTTACTAATACTCTGAACCTTGGCAGCGCGACGATAAATTTGGCGATACAACGGTAGCCAGAACCACGTTCTGTTGGTTATAAAGCTATCAGAATCACCGCTTTGTTCGCTCATCAAATACGGTACGTGAGAACTCCAATGAAATAATAAGGCTGCTAGACCGGCATAATTCGCCATCATACCCCAACCAGCATCAAAAGGCTGAGTTTTATGAAGCTGACGTGCCCGTTGCCAGGCGCGCCAAAAAAAGAGATATTTATCTGTCCAATTACCAACCCCAAGACGAATTACATGCAAATTGTCGAATTGAGCAGTTTCTGGTAAATCTGCTCTTAATTTGGCGGTCAATAAAATAAAGTTATACTGAGGTAGTCGTTTGACGATCTCTTTGATGGCCACCTCGGCTCCCCCAACAAAGGGGTGAAAGGTCAGAGAAAAAATTATAATTTTCTTAGGCATAAAATTACTGATTTCCAGTAGAAAAACTTGTTTTTAAATTCTTCTCCCTATCAAAACGATCTATCGCCAACTGGATTAGCTTATCAATTAATTCAGTATAGGAAATACCACTAGCTTCCCATAATTTTGGATACATACTTATTTTCGTGAATCCTGGCATGGTATTTATTTCATTAACAACTATTCTGTCATCTGCTGTCAGAAAAAAATCAACGCGAGCTAAGCCCTCACAATTTAGAGCTTTAAAAACGTTAATAGCCAATTCTTGTATTCTTTTTGTTGTGTCATGAGAAATATTTGCCGGTATTTCAAGCTTCGCGCCGTTTTCAT
>CAZASM010000035.1:0-8777 GCA_964487895.1 uncultured Gammaproteobacteria bacterium
TTTCTTATCTATTTGGTTTGCAGCCAGAGGTTTGGCCGACGCATAAGGGTAAGGACCTAGGTACGGTCGTAGATAAATTACAGTTGTTGGTACGCAATCTATTCACTGGAGAGAATATGGTTCTGGCGATTATTATGACGCTGGCGGGTTTGATCCTGATTGGTGTGGTCGTGAGAAAATTATGGCTACGAAAAAAAGTCGAGAACATTGAAGCATTTGTGGTAATGGCTTTAATCTTTCAACCCATACTGTTAACTGCTATTGGCGGTACTGAGCGTTTCACTGCCATGCTGATACCTTGGTTAGGATTAGCAGCGACTTTAATATTAGAGCCGCTCTTAATGAAAAAATGGCTCTGGTGGCCAGTTGGCGTTTTCATAGCAGCCTCTCTAATAGCCAGCATTAATTCCTTTTGGTTTACTCGGCCCTTTATTGTTTCTTCGTTGCTCACCTCATCGTTACGGGTTAATAGTGCGCAGTGGGGTTATAATCAACTGGAGAGCCATTTGAATCAGGAGCTAGCAAATAAGAAGCCCAGTTTGACCTTCCCCACGCGCTATAGCTGGCTCGAGTCATTACGTCAGCAAGCTCTAGCTGGCGATGGTAATGCTTCTCCAATATTAATTGTTTATGATCATCGTCTGGATCAGGCAGCTTCACTGTGGTATCTACATCGTCGTTTAGTATATGAAGGTTGGCCAGTGATACCAGATACTAATTTTCAAGAGGAAAGTGGAGGGAAGCTAGAATACTGGTCAGACATGGGCTTCAAAACTATCTATATAATTAAGGGTCAGGAGACGCTGTATGATCCGGCACAGACTGGGGCGGCGGCTATTCAGATTCCGACTTCAACACCAGAGATAGTTGTCAGCCGTCAAAATATTTTAACTGCTGATGGGATTGAACGATTTGAAGTTATAAAAATTGAACTTAACTAACCGATATTCTTAACTCTTAATTATTAATTCTTACTTCTCCTTTCGGTTGACAGAAACCCCCTCCAGCCTTACAATATGCCTATTATGAAGCTCAATATCAAGGATTTTCGACAACACAAAAAGCTCTGGCTGGGCTTATTTTTGGCTTTGCTAGTCGCCCTAGGTGGTTGGTATTATTTTTGGATTTACGCGCCAGTCGAGCAAAAAAATCAGTCTGTTAGCGAGTTTGAACAAATGATTTCGTTTGAAATAAAGGACGATACAATCCCGCAAGAAGTTCAAGATCGCTATTTCAAGGCTTTTGACAAAGGACGTAAATTTTTCTCAGAACATCAGAATAGTATAGAATCATTCTCAGTCTTATTGAATATGGGCTTAATCAAAGAATTGGTGGGAGATTATAAAGGTGCTGAGCAAATTTTTCTCTACACCTATAAGTTAGAACCAAATAGTTTCATCCTAAATGGTAATTTGGGTCATTTGTATTTATACTATCTCAAGGATTATCCGAAGGCTGAGGAATTTTATAAAAAGGCAGTAGCCAATGGGGAGTATCAGAATCTGTACACTTATTATACTGAAATGTATGATTTATATCATAGTGGGTTCAAGGATCCAGCCAAGACACAAGCTTTGCTAACTGAAGCGCTTGAAAGAATTCCTGACAATTTGGAATTACTACGTATTGCTGGCGCTTATTACAAATCAATTGGTAATATGACTGAAGCTAGAAACTATTACCAGCGAGCATTGGATATAGATTCGAATGATATCGTCAGCCGCCAAGCTTTAGAACAGTTATAATTTAAAAACGCCCATGCTTATCAAACGTTTGGAACCTATTATCAACCGCATTATCACTGTGGGTGTCATAGCGGTATTTTTTTTACCGCTATATATTAATAGCAGTTTTTATTTCCCTTTCATCACTCCACGTAACTTTGCTTTTCGTATTATTGTAGAAATTCTTATTGGCTTGTATCTGATGTTATTGCTGACAGACTGGAAGCGATATTCTGTGGGTAAGAGTAAAATCATTGGTTTGTTAGTCTTATTTTTTGGTTGGCTGACATTTGTTAGTATTTTAAGCCCAAGTTTTTGGAGCGGTTTTTGGGGCAACTACGAACGCATGGATGGTTTGCTTAATGCCTATCATTTATTAGCTTTTCTCATCATCATAGTCGGTGTCTATCGTGAGAAAGATAATTGGCTGGAGCTATTTCATGCGACTTTTTTTGTTTCCTTTATCGTCAGTTTTATTGCTCTAGGTCAACATCTAAACCTGAACCTTTTTATCGAGTCATCAGGAGGTGAGCGTGTATCGTCAAGTCTGGGAAACGCCGCCTATGTAGGTACCTACGCATTATTTCATGTTTTCTTTGGCCTGTATCTGATATTGCGCTATCGACACAGCACAGAAAGTTTTAAGCTTTTTGGACGATGGAACATCAATGTACCGACGATGCTCAATGGTCAGCGTTTACGTTTAGAACTGATTGCTTGGTATCTCTTGGACATCATGGTGGTTGTTTTCGAAGCTATGGCTCGGGGTAAGGACAACGCCGGCACCTTGGCCGTTATTTTTGGTCATGGCAGCGTCCTTTTGGCATTTGTTTTACCTCAGATTTTTTTGCATCTCAATGTTTTTACAAAAAAATGGCGACACTACGGTGCTTACGCCTATTATTTTAGCATCATAGTTCTAAACGCTGTAGCTTTGTTTAACACGCAGACTCGCGGTGCCTTGATTGGTTTGATTATTGGTATCGGTTTGATGGGTGTGATGGCGATTACTATGAAAGTTGTACCTAAGTTTTTGAGATTAAGTGGTTTTGTTGTTTTAGCCTTAGTTCTGATCGCTACTGGTGTTGTCTATAGTAATCGCAATAGTTCATGGGTACAAAATAATAATACTCTAAGTCGTGTTGTTAGTATCTCAGCTACCGATACAACCTCTGAAGCTCGTCTTTTGACCTGGGAAGCTGGTCTCAAAGGTGTGGCAGAAAAACCGATTTTTGGTTGGGGTGCAGAACGCTTCAATGTTGTCTTTAATAAATATTTCCCACAAGAAGTCTATCGTCATGCTAGCTCTCGTGTCTGGTACGATAGAGCGCATAATATTTACATTGAATACTTGGTCCAAGGTGGTGTAATAGGTCTGGTCTTGTACTTGGCTATATTCGTTTATGCCTTCTGGCTCTTGCGTCGAAATTATGTAGAGACAAAAAATCCAGGAGCTTTCATTGTTTTCATGGGCTTATTTGTCGCTTACGGTATACAGAACGCCTTTGTTTTTGATAGTATCAACACCTATATCTTGCTGATCTTAGCTTTAGCTGCGGTTATTTTTATTACAGAGGATTATCGTGCGGGAAATAGGGTTTGGTTTGTACACAACCTACGCTCAGGCGCTCTGACATTAGCCAGTGTAATAATAATAGTTTTGGTTCTGGCTGTAGTTAGTTTGCTTAATGTTCCTCAGCTGCAAAAAAATATGCAGTATGTAAAAGAGTATAATAAATTGCGAGCTGCTCAGTCAGCTAAAGCGTTTGAGACGGGTTTAGATAATGTCGTGAAGGTTTTGGATAATCAGGTTTTTTTGGGAACGTTGGAATTACGTCAAACCTTTTCTGAGTTTGCTAATGATGTAGCCAACGCGGGTACAGCTCCGTTGTATATTCGACGCAATATTGTTGATGTAGCAGCTGCTCAACTAGAAAAGAATATAGCCACCGAACCAGATAACGCGCGTCATTATGCCTTCCTGACAAATCTATATCTGACTGCAGCCAACCTTGATACTAGCTATGCCGATAAAAATTTAAGCGTTATTGAACAGGGTATCACGCTCAGCCCTACACGTACACCGTTCTATTATTCTTTGGGACGGGTGTATATCAGCAAAAAGCTTTATGATCAGGCTATTGATGCTTTCAAAAAGGCTGTAGAGCTTTCACCAAAAGTTGCCGACGCTCATTTAAACCTATTAGCCGCTTACGTTACTTCTGACAGAGACGCTGAAGCAGTTCAGGAGACCAAGGTTATTCGTGAACTTTCTGTGAATTTAACTCCGACAAATTATATTACCTTTGGCCGGGTACTACGAGTTGGTGGCAATACCGATGAGGCGATTAAAGTTCTGCTAGAATCTATTGACCGCTATCCAGAAGAAGCGTCGCTCTATAGCGAACTATCTAGTGTTTATTTTGTTATCAATGATAAGGTTAATGCTTTGAAATATGCAGAAAAGGCCGCGACTCTAGATGCACAATTCACTCCACTATTAGACCAATTAAAAACTGGTAAAACTCAGTAAAGAAAATCTTCTCCATGCGCAATAAATTACTCTCTTGGTACCATAGTTTAACGTGGGAGAAAGTATTGCTGTTTTTGGCGCAATGGCTCAGCGCTGGTACGTTATTAGTATTGTTCTCTTTTTCTTATGATTTTTTATCATCATTTTCTTTTTTACGTAATATTATTTTTCGTATCCTGACAGTAATAATATGTTTTTTGTATTTACTGTTATTTAGTCTGAATCGTTCTTATAAACCTCGCTTCAATAGTTCGTTATTTGTTTTGATATTACTATTTCTGACATACTGTCTCTCAGCAGTTGTGAATGGAACTTTGATGACTAGTTTTTGGGGTGACTATCTGCGAATGGATGGTCTCTTTGCCTTGGTCCACTACATTGTTTTTGCTTTCGTGGTTTCTGCCTTGTTTCGCGACTTTAGCGCTTGGTCAAAAGTATGGCAGCTGTTGCTCTTTGTTTCTTTTTGTACGGCGTTGATAGCCGTTAGTCAATTTTTACATTATCCTTTATTAATTGATAGTGCTGGCGGTATACGAGTTTCTAGTACCTTTGGTAATGTTAGTTATTACGGTTTTTTCCAGTCTTTGGCTTTCTTTCTTAGTCTCTATGTTGTTGCCAATCCTCGACTGAAGCAAGTTCCTTTAATCTTGTGGTTTTTTCTCTTTGCCGATATTCTACTGATATTTTTAGAAATCTATACGCGTGTTCACTATCATCAACCTGGGCTATTGAGACAGTTGGTCGGCAATCTTTATTTAGTATTAATCTGGCTCTGGCCACAGTTTTGGCTTCTTCGTTTTCGTCTGGTTCATCAACCTTGGCAGCGTTGGCTGGCTGTGGTTAGTCTGTTATTGCTCCAGTTATTAGCTATCTGGCTCTCAGGAGCGCGTTCGGCAATTATCGCTACTGCTACAGGTTTAATTTGCTTAGCTCTAATTCTGGCGGTTCGTCTGAGTCAACGTTGGCACAAGAATCAACGTCTGATCCTTATTGGTCTAAGTACGCTGGTAGTATTAATTACTACTTGGTTATCTCGCTCGTTTCTATTTAGGATCCCTCAGTATTTGCAGGAATATAACTCATTTACCGATCGATTGATTGTTTGGCAAATTAGTTGGAAAGCTTTTTTGGCTAAGCCTATTCTAGGTTGGGGGCCGGAGAATTTTTTGACTGCTTTTAATCGCTATTATGACGATCGATTATTTCGTTCAGGCATATCACCTATCTGGTATGACAAAGCTCATAATATTTTGATTCAACACTTGGTTGACGGAGGTTTGCTAGCAGCGTTGTTATATTTAATATTATGGCTCTTAATTATTCGCTCTTTTAGGCATCTATGGCGCCAAAGACCAGCAGAACGTACATCCTGGGTTGTATTGGCAGTTTTTGCTCTCGTTTATTGGATCCAGAGCTTATTTTATTTTGATACAATCAGTAATCAGTTACTATTTTTTATCCTGTTATCGTATCTTTGGAGTCGCGAGGCTGAACTGTCTAATGCTGTCAAACGCTATGGCTTACCATTAAGAGTGCCGTTTGGGCGACCGATATTTTTTTCTTTGATTAGCGCGATAACTGTATTATTTATTTATAATTTTTATTTGGACAGCATTTTAGCGAATAAGGATTTCACTACCAAACTTATGACTGTGCGTACCGATTGGTCACAGGCCACGGAAGACAAGTTAGAATCTATTCGCTTAGAAGCGGCAAAGTCTCCCACATTAGGAAAATCTGAACTTCGATATCAATACGTTTTACTGATTAGTGATTTCATCACCCAAGGTTCACCTCTGCCAGCTGAATTACTCAAATCTCAAGTAGCAATTGCTGAGTCGGTATTGTTAAAAAACATCAGCAAAAAACCAACAGAAACTGAGACCTATGTTCAATTAGCAAATTATTATTTATTGGCGGGTAGGGTAGATAAGGTTTATTGGGAACGCGGTTTGAAAGTAGCTCAAATGCTTCGTCGGGATAATCCTAATCGTACCCAATTGCTTTACTTGGAAGGTCAGATGTTTCTGGCTTTAGGGCTATCAGAAGATGGTTTAGCTTTGTTTCGGCAAGCAGCTGAGCGTCGTCCTGAAGTTGTAGATACTCACATGCAATACTATAAGCAATTAACTAATTTACAACGTTTACCTGAAGCCGAGAGATATTTTCAACTACATCTAAGTAGTGTTCCTTCGGAGGATATTTTAGCTGTGATTAAATATGATATAGGGGCTCGCCATTTCGATCTAGCTCTGAAGCACTTAGAGGTACTAAAAAACAGGCAAGAGTTGTCTGAGGATGTAGCGACATTGTCAGCAGTAGCATTGCTTTTGGAGGGTAAACAATCAGAAGCTTTGAAGCAAGCGCAAGAGGCGGTTATGCTGTATCCAAGTTTGCTACCAACGTTACAACAATATTTTCCCAGTTTAGAGTCATTATCAAATTAGCTGGTCGTAGACTTTTTCTGTTCTTTCCAGCATCCGCTGTTGGCTAAATTCCGCTATCACGTGTTGTTTTAGAGCTTCAGCGCGTTGCTGACCACAATCAGGTAATTCTAGTGTTTCTGTGATAGCTTGAGCTAAGGCTGGGCTATTTTTTATTGGTACGACACGTCCAGTTATCATGTCAGTCACAATTTCGCTATTACCGCCCGCATTAGTGACAACCACAGGGAGTTGGGCTAGTCCAGATTCTAAGATAGTATACGATAATCCTTCTTTGACTGAAGATAAAATAAAGAGGTCAAAAGCTCGGAGATAATTGGCAGCTTGAGGTATAGCGCCGAGAAGGGTTACACGATCTCCTAATTGTTTGTCTGTAATGAGATGTATTAAATTTTCTTTTTCTGGACCATCGCCAATGATCGCGAAGTGAAGATTCGGTAGGAGAGCGGCAGCTGTGATTAAATATTCTAAACCTTTAGTTGGATAATAGGAAGCAATAGTGCCAACGATAGTTTTGTCGTTAGGCAAATGTAGTTTGAGGCGAGCTTGGTTTTTCTCCAAAAAGTTATAATCATCAGCTTTGATACCATTATGGATAGTAATAATTTTTTTAGCAGGAGCAACGTTATGTTGGACAGCGCTAATTTTATCAAAATCAGAGACGCTGATGATAATATCTTTGAAAGAAGCAGAAATTTTCTCTAACCAGAGGTAGAGGGTCTTTTGGAAAGGTGGCAACGGTTCGTTGAAGACAAAGCCATGAGCAGTATAGACCACTCGTATTTTTTGCTGTCTGTGACTGAGATTATAGAGCCAGGCCGCCAGACTACCGGTGAAGCCAGCCATCGAGCTGTTGATATGAATAATGTCGGGCTTATAGTCTGACAGTAAGCGATAGATCTGGCCGACACTTTGAAGATTCTTCAGGGGATTGATATCGCGTTGCAGGTTAGACAGCAGCTTAATTTCAAGGTTTTTCGCCTGAGCGGAGCTAAAAAAGGCCTGATCCTGCTCCTCTGGGCAGCCGACCGCGATCAGGACCGAGTTGCTTAAACTGCTAAAATAAGCTAAATCAAGGGTATAGCGCTGGGCGCCACCGTATTTGCTCTGAGTGATAAGATAGATAATGCGCTTATTTTTCATCTAATATTAGCCAAATTTTGATATATATATTATTGTTCCCTTTTAGCCTCTAGGTCTTGAAATTGTCGGCAAAAGTTGTTATAATCTTATAGTATTTGCTCAAGATATTCAAGTTTTTGTAGTATTATACTCAGCATTCATGGTTACTATTAAATTAGTCTAAAACAGATTTTGTGGATAAGAAAAAAATCACTGTTGGTATACTATTTGGAGGAAAGTCGGCTGAACACGAGGTTTCCTTGCAGTCTGCAAAAAATGTTTTTGAGGCTATTAATAAAGAGAAATATAATCCTATCCTTATAGGCATAGATAAATCTGGAAAGTGGTTGTTGCAAGAGCCGGCAAAGTTTTTACTTAATTCTGAAAACCCAGCCTTAATCCAGTTGAATCAAAGCAGTGACATGGTAGCGTTGATACCCCAGAGTAATGGGAGTGTATCGAACTTTACTGCCAGTGGACAGAATTTTGTGATAGATGTTGTTTTTCCAATACTACATGGACCTTTTGGAGAAGACGGAACTATTCAGGGGTTACTTAAATTAGCAAATATTCCCTTTATTGGGGCTAGCGTGCTTGGTTCTGCCGTTGGGATGGATAAAGACGTCATGAAGCGTCTGTTGCGAGACGCCAGAATTCCTATTGGAAGGTTTATTGCTATTAGCTTAGATGATCAGATTCCTAGCTTTGAAGATATTAGAGGAAGTATTGGAATTCCGTGCTTTATCAAGCCAGCCAATATGGGATCATCAGTAGGTATTAGTAAAGTACATAATGAATCAAATTATCAGGCTGCTGTTAAAACGGCTTTTGAGTACGATTCTAAAATTATAATTGAAGAATATATTGACGGGAGGGAGATTGAATGTTCAGTTTTGGGTAATGATAAACCTGTCGCTTCAATACCCGGTGAAGTTATTTCTACCCATGAGTTTT
>CAZASM010000036.1:0-8687 GCA_964487895.1 uncultured Gammaproteobacteria bacterium
ATCTAGCACACGCTGGCCCAATCTATAAATACCACTATATAGACGTACGTTTTTGAAAGATACTGTGGGTGGCAAGAAATGGCTAGATAATTATTTCTATCGTGATTGGGATCATGAGAGTAACAAACAAGTTGATTGGCTCTTTGGTGCAGCGTTAATGATCCGCAAAGAAGCTTTAATCAAAGTTGGCCTGCTCGACGAATCATATTTTCTCTATCTTGAAGACACTGACTGGTGTCGACGTTTCTGGGAAGCTGGGTATCAAGTCTGGTTTGTGGCTGACAGCGTACTGACGCATTATCATAAACGCTCCTCGGCCGATAATGGTGTCTTTGGTTCTCTTTTCAATAAATCCAGCAGAGAGCATATTAAAAGTTTTGTTAAATATTTACGGAAGTATCAGGGCAGAGAGAATCCTCACAACGAGTTGCCCCGCCACATTTCTTAATTTCAAAGACGGCGGGATCCCGCCTCTGGCGATGATAAGTTGAAAGATTATAGTTGTAAGTCGTTCTGTACTAACTTGCAACTTACAACTTTCAACTGCTAACTAAAAAGAAAAACGGGCGCTTCCACCATGTGGTAGCGCCCGTTGTATTTATGTCGCCTGTCTATTTAGGCTTCGGAGGGTCGAGATACTTGGAGTATCCCGCCTTTTTTTTGGCAGCTTCTCCCGGCCAAGGGAAATACCAGCGAGCTTCGATAGACATCGTGTGTTGCGCCGGATAGTCCACCACATCGATGTCACGCCAGACAAACCACTTTGCCTGTATCCACAGCCCTTCGCTGGTACACAGACCAATCCCAGGGCCGATACGAACTCGGTTGATTCCACGCTGTTCGACATTGGCAGTGAGCATCAGCGGAGCGAAACGCCGAACAAACTGATAGTTACCACTCAACTGTCGCTCGTAACCTTTGCTCTGGATGGCATGAACATCTGCCTCGGCCCAGATGTTGCCATCTGTAGTTGAGATACCTGTCTGAATGCCATACGTTAAGGCTTCGTTGCCTTCTTCGTACCAATTGCGGATGCCACCGATGGTCAGATAGTACCACCTATTACCGCAATACCAGCCGGCACCACCGCTCAGTGACTGGTATGTCACATCGTGCGACGGAATACTTCGAACCTCTCCAGCCACCTGAAATCCCCAGGAAGCGTACACCGGCACCCTGTACAGAGCGCCAAGAGAGCCTTCGCCGCCGGCCCATTCCAAAGCATAGGCTTGATGAGGGGTAAAAAAGGAGCACAGCAGGAGCAGAATCACAGCAAACAGGCGTTTCATGGCCAAACCTCCGATATTAGGGTAAATGTACGTGACACACTGTCTTCAAACATACCCTAGACTAATTTAGCTAAAATGAAAAGCGGGCGGTTTCCTGTGAGGGAAACCGCCCGCTGCACTTAGCCGTTATGGCCGAAATGCGAGAAACTAGAGAGGTAGGGCGTAGGCGATTCCGATTCGCCCGTTGGCACTACCGGAGCCGGCATAAACTCCCAGGTTGAGCTTCAAACCATCGTGCTTGAACTGCACATGAGGCCCAACCTGCTGGCTATCGTTGACCTGCTCAAAATGCAGGCCGATCTTACCGAACGCCGTCCGACAGTTGAGCTGGTAGTGGCCAAAATAGTCACTGAGACCAGCTCCCACGATGACTTCCGTATCCGTGGACAGCTCCCACTGCGGATGAAAGTCCCAACCAGACCAGAAGGCCAGCACCGCATTCTCGTGTTCAGTCCACGAGGTGACCATTCCGACCTGCGGAGAAATCCACAAGGTCGGCGTGGTCTGATGCTCAAACCCGAAGTAGAGGAAATTCAGTTCTCCACCACTCTGAGGAGTGATGAAGTGGATACCGTTGAAGGTACCCATGAACTCACCGCCGAGGGGCATACGAAGCTCCAACGAAGGCGCGATCTGGGTGTTAGCCCAGTCGGACACGTCGGTGAGCTTGGGTTCGGCGGCCACGTTGTTGGTGAATCCGATCACGAGCAGCACAGCGATCAATAAGCGACGAAACATGGAATTCTCCTTTCCAGAGGGTATATTCAGAGGCCAAAATTGGCCGTTTACACCGTTTTATCTATGTAGACGGGCTTTGGCAGCCAGTTTGCTCTCTAGGTTGTGAAAGAACCAACCGTTACCGTAATATAATATAATAGCATATATATCAAATCTTGTCAAGTATAATATTTTGACAATAAAAAACAGGCCGTCCCGAAGGGCGGCCTGCGTGTTTCTTACTTACTTCTGCTTGGGCTGGTAGGTCACTCCCACCTGCCACATGAGAACGTCAGCTTTGACGTCCCAGTTGACGGTCGGGGCAACCTTGAACCCATCCTTAAGAACGAACGTGTAGCTCGCCCCAGGGAAGGTCTTGAGCGTATCGTGGCGAAAACTGCTCACCGCGTAGCTCAGATCCAGAGAACCAACGCTCACCGTAACGGAGTTCCAGCCGAACATGTACTCCGGCTGCCACTCAGTCTTGGGAAGTGACGGATCGCTGGACAGTCCACCAACCCAATGCATGCTGGACACATTCGGGGTCCAGTCCATGATCAGTCGAGCGCCGATCCACGGAGTGTTCTTGAAGAACCCACCGGTGACGGCCACCGACGGCATGCCGAGATCCCACTGATGAACCAGCGTGATCCGACTGTCGTTGGCGATGATCTGCAGCGTCTTGGTGCTGTCGACCAGCTTGACCGACATGTCCAGCCCCGAAGAGAGCGGCCCAGGACCCGAGGTGAACGTCACCTTGTTGAAGTGATAGTCACCCAGCTGAGCCTCAGCCGTTCCCGAAATGACCATGAGCGCCATGGCCAGCGTGATGACGGTGAAAAGCTTGTTCATCGTGTGCCTCCTGTGAAATGACAGGCGGCGCACGACAATCTTTGACTCGGATTGTCCGGAACAGCTTGCGCTGATCGACAACCCGACTCACAGTCCCGAGGCACACGAGTCGCATCATTACCGGGCTGATCAGGCTCGGAGCAAATGCGTTTGCATCGGAACTAAGCTTGTCGCCGCCACCCATCGGGGTGAACGGGGTAATAGGTAGCTGCAACTCCGGAACAGGAACCTGCGCCAGCTGACAAGCTTCGACGACAACTGTCGCTTCAGCCGCAGCATTACGCAGATTGAGTGAACCTGAGCTGAGCCAGATAAGAACCGTGGTCAACAACGTGCGACGTGGCCGCGCTAGGGCGTAGGTGCCCAGTTCTCTCACGGATTCAATCGCTTCGTCAAACTTGACGAGACGATCGCGAGCCATGAGCCAGAGCGCGGCTTCTTCTTGAGCTGTCAGATGCCACCGGTCAAGATTCCTCAAGTGCTTCTGACGCAGGCTAGCAAATCGAATCTCCGAAGCAACATCGTTGCCTGGATAATTCGAAATCCCATAACCCCACCAGATGCACGACCAGAAATATCGACCAGGAGAGAGGAGTAGTTCTTCCTTCAGACGACGTAGCAATGCCAGCTTGATCAACAGCATCAGAGCTGTAGCCAACACAGCCCAGAGATTAGACAGAGCAAAGTGTCGAGCAAAGGACCACATCTCTTTCGACCCCAAGGGTTTCAGAGATGGATCTCTACGTTGGCACTCGCCTACCGCTTCATTGACGGTACGAAAGCCCTCAATTTGGGCCATCCGCTCACACATCTCCGAACTCTGGTTAGCAGCTCGACATCTTCGTATTACTGCCTCATGTTCGGACTTTCTAGCCCGCTCATACAGATCATTGACAATAGTGTTGATGATATCACTGCCACCCGGAGCACTCAACCAAACCCGAACCTCCTGCTGCCGACGGCGCAGCCAAAATAAATCTTCGGCATAGAGATTAGCATTGTACTCCAGGTCTAGTTGCTGTGCATGCTTCTGGATAGTCAGAGCACTATCGATGACCGCCAAGAAACGCTCGTTGGAAGGCATCGGGTCGTGCATGGGGCTCTCGGGGTCACGCCAGTTCCTCAAAATTGGTTGACCGAGAAAGGCGAGAAAAAAAACCACCCATACTGCGATAACCGTTATTTGATTCCAATCAGGCTTCGAGAGCCTGACCATAGACGAGAAACGTCGCACGGTAGGCTCCTTTCAGCCAAAAATGGCAAAAGTAAGGTAAGTTGTTAGAGAACGGTCCTGATTTTCAGGATTTCATAATATATCATATATATGTATTTATGTCAAGTATAGGCTTAAACTTGCTTAAACTGCTATTTATAGCTAAAATACACAATATTAAGTGAAATTATTAAGAGTCTAATTAATGTTTTGGGGAGATAAAAGTGCTAACGAAATCGAGATTAAGCTGGCCGACAAAATCAAAAGCGGTCAGCCTTTAATTATTCGCGATGAGAAGACGATGTCTGGTAGAGTACACGTCGGCTCACTGCGCGGTGTTGTTATTCACGGCATTATTGATCAGATTCTGAAAGAAAAGAAAATCGCCTGTAAGTATTTATTTGAAATTAATGACTTTGACCCGTTTGACGGTTTGCCTCATTACTTAGACGAGAAAGTCTATCGACCATACATGGGACGTATTTTAAAAGAAGTACCTTCTCCAGATCCAGCGTTTCCAAACTTTGCTGAATACGTCGCTGATGAATTTATCCAAGTCGTGAAGAAAACAGGTTTTGAACCAGAGTTATATCGTTCCAGTACATTATATTTGGAAGGCAAATTTGATGAGACCATTCGCTTAGCACTGGATAATGCAGAAAAAATTCGCGACATCTACAAGAGAGTTTCCGGCTCAGATAAAGGAGCAGAGTGGCTACCAGTACAATTAGTTTGTGAGCGGTGTCAAAAAATTGGCACAACCAAAGCAATTGCTTGGGATGGTGAATTAGTAACCTATCGCTGTGAAAAAGATTTGGTCAAATGGGCCGAAGGCTGTGGCCATGAAGGTAAGGTGTCACCCTTTGGCGGTAAAGGTAAACTACCTTGGAAAGTAGAGTGGGCAGCTAAATGGAAAGTTATTGGCGTTGATATCGAAGGCGCTGGCAAAGATCACGCTACCAAAGGTGGATCTCGAGACGTCTCGGCTACTATTGCTAAGGAAGTTTTTGCTTATAAAAATCCTTACGACATTCCCTACAATTTCTTAGTCGTGGGTGGTAAAAAGATGTCTTCATCCAAAGGTTTGGGGTCAACAGCAAAAGATATCTCTGATTTATTGCCGCCAGAACTAACGCGTTTGTTAATGTTGCGCACGCGTCCACCTCAAGAAATTGATTTTGAACCGGACGGCGATACTATTCCTGTCTTGTATGATTTCTATGACACTATTGCCGAAAGTTATTGGAACCAAGGACACGAAGATCAAGCACGATTATTCCAACTTACTCATACTCCAGCACAAAAAGATAAACTCCAGCAACGATTCTTACCTCGTTTTAGTTTGATTGCCTACTTGTCACAGATGCCTCATGTTGATCTACAAACTGAGACTGCCAAGATGAAAGGTAGCACTTTAACCTCTGCTGATAGCGTTGAAGTAGACTACCGAGCTGACTATGCTAAAAATTGGGTCGAGAAATACTCCCCGGAGAAATTCAAAATTACTATCTATGCAGATACAGTACCAGAATCAGCTCGCGATTTGTCTGTCAAACAAAAACAGGCTCTGAAAGAAATACTGGATTATATTCAAAAATCAGATACACTAGATGGGCAAGCTTTTCATACCAAACTACACGAGCTAAAAGAACAATTATCGATGGAACCAAAGGAACTATTCGAAGCGGTGTACAAGTCTTTTTTGAATGCAGATAGTGGACCGAAAGCCGGCTGGTTCCTTAGTGTATTGCCTCGGGAGTTACTAATCAAACGTTTAACCGAGGTATCACAAGCATGAAGCTCGACACCATCCTCATCGCTACCAGCAATCCAGGTAAAGCCAAATTGATACAAACCTTGTTAGCAGATCTGCCCATTACCTTCAAACTGCTACAGGATCTGAATATGGATACGGAGTTTGAAGAATCAGGTCGAACCTTCGAAGATAACGCTCTTTACAAAGCTCAGCACTTCTACCGCTTATCAGGACTGCCAACGATCGCAGATGATAGTGGACTGACGATTGATGCTCTGCAAGGCGAACCAGGAGTATTATCACGACGCTGGCCAGGTCATGAAGCAACTGATCAAGAGCTAGTTGATCTGATGATTAGCAAAATGAAAGATGTGCCTCCTAAAAATAGAACAGCGACCTTTGTCTCAGTCATCACCCTGTACCTTGATCCCAAGCACATTTATACTACTCGCGGTGAGTCCAAAGGCATTATGTTGCTAGAACCAAAAGCTCCACTGCACGCCGGCATTCCTTGGTCCTCCTACTTCTATTATCCCGAGTTAGACAAAGTCAACGCTGAACTGACAGCCGAGGAAACTCTCCAATATGGACATCGAGGCAAAGCAATTAAACAATTACATAAAATATTAACAAATATAACCCATGAATAAATATCTTCTTATCCCTCTCGTTATCGTCACGCTACTCACTGGTTGTACTTTATTCCAAAGTAAACCAAACACAACAGAGCCAGTAACCACCGTTGATACTACTAAGCAACCAGAAGTTAATTTACCTAAACCAACCATGACAAATACAGCCACTATCAAAACTACCAAAGGCGACATAGTTGTCGAGCTATACGGCACTGAAGCCCCCAAGACAGTTGCTTATTTCACTAAAGCAGCCAATGAAAAGTTCTATGATGGGATATATTTTCACCGAGTCATTGCTGATTTCATGATTCAGACTGGTGATCCTCAAGCCAAAGGTGAAGTTGGTAAAGATTTCGTCTACGATGCTGCCAATAATCCTAAGAAGTTACCGGTTGCTGGCACAGGCGGTCCAGGATTCCAATTCGAAGATGAATTCAACTCCGGTCTACGTTTCGATAAACCAGGTGTCCTAGCCATGGCCAACTCTGGACCAAATACTAACGGTTCACAATTCTTCATTACCCATAATGCTACCGATTGGCTAAATGACAAACATACTATTTTTGGACAAGTAACTTCTGGACAAGATATTGTTAATGCGATTCAACAAGGAGATAAGATTGTCAGCATCACAGTTAATTAATAATTAAGAAAGAAGAATTAAGAATATATGAAGCGCTACGCGCACCATCGCTCTTAACTCTTATTTATTCATTCTTCATTCCGCATTATTATGCTTGATATAAAATTCATCATTGCCAATCAGGAGCAAATCGCCCTCGCCATCAAAAATAAAAACTGTGACGTTGATTTGGCAACATTGTTGAAATTGCATGAGCAACGTAATAGCATCATGCAGTCAATCGAGACCCTCAATCAACAGAAAAAATCCAATGCAGCTCATTTTGAAACCAAAGGTAAGCCTAGTGATGAGGCAATTGAAACGGGGAAAAAGATTAAAATTTATTTGGAGAAACTGCAGACTGAATTTAAAGAACTGGACACTTCTTACCAACAACTATTATTGCTGGTCCCTAATATTTATTCCGAAGATACACCAGTAGGCAAAGATGAATCTGGCAACGTGGAATTAAAACGTATTAGCGAACCAAAAGCTTTTGATTTTCCGGTCAAAAGTCATATTGAATTGGGTGAAGCCTTGAATTTGCTAGATCTCGACAGGGGAGTGAAGACAGCCGGTTTTCGTGGCTATTATCTGAAAAATGATTTAGCTTTGTTGCATTGGGGATTATTAACTCTCGCTATCCAACGCATGGTCAAGGCTGGTTTCCAACCGATGATCACTCCGACCATGGTCAGAGAGATGGCTCTGATTGGTAGCGGTCACTTCCCAGCTGGCAAAGATGAAATCTACCAGACCAAAGACAACGAAGAAAGCGAGATAAAATACCTAGCTGGCACCAGCGAGCCTGCGCTAATGGCTTACCGAGCTGATGAAGTTATTGATTTGAAAGAACTACCGTTGAAATATTGCGGTATCTCACCGTGTTATCGTCGTGAAGTAGGGAGCTACGGTAAAGATACCAAAGGAATCTATCGTGTGCATGAATTCTTCAAAGTCGAGCAAGTAGTTATCTGTCCTGCAGACATCAAAACAGCTTTGAAATATTTCGAAGAAATGTTAACTATTGTCACTGATCTACTAACCGATCTTGAATTACCACACCGTATTCTCCAAATCTGCACTGGCGATATGGGAGCAGGTAAATACAAAATGTATGATGTCGAGACTTGGATGCCTAGCCGTAACGCTTACAGCGAGACTCATTCGCTATCATTTCTAACTGATTACCAAACGCGCCGTCTGAACATTCGCTACAAGGACAAGAAAGGCAACAACTTACACCCTTACTCTCTCAATAATACTGTCATCGCCTCGCCTCGTATCTTGATCGCTATTCTCGAGAATTATCAGCAGGCCGATGGTACTATTCTCGTACCAAAAATACTCCAATCTTTTGTTGGTAAAAAAGTTATCAAAGGTTAACTCCGGCATTACCTCACCTTTATAAGGGGAGGGTAGGTGGGGTCTGTGCTTTTGTATTAAATTTCACCTTATGCTAACCAGCTATCTAGAAATCTCCCGTTCAGCACTCCTGCACAACGTCCGAACTGTCAAAAAACACCTTGGCCCGCAAAGCCAAGTCTTTGCTGTTGTTAAAGGGAACGCCTACGGTCACGGTCAAAAAGAAGTAATGACCATT
>CAZASM010000037.1:0-8204 GCA_964487895.1 uncultured Gammaproteobacteria bacterium
GTCCAAAAATTGGATCGGCTTTGGGAGAGCCTCCGCTATCATGTTCCCGTTCCTTAGCTTCATGCTTCTGGTCTCTCGCTTCTCTTTCCTGAGCCACTGCGGCTTCTTTATTTCTTTCCGCCGCCTTCAAAGTTGCTTCAGCAGCTTTTTCTTCAGCTTCAGCAGCTTTTTTCATAGCTTCATCCTGCTGTCGTTCTTCGTCTGCCATATGATGGTATCCTTTCAATTCTTTCGAATAATTAATTATTAGATAGACCTTTCTACTATTATAGACGTCCATAACGAGATAGTATTACTCACTGACTCAAAAAATTAATAGGGAAATCTTGCGCTTTTGAAGCAAAGTAGTATTGTATATGCTATTAATGTTCGTTAGTTTTCAAAAACTGAGCAACCTACTAACCCACGGGAGGTTAAAGTACGATGCCGGTAATCCCGAGCAAGAAACGCCCTCTGCAGTTAGCCTGTTCCCATTGTCTTACAGTAAATACGACCTGGGTCATCAACACTAGCGGACAGCACCTCTCATTCCGTTGGCTGCGCCGCTTCTGTACCCACTGTTCCAAGCCTCTACCTCTAAAGACTTACGATCATCTGCGACGAGACGGGTACAAATTCCCGTCTGAAGTTTCGGAGATCGAATGAGTCCCAACCAAAAAACCCTATGCCATCGTGGTATAGGGTTGCTGTTTTGTTTCAGCTACGAAATCTGCGAGACTCCCTCTTTAAACTGTCGTCCTCGATCTTTATAATCTGTAAATAACCCAAAGCTTGCACAAGCTGGTGACAATATTACCACATCACCAGAAGTAGCGATTTTTTGCATCGCTGACATAATCTCCGCCATAGTCTGACAGCCTTCGATCAATTGAATCTTCGTCACACCAATAGCCTGCTTAATATTCATCCACTCGTCTCCAATGCCAATGATTGCTTTGATGGAACTACTCGTTTGAATAACCTTTCCTAACTCAGTGAAATCACTGTGTTTGGATGAACCACCAAGTATCAAAACTTTTGGTTGATCAAAAGCTTTGATCGCTGCGATGGCAGACTCTGGCGTGGTTGAAATTGAATCATTATAATATTTCACTCCGTTCACTTCGCTGACAAATTCTAACCGGTGCTCCAAGCCTTTGAAAGCTTTGACAGCTGAAATAATATGTTCATTATCAATCTGCAAAACTTTGGCAGTTAAAATTGCGGCGCAGACATTTTCCCAATTGTGTTGACCGACTAAGGAGATATCGGATACGGGCATAATCGATTCTTCCACGCCATTCAACTGAACGATGAAGCTGCCGTCGCGGACGAAGCAATTGGCTTCGGCATTTTGCGGCGAGGACAGCTCAACCCGCTTCGCCGTAGCTTCAGCGAGGCGAGGAGCTGTCCCTACAGCAACGCCAAACTTTTTTGCTTTCGATTGCTGTGCAATTTTAACAGACGCTGGATAACCGACATTATAAATAACCGTATTGTTCTCCGTTTGAAATTTGGTAATGCCAGCTTTAGCTTCGATATATTCCTCCTGACTAAGATGATAATCCAAATGTTCCGACGTTACCATTAAGACTACCGCAATCTGCGGACTTTTGGTCACATCAGCTAACTGAAAACTAGATAATTCTAAAATCGTGATCGAATTATCATTTAGCTGATCTAAAAATTGTAAAGGTGACTTACCAATGTTACCACCAAGAAAAACCTGATCACGTGCTGAAGAAATAATATTATATAACAATTGCGCAGTAGTGCCTTTACCTTTCGTTCCTGTGACACCAATAACCAAACCTTTAGCTTCAGCCAAAAATAATTTAGTGTTAGAAATTATCACCACACCAGCTTTGATCGCTTGCTGAATTTCTGCTCGCTCTAGGCGAATACCTGGAGTACGACTGACATAATCAAATTGTGTCAGATCACCAAATAAACCAATGTGAAAAGTAACCGATTGAGCTTCATATTTCTGACGTAGTTCTAAAGCTATTTCCTTCTCGTCAAAAACTGTGATGATAGCACCACGCGTCAATAACAAATCAGTCATCGCTTGACCTTCGATGGCAAATCCGAGAATAGCAACTTTTTTGACTTGGAATTCCATAGACATACGCCCATAGCGTAATAGAATTACTAGCTTTGGTCAATAAGAAAATCCCCACGCCTAGAATCAGACGTGGGGACGGTTTGAATAATTTGCAGACCAAGCGTGTTACTTGGTGGCGGACTTCAGCATGGAGGGCACCATGAAAGCGAAGCGCAGAGCGTAGACGACCTCACTGAAGGCGTAAGGCAACATCTGCACGTGCGGCAGTGGATTCCAAAGGAGGTTCCACCGCTTACGGCCGTAGTTGATCCAGAAGTTATTGAGCCAGCGACGTGAGACGTGCCGACCGAAAGTCAACTGGAACCAATCGGCCACAGTGTGAGCACGATCAGCCAGCTGTGTCCGACGTTCGGCCAGAGCTGGAGCACATTCAACTTCGAAGACAACGTGCTGGAAGATGAAGAACTCCCGCAAGAAGAGCGCGAAGTAGCGAACATGCCGACCGAGCTCCAACACCAGATGCTTCGATAGTGACAGCGCTGGCGATCCAGGACGACGATCGTCCCAATCGCGATAGCGCCGAAAACCGGAGATCATCGGGTGTGTCTGCTCGACCAGAGCCGACCAGCGGTACCAGACATAGTTGCGTAACAGACTGAGACGCAGGTGTGGTATCTGACTACGCTTCAGAGCCCGGACCATATTGGCTACAGTGTAGACCTGTCGCCAAGCCGCTTGATACGTCTCCCTCCACTCCTCACGTGACATCAGAGGGTGGTCCATTACTGGGCGGAAAGAATCATAGCGCCAAAGCTCAGCGTCCATGGGTTGACCGCTGACCACCATCCGAACGTGGTCTTCACTGCCTGGCAATGGAGTCAGGATGAAAAGTGAAACTTGATCCGCTCCTTTCTCCATCAGTTGCCGAACATCCTCGCGCACCGAGGTCGGTGTATCGTGTTGAAAACCCACGATATAAGCCGTGTGAATCATCACGCCGAGATCATGGCAACGTTGCCACAACTGCTCGTATTCTGCCACCCTGTTCTGAGGCTTACCAGCAGCAGTCAGGTTCAGTGCGTTCATGGACTCGACGCCCATGAAAATCTGACTGCAACCAGCAGCTGCCAGCTTCTCCAAGAACCGCGGTATCTTACCACAGGCCAGATCAGCTTCAATCATGAAACCAATCTTGTAACCTTCGGCTCGTAGCGCGATCAGTCCATCGAGAATCTGCTCCCAGAGTGGGTTGCGACCAAAGTTGTCATCAGTGATGAAAAAAGACGCATGCCCAAACTTGATGCAGGCGTTCTTCACCAAGGTGATGATAGCTGCTGGATCACGGTAGCGATTCTCTCTGCCCTGCACATTGATGATCGTGCAGAAGCTGCAGATGAAGGGACAACCACGACCCGAGTCGCAAGTCAGGATACGAGTGGCAAAGCAATCCAGGAAGTACAGGTCATCGAACTCAGGCAACGGAGCTGTCTGAAGATTCGGACGACCTCCGCGGTAGAGCTGTTTGGGTTGGTCTGACAAAATATCTGCCAAAGCCTGACGCCAAACTTCCTCAGCCTCACCGTGAAAAACGATGACGCCTTTGTCCATGACCGACTGAATCTCAGGTGGCATCCGATGTGGACTAGGAATGTCCGGTCGTCTCTTGTCCTCGACTCCATCCAACAGGGTGGAGATTGAACCAGAAACATGGAATCCACCGATGACACAGGTAGCCCCAACGGCCTGCCAACGATCCATCAGATCACAGGCACGATTGAACTGAGCAGTCTGCACAGCGACGAGACAGACGATCAATTTGGTTCCCTTTTCAGGAAACCGCTTGATCAACCTCTTCAGACGCTGAGCGTGACTGGCGATACCGTCCTCGAGCATGTGAATTTCTCGTGGCACATGACCAGGCAAGACACCCTCCAGTGCCTCACGGGTCAGTGTGTTGAGCACAGCCGTACTATTGGACGGCAGTACCGCGCGACCAAAACGAAAGGTAAAACCATCTTCATCATAGCCAGCGGGCTTGATCAGAATCACGACGACCTTCTTGGTGCTTGGAAGCACCAATTTGTGTTCAGCAATAGCAACCATGACACTCTCCTTGGCTGATACGTACTTCGAAAGACTACAGACGACCGATTTGATCGTCTAGTTATTGGTGTAAAACTTTCCTCTATTAAAGAGCGAACTATCTCAAATCGAAATAGTGATAAGTTTAAAGGTACTACAGGAAGCTAGTTTCGTAAACTGCCCAAGCGGTTTAAACCAAAAACAGCCTCCGAGTTGAAAGCTGTTTTACTTGTCTACCTAGAAATATTGTTTAGAGCCACTTCAAGCTTCTGACGATATTTTCCATCATAGTTTTAATTTTTTCTTGATCGAATTCCACTATGCCTTGATCCGTTGGATAATTATCAATATTCATGGAATGTATGGTGTACTCCATAACATAGCAGTGACTATTTCGGATTGTGCGATAACTAGTCGTGTCATAAAAATTACCAGCACCAGCACCATTGGACGAAATAACATCGTAGTTAATACCGTTAATTGCTGCTGTTGTTGTAGCTAAAGTACTGCCGTACTCTGGTAATAGACAATTAGCAACTGCTTCGGGTGAAGTCCCTGTGCCAAGAGTTAAACGGGCATCGCCAAAATTTGTCTGTGGTTGAAATTCTTTTGGTATCACAACCTTCGCTAAAAGTTTTCCGGTGGTTGTTGCATTGAACATCCAATCAGTAGTCACCTGCCCATCGCTACCAGATAGATTACCAATAGTTGGATAGTTGAAACGGAATGTATTAGCTGTATCGACAAAGGTATTACTATCGACATCGTTACGAGATACTTTTCCTGACAGACAATTAGTAAATAATTTAGTCTCTCCATCAGACAAAGAAGCATTATCTCCTTCTGTCAAAAAAGTGAAGGCAGCTAACTCATAACGACCACCGAACTCTGACTCAACTTGTGATAAAGTAACTTTCTTCTCATTAGCTAAGGTCAAGACTACTTGCTGATCAGTGAAGACTGCAGGTAAGATACCTTCCTCACAATAATAAGTCATCATGGTCTCCACCGGTGGAGTAGGCAAAGGAGTGCCCACAGTTTGTGGCTTCTGACTCAGGAGATAGACACTAATCACGACCAAGATTAAGACCGCGATAACAACGAGCCAAATGCTGGTATTTTTATTCATACGCTAGACTGAGTTAATAGTTAGAGTATTACTTAAACCTCCAACGGCATTATAGCAGATAACCCATATTTATTAAGGGTTCACTATTCCTGCACTTCTGTCAGAGCAGTACCTTCAACTTTGAAATAACGGCTAACCCCAACAGTTGGCTGAGTCGTCATGGACTCGCCAATTCCACGTTCACCATAATTGACCACAATCATACCATTGAGAAAGCCTGTAGTCTGGGGAGCAATGCGATCCCCAAGTAAAATAGCGTTCGTACCTTGATATCCAGTCGCCGTCTTCAAAGCTACGACTAAATAATAAAATATTCCACTACCTCCTGTCTCTTGTGTCAGGAGAAAAGCAGAGTCTACCGAGCCATCAGAGTTAAAGTCATCATCAACTTGATTACCAAAATATCTCGTAGTTGTCTTACTTGTTGATCCTGCAATGTTTTCTTCTGCCACACCTGCGACTAATTTCACTGCCTTATGATCAATGACATAGGTCGTGTCCTTGATACTAACGGGTACAACTGGTGGCACAATAATAATATCATCATTGAGAATATTAAATTTAAACATTCCTACAGCAACGATGATGAAAATTCCTAAGACAATAAGTCCGACGATAATAATGATTGAACGTTTCATATTCTATTTCTTTTACAATACTGCACTACACCACTTATACCCGAACCTAAATGCGTTAAGATAAAGAAAATTAAAACAACCTGAAGAAATTTGTCTGACATAGTAATTAAATTCCCCCAGCCCTGATTTTTAGATAAAAATTGTGAGTTGCTGATCAGTGACAATAATACTCCAAAAAAAGGAACAACCTGCGCTACGTTTATGAACCACTGAAATAGCGGGTTTATGTACCCTCCGGATATGGCTCGCCCGCCCGAACGAATGTAGTAATATAAAATAGAAGACAGAGAGAGAATGCTCCAAACGATAGAGACATACTCAGACTTTACAAATATGTAAATTTTAGATGGTTGCAATGGATCACTAACAAAACTACAGAAAAAAAGCAGTATTATGATTGCACTAATTAATGATATTAGTCCTGCTATCAGCTTTAAATATTTCGAATTTGCTTCCACATCTATAGTATAATTTGGGACTCACTTGTGGTCAACTAGAACGGTAGCAGCATTATTTTGGCTCCGAAATGTCTCCCAAACCTGACTAGGTAATAGTACTGCCTGCCTTCCAATCAGAAATTGCTTCAGTACCAAATAAATACTGTTTAATTAATTCCGGTATAATTAGTGCTTGTCAGACCTTAGCAGTAGGAGTTTTAATTTCAATACTAGCTTTGGAGCTGAAAAGATTTTTCATCTCAAAACTAATATCAACTACTTTATGATCCAGCTTTAGGGTTGAAAAGTAGTGTTGTCCAAAGTGCCAAATATGAGATGCCCATAATCCAACCCATCATGTTGAGCAACATAACATTTGTACTAGTAATAAGCATGACACCGCCCATAACTTGCGCTATCAAACCATAGAGCACTAACCGCGAATACGAGGCTTGCTTGAATTTAGCTGCGAGCGCATGAATGCCCGGTAGCGCAGTGAAGGCCAGGGCGAAGATATAGATGACTTGCGTTACTGGGTGTAAGTTAAAAAAGAAATAACCCTCAGGGGAAAATCCTGGTTGTGATGGAAAGATGAATGTTCGAACGAAAAAGAGTAATACCGCTACGATGGTTCCGACCAACATGACTGATTGTCGCGAATTCTTAGTAATATTTTGTACACCTGCTAGCAAATATGCTACGAGTGACGCAATGAAGAAAATAGCGCCAAGAGTTACAATTAAATTAAGATTATCTGGTCTGAGAATAACAGCAAGAGTCCACACTGCATAAGCGACTCCGTTCAGGATAAGCCCTAATCCGAAATCTTTTGCGACCATATCACGCTTTCCCCAAAATTTAGCGCCTAAAAAAAGTGTAGCTAAGGTGTTATGAATAAAAAATGCAACTACGAGAGGGTTCATATGTGTAATAGTTATATTAGTTAGTTATAAAACGATCTACTTATATGATACGCCTTTCTTGCGCAAATCGCAATTTGATAGCGAAGGCATAGTGCCTATTTACACCCCGATCAAAACCTTAAATAGTAGTCCGGCTACTATCGGTAAAAGCAAGTTATCTAAGCCAAAAGCTAGAATCAATTCGATAAATGTAAGTAACAGGGCCGTGATTGCATTAGCCAGAAAAGACGCTTGACCTTTTGTTGCCAAGAAACCAATGATAAATGTAGAAAAAAAGACCGCGGCAGCTCCCTCCCATGATTTCTTTTTTCCAAAAAATTTAATTTTATGTTTTCCAATTAAACCACCGATAAATCCTCCTGCTGCATCCGAAACCCCTAGAACTAAAGCACCAAATTGAAATGCTGCGTTATCCTGCGGCACAAAGAGGAAAGCAGAAACAGCTATGCCGAGCGGGAAAAAAAGTTCGCCTAGAGTTCTACGTTCAACACGATGAATACTTGATAGCAAACCAAATGCTTTCGTAATACTCAAAAAAACAAAAAATACTAATCCCAGTAAAATAATGTCGTTCCGCGAGAGGACAAGGGGGAAAAGATAGACCAAAAATCCCGAACAGACATGTGCGATTTTTCTCGTATACTCGCTTTGTATCTTAAATATTCTCTGCATTATTTCGACAGCGACAAATAAAGCGAGAAAGGCGCTAGCCATGATAAATAAATATGGGTTCATACTTTTAATTCATAAGTCTCATACTTTCTAAAAAAAGTAGCTCCGTAAGGATTAATTTTTGAAGCAACATTTCCTTCTCTCAATAAGGCATAGATAATCGTTTCGAACTTTTCTTCCTTTAGTTGATTGTGTAGAGAATAAATAAGTGCTGAACCAAGATTCTGATTTTGATATTCTGGCAATACACCTATTGTTTTCATTATAAGTTGTTTTTTC
>CAZASM010000038.1:0-7535 GCA_964487895.1 uncultured Gammaproteobacteria bacterium
TTACAAATCACATAAACATGCCGCCGTGGTGAAATTGGTATACACGAAGGACTCAAAATCCTTTGGGGGCAACTCCGTGTCGGTTCGAGTCCGACCGGCGGCACCAACCTTCGCTTGCGAAGGTTGTGACCCATAGCTTTAGCGCAGGGTCACTGTAATTATAGATAAGCGCGTCATCCTTCAGCTTCGGTTGGCTTACAGCTAGCAATCATTATAAGATTAAAGATAAATTTCAAAACACTATCCTAGGAGAGTGTTTTTAAATGGCTCCGCGGGTCGGGTTCGAACCGACGACCAATTGATTAACAGTCAACTGCTCTACCACTGAGCTACCGCGGAATACATATATGCTGGTCATAGACCATGCGCGAAGTCGAATGGTCGGGGTGACCCGACTTGAACGGGCGACCTCACGCACCCCATGCGTGCGCGCTACCAGCTGCGCCACACCCCGTAATATACGGCGTTACAGATTTAGATTCTACAATAAGCTGGAGGGTTTAGTCAATGGTAGCTTACTTTGGGCGATAGATATTAGCTTTTAAAAAATAATTCTAAACATTAGCCTCGGCTAGTGTTTTTTGTTACCATATTATATGTGGAAGAAGAGCTTGATCCAAATAAAGCGATTTATGTTGATCCGCGTCATGAGGAGCACGCTTTTGATTTACCTTTTTGGCGCGACAATCAGAAATTATGGGCTCTCGAGGTACCAGTTGAAGAAATGTCCATTGAGGAATTTACTTGGATTTTAGATTTACCGTTTTGGGAGGATGAAGTTGGTAATATTGTTATCACGCCGAAGGAAGTAATTACTAATCCCGACAAGTATGCGGCACACTGGGCACGAATTAATTCTGCTGACACCTCGTACCCCTTGGATATTATGAAAAATAAACACGGCAAATGGTTGACCTTAGATGGATTGCATCGGTTGGTAAAGCTAATCTTAGATAAGAAAACAGTAGTGCAAGTTAGGAAGATACCTCCAGAGATGATACATTTAACAGCACGGGATGAATAGTAAATTACGCAAAAATAAAAGTAATAAAATTACACTAAGTGTTGTTGTCTTAACTCTCTTAGCAGTGGGAGTTTTGTGTTATCTATTTGTTAAAACTGAAGCTCCGATTAAAATAAATTATATCGACTTTTGTGATGTTGGTAGCGTGAGCTGTCATGTTACAAATTTGCCTTATCAAAATTCCAAATTATCAATTGATACTCGTGTTGATGATTTAATGCAACGTATGACTCAATCTGAGAAGATTGGACAGCTGGCATTGATTGATAAAAATAGTCTGAAAAGTAAGAACGATATAGCTAAGTTTGGCTTAGGAGGTCTTTTGAGTGGAGGTGGTAGTAAGCCTTTGGTCAACACACCAGAGAAATGGTTACAGATGGTAGAAGATTTTCAGAGCTATAGTCAAAAGACTCGACTGGCTATCCCGTTATTATATGGAGTGGATGCTAATCATGGTCATGGTAATGTTTTTGGTGCTACCATTTTCCCTCACTTGCTTGGTTTAGGCGCTAGCAACGATGCGACTTTAGTTCGGCAAGTAGCCAAAGCCACTGCCGAAGAGGTACTGGCCACAGGGATTAATTGGATTTATTCTCCTAATCTTGATGTCACTCGTGATACGCGTTGGGGTAGGACGTATGAGACGTTCGGTTCTGATTCGAAACTAGTTGCTAGACTGGGTCAAGCATATATAGAAGGTCTGCAGTCGGTTGAACAAAATGGTGTGACATCAGTAGCGACGGCGAAACATTATCTTGGCAACGGTGCGACTGATTGGAATAGCTCTATTAACAAAAATTTTTTTATTGATCAAGGAAATACAACTTTGAGCGAGTCGGAATTGCGTCAGATAGATTTAGAACCATTCAGACAGGCTGTGAAGGCTCGAGTACCGTCTATTATGGTAGGGCTCAATAAATGGAACGATGAGAAGGTAGTATTCAATAAACATCTGCTAACTGACATCCTGAGAGATGAGTTGGGTTTTCAGGGCTTTGTCGTGTCTGACTGGTACGGTATCTATGAAAAGGAATCAGACAAATATCAAGCTCTAGTTCGTGCTATCAATGCTGGAGTTGATATGGTCATGTTGCCCTATGACTACCAACTATTTTTTGTTGATATGCAACGTGCTCTGGCTCGGGGGGACATTAGTCAGACGCGACTTGATGAGGCTGTTCGACGAGTCATCAGCGTTAAATTCGAGTCCGGACTATTCGACGTAACTTCTACTGATAGTGTAGCGACATCTTCTATAGGCTCTAAGGAACATAGAGAGTTGGCCCGTACGGCTGTCAGAAAATCACTAGTTGCTCTGAAAAACAATGGAGTACTGCCAATTACGAAGTCGACTGGTAATATATTGGTCGCTGGTTCGGCTAGTAGTAATATAGGGCAACAGTCTGGTGGCTGGACAGTGGAGTGGCAAGGTGTCGACGGTAATTGGATTCCTGGTACGACGATTTTACAGGGTGTTCAAGAGGCGGTATCAGCTAAGACCAAGGTAGAGCATGATAAAGAGGGGAATTTTTCAGCCAAGCAAGCTTTGGCAGACATCGGTATCGCTGTCGTGGGCGAGAAGCCTTATGCTGAAGGTTGGGGTGATAATGCCCAGCCACAGCTAACTGATGAAGATCTGGCAACGATTGCCAAATTAAAGAAATTAAGTAAAAAAATTGTTGTGGTGATTATTTCTGGTCGTCCATTAGATATAGATCAGTATTCAAAAGATTGGGATGCTGTGGTCGCCGCTTGGCTACCAGGAAGTGAAGGTGCAGGAGTGGCTGATGTTCTATTCGGCGAATACCCTTTCACTGGTAAGTTGCCAGTTAAGTGGGAGTTGTAAATTAACCTTTTAAGATTCTTCTAAATAAAATTCTATGAAAAAGATTTTAGCAGTACTGATTTTCTCGACCATTTTGTTGACTGGTTGTGGTTTATTTTCTCAGCAAACAAAACCTATTGTGCCGAAGGTAGCACCTGTTGGTGGTGAGTTACCACAACCTGTCGGTGATACATTAGATTTGAGTGACCAAAAATTAACTAAGGTACCGACGAACATTTTCAATCAAACAAATCTAGAAGCTTTGAACCTTTCGAGTAATCAACTAACAGGGGCTTTACCAGCAGAGATTCGTCTGCTAAAGAATCTAAAAGTTCTAAACGCTAGTAACAATCAAATGACGGGTGTGCCAGCAGAGATTGGTCAACTGTCAAAACTTGAAGTATTAGATTTGTCCAATAATCAGCTGACTGGTTTGCCTAATGAATTAGGTAACCTAAAGAACCTCAAGGTCTTGAATATTTCCGGCAACAAGTATTCAGAACAGGATCTCAAATATATTACGGATAGTTTAGCGACGAGCACACAGATTATTAAATAGGACTAGCTGATAATAACAACTAATGTGAAAGCCCCGTTACTCGAGATGAGTGACGGGGCTTTGATAGTAGCGGCTCTTTTGGTCGCTAGGCACGCAAGACGTGCAGATGGACATTTTCGTAAGGTATGAGACGCCGGTGGTCACGCCAGCACTCCCAACCACCACGCGCAGTCCAGCGCAGACTCCGACCACAAGAGAGGAGGATGTTGGTTGCACCGATTTCTACCCCATAGATGACAACGATGGTAGAGGTTTCATCCTCGAGAATCTTGTCTCCTTGGGCGCTAAGGATGACGACCCGCAACTGCAGTTGTGCTGGGTGAATACTTTCCACTGCCTGTGGCATATATCGCCTCCTGATTGAGGTTGGATGTATCTGAAGAACGAGGGAAGTACAAAAATATACTATTTTCTGGTTTTGTCGTCAAGAACGAAAATAACGATTAGACTGGACAAACCATTCAAAATAATGTACACTAGCGTTTGCTATAAGTATAGTAAACGCCTTAATTATTGGGCCTCGCAGCCCGTTTTAAATTCCTCTATGTCTGAGAAGCTACGCAACATCGCTATCATTGCTCACGTTGACCACGGTAAGACTACTCTTGTGGATGCTTTACTGCGTCAATCTGAGAAGTTCACTACTAAAGTTCAAGATGATTTAATCATGGATTCCAATGAACTGGAGAAAGAACGTGGTATTACTATTTTTTCTAAAAATGCCTCTGTTGCCTACAAAGGCTACAAGATTAATATTATCGATACTCCGGGTCACGCTGACTTCGGCGGTGAGGTAGAGCGTATCATGAGTTTGGTTGACGGCGTACTATTATTGGTCGATGCCAAGGACGGTCCGATGCCTCAGACTAAGTTCGTCTTGAGCAAAGCTCTGCAAGCTGGCCACAAAGTTATTGTCGTGATTAATAAAATTGATTTACCAGAAGCGCGTTCTCAATGGGTCTTAAACCAAACCTTTGATTTGTTCGTAGAGTTAGGAGCTACTGATGAGCAAGTTGAGTTTCCAGTCATCTATGCTTCAGCTGTGGCTGGTAAAGCTGGCTTGGAACCTCATCTCGAAAACATGAAAGACGTTGAGCCAGTCTTCGATGCTGTGATCAAATATATTCCAGCTCCGGAGATCCACGAAGGCTCGATGCAAATGTTGGTCGTCAATATTGCCTATGATAATTTCAAAGGTCAGATCGCTATTGGTCGTCTTTTGAGTAGCACCTTGGTCAAAGGTCAGACAATCGCTCTACTTAAACCTGATGGCACAAAGTTAACGAATAAAATTACTGCCGTCATGGTCTTTGACGGATTAAGTCGTCGTGAAGTTGAGACTGTTCAAGCAGGCGATGTCATTGCTGTGGCTGGTGTGGAGAATATTCGTATCGGCGATACTATTGCTGATGCTGCCGACCCTCATGCTTTGCCACCAATTACTATTGAAGAGCCGACCGTCAAGATGAACTTTGCCGTTAACAACTCACCGTTCTACGGACGCGAAGGAACTTTCCAAACTGCTCGTCATTTGAAAGATCGTTTGATGAAGGAATTACTCAATGACGTAGCTCTAAAAGTAGAAGCATCTGAAGGTACTGATTCTTCTTTCAGCGTCTCTGGTCGTGGTGAATTACATCTGTCTATTTTGATTGAGAAAATGCGCCGTGAAGGTTTCGAGTTGCAAGTTTCTAAACCTCAAGTTATTTATAAAGAAGTGAATGGACAGAAGATGGAACCGTTTGAAGAAGTTTTCATCGAAGCACCTGAGAATGCTAGTGGTACTGTTATCGAGAAAATGAGCAAACGTCGAGGTCAGATGAAGAATATGAAAGTCGATCGTGGTATTGCTCATCTGCATTTCGTCGTACCGACTCGTGGTCTGATTGGCTATCGTTCAGAATTCCTAACAGATACCAAAGGCCAAGGTATCATTAATACATTATTCCATGGCTATGAAGCTTTCGGCGGCGAACTAGAGAGTGCTAGTCGTGGCTCTCTGATTGCTTTCGAAACTGGTACTAGTAATCTCTATGGTTTACTCAGTGCTCAGGAGCGTGGTCAGCTGTTCATTGGACCGGCAGTTGAGGTCTATGAAGGTATGATCGTCGGTAAGAATGCCCGCCAAGAAGATTTGGAAGTTAATATTTGTCGCACCAAACAGCTATCCAATATGCGCTCTAAAGGTGATGGTAAAGCTGATCATTTTGACACTCCTGTCAGTATGAGTCTGGAAGAAGCTATTGAATACATCGGTGATGATGAATTATTGGAAGTCACACCAAAGAGTCTACGCTTGCGCAAAACTATTTTGAATTCAACTGCTCGCAAACGGGCCAATAGTAGCGCTTAAGGTTTTAGCTATCTTGTTGCTATAAATAAAAACTACCTCATCAATTGATGGGGTAGTTTTTTGTTATGAGTAGTGAAAGATTTAATTCCAGAGTATTTAGCTAATCAGATAATGGACTATTCTCCTGCGCATATTACTGCTGAGAAATGAATACCCTTGGTAGTAAGGATTAGGCACCGAACAAACGTTGAAACATGGATTTCTTTGGTGGCAACTTTTTCTCTCCTTGCGCGCGACCTGACGTCTCTAAACATAGATTCATCGCTTGTACTAACTGTCTTCCTCGCGGAGTCAGAGAGTACTCAACGTAGCGAATATTTTTTTGGCTAGATACTAATCCGTTGCGATTAAATTCGCTGAGGTGGTGGGAGACTAACGTTTGACTTAAGCCACTGTGCTTCTGCAAGTCAGAGACACAGTGTGCTCCGCGTGAGAGAAAGGAGAGAAGGTGAGCTCTATTTGGTGCCGATAATATTTTCATTAAGCGAGCAACCTTAATGTAAGAATTTTTCTCGGTCTTGGGAGTCGGTTTTGTAGTGCATGAGCACTTTTGATATATGAACATGTGTTCATGTTACACGAATCTGTTTTTTAAGTCAATATGTATATCAAAATTTTCAGATTCTGTGGTTATATTGGATAGATTAGTCCACCTTTTTTCGTATTATGAGTACTGGTATTGTGAACATCCGCTCTCAGGCGTCTTGAAGTCAATTTTTCATCTACAATTTGGTATTTTCGGTATACCTTTTTGATTTGACCTATCGCTACGGAATTGGACTTAGGTAAAGGTTGCTTTTATGTTATAATATAGCCGTCGCACAATGCTATGAATACCTACTACTACTCGAATAAATATTTACTAATAACTACAAGTTCAATGATTGTTAGCTATTCACGCGAATATGCCTGCAAATGTTGGCAGCTTGTAGGTGCAGGTGTATGTCGTTAAAATTTATCCACAGAGCCTTTATATATTTCGTCATTGCGTCACTGGTTGGTTCATCAGTGTCGCAACCTGTTTTAGCAGCCAGTTTTTTAGATACTACAGAGAGTGAACAGGTCGTCCAGGTTGAGTTACCAGTTGAGAGCCCATCAGTTGAAGTTATTGCTGCGAGTGATGACAGTCTCGACGGTTCTGGGACTGGTGTGACTACAGCTGATGCGAACCAGGAGACCGGTGATGCTGCTACAGGAGATGTGCCTGGTCCTGTTGTGGCTGAAGAGACGTCTGATCTAGGTAAGCCTGACGCTAAAGCAATCGACGGTAGTACGAACGACGAGAGTAAGCAGGATGAGACAACAGTCGATTCTGAACCAAAACTTTTTTCGGTTCAGAGACTCGATGCCGAAAAAAAATTGATCGATGATGTTTCTGAATTAGTGAAGTCACGCGACGGAATATTGGCGGTGGTTGATAATGATCAATATCTGCATTTGCAATTCAGTAAACCGTTGGATAAGAATCAGACCATCACCCTCTATGCTTCACCTGCTGAACAGATCGAACCAGTCGTCAGAGAGGATGAGTCTGACAAACCCAAGAAGCCCGAAGCGGATGTCATAAGTGCTGATACAGAACAAGTCAAAACTGATGTAGAGATTGTTGACTCCGTTCAGTCTGAAACAGTACTGAGTACCGTGGCTGATAGTGATGTTGCGCCGTTGGTAATAGAATCACCAGTCATCGACACTGAGTCCGATGAACCAACTCCTACTGAAACAGAGATGCCAGTATCTCTACCTCAATCAGCTGTGATCGAACTGTATACTA
>CAZASM010000039.1:0-7488 GCA_964487895.1 uncultured Gammaproteobacteria bacterium
GATTTCACAGAGACTTTCACGCGTTGTGAGACGACTCAAGCAGCCGAATTGTCTACTTCTGTTGTCAACGCCGCCCAACAAGAAGCCAGCAGTACAAGTGAGCGAGTAACAAAAAAGATCAGCTGCCGCTGATCATGCTCGTTCGTTACGATTACCAGGCGCATTTCTACGGAGATGCGCCTGTTTATTTATTTATAGCCAACTGATAGATCGTGTTACCGTTCAAGAGGTAGATGATTTTTTCGTTAGCATCAATGGCGAAGCTTTTCAAATTATCAAACTTGGGCGAAGTGTACTGATCTTTGATAGCGCCTGACTTATCAATGATAGCTACACGTTTATTAGCTGGGTCAAGGACATAGAGATAAGAAGACTTAGTAGTAGTTAGGATGTTACTGTTGGCACCAAAAAGTGGAGAGGGTCTTTGATAATCATAAGTTTGTCGCTGACCTTTAAATAATTTAATAATTTCTCCCTGATCATTAATCAGCCAGATGTTGCCATCAATAGTGAAATCTTGGGCTGTGGATAGAAGTCCTGATTCTTGGAGCCAGACGCTTCCAGAGCCAAAGGCCGTACCATTACCAGCCTGCTTGTAAATACTGCCACTTGTGCGGTCAAGGAGATAAAGGTTATCAGCATAGATGAGAGCTCGATCAATATTTTGGAGAGCGCTATTAAATGATAAAGCGGTTGTTTCTAGCGCTGTGCCATTAAGTCGTAGTAAAGTTTTATCATTGAGAATAAATAAATTGGCGGAAGTTTGTAACAGGCGACCGTTAGTTAAGGTACTGGTCGCTACTTTCGTTACTGCATTAGTCACTTTATAGAGGCCATCGGCAGCGGTGACATAGGTTGTCTCCCCAGAGACAGAGACATACTGGATATTATTGATAGCTGAGAGATCTTGGTACATCAATGGATTAGCGACGTAGTTGATGTGGCGGACATCATTGAGCTGTCGGGCTACTTTGTCCAGTATTTCATCTAATTGTGCTTTTTCTGTTGGACCGGATGGCTGTAGTTTTTCTAGCGCTGCTACCATGGAAACTAAGATAGTTTCTGCTTGTTTATCGTCTTTGTACTGACGGCTACTATCCACTTTAGCTTGTAAATCAGCAATCGTAATCAATGTTTCGTTGTAGGCGCTCTTTTGTTTGTTGATCTGCGCTCCTAAACCACTGATAATAATGATATTGAGTACAGCTAAAATAATAACCCCCGTGCCAATCATCAGCCAACGACTAAGAGCTGACTGTCGTCGCCACATTCGTTGCCAGCTATGTACAAGGGATTCTATTTTTTCCCAGGCAATTTTTTCTCTAGGTTGTCGGTAACGTGGGCTAACGACAAACATGACCGCTGCTATTAGATAACGAACAATTGTAACTAGCGCTTTGCTGACGATAAGCACATAATCTTTAGTTGACCGAGCTACGAATCGCAAGAATGTGATAATTTTATTACCTAAAGGTTTTGTATTGCGACGTCCGCGTGGCTGACGTCCTGCTGGTGCTGGATAGTCAGGTTCGCTTCGGTCAGAGGTCACTGGTTGAACTTCACGTCTTAATGGTTCAGCTTGTTCTTTTACTAAGGTCTCTGATTCAGTCGCCGCATCCATCATTTTAATCAGAATAGCACCGAAACTGACAAAAGTCGGCACTGGTTGTAATAGTACGTCGAATTTCTCTACCATTTCTGCTGGTGAGCCGTGACTGACGATTTGCTTAATTTTAACTTCCGAGATGTAGTCGGTTAGAGCGGGGGTAGTCAGGAGCAGGACATCACCTTTGTTAATGTCGCCACTGGTAATATCGGTGAACAATTTCAAAGGATTAACCATTTTGCTACCGCTGGTCAGTTGATTGATTTGTCCCTGGTGCAAGAGCCAAGCAGACATCACACCAATAGCGGCGAAATGTGCTTCATCGCGATGCAGTAGGCAGACTAGGAGGTTCAAATTTTGGAGCCAAATCTTATTTTTTTTCGGTGTAATCTCTGGTAATAAATAGTTGAGATCACTGAGTATTTTCTCTAGTGCTGCTTCGGGCTTAGTTTCAATGGTGCCCTCGAAGGATTCATAGCACTGTTTGGTGATGGCATCGAGTAGATAAGTTTGATCAGATCGGCTTTTGGGGAAATCGCAGATCAGGAGTAATTTTCTGCTGGGCTCTGACTCTGAGGAGCCGACGAAAATCTCCACTTCGCTTCTGCTGGCAGTGGTATCGTGGATAAATAATTTACTGAGTTTAATCATGATTATTGTTGACTGTATAATACCATTTTGACTAGAATTTTTCTAGACTCGGCTTATTGTTCGTCAGGGACCCTCCGTGATACAATAATGACACTATTATGTTGAAATTATTATTCGGCTCAAGTCTGAGAGCAGGGCTAGTTACTTGGTTTATCAAGCAACCTGACGCTCAAAGTACTTTGGAGCAATTAGGCAGTGAGCTACGCTTCCCAACTAAAAAAATTGTTCCAGAATTGGCTAGTCTGGTGGACATGGGTTTGGTCGAGAAATTGCAAGTTGATGGCGAGTCTGTTTGGCGTTTGAACATTGGCTTTCCATTATTACCAGAGTTTAAGTCTTTGATTTACAAAGCAGTAATAGTACTTGAGCAACGTTTGGCTCAGCAATTGGCTGTCTTGAAAGGCGTTCAGCTCTTAATTTTGACCGGAGTTTTCAATAGTAGTGATGTTCCGACTGATATTTTCATCGTTGGTACTGTTGATAAGAAAGCGGTAGAGCATGTCTTGAATAAGTTAGGCTCAGATTTTCAAGATAGCTTACGTTTTACAATCTTGACTAAGGCAGAATTTACCTATCGCAAAGAAATGACTGATAAGTTTGTTTATCAAGTTTTGAACATTAGGCCTATTTTGGTTGTGAATAAATTAATTTAGCTCACTACTTTATTATGGCAAATTTACTAATATTTTTCTCTCCTGAGGGCAAGCTTGAGCTGAAGACTAAATATCGTAATCAAACAAGTCAGTCTGACGTTCGAGATAAGCATCTGGATGCTGTTTTATTGAATTACATTGCTCATTTGCTGAAAATTCAAAAAATACCAGTAAAGAGCCTCAAAGGTATTGGTGTTGTTAAAGGCGAGATGAGTCTGGCGTCTCAGCGATTATTACTATCAGCAGTGAATAGTCTAGCTTGGGCTCTTGGTCTGTCAGTGACTTGGATTAACAAGAAGCAGTTCGAAAATCCAGAGACTATCAAATGGCCGAAGAAGACGGTTTTATTGAAACCAAAGTATGATCGACCTGCAGTGGTAATGAAGTCGAAGAAGTAGAAAGTAGGTAGTACGATGGGTAGCTTTGACATAATGTAATAATTATGTTATTTTATGATATTCCATATTTTTGGTGTTCTTCGACAGTGACATCGCGATTTTTGTCTAACCTAAACCAAAGGAGATGCGATATGCTGCTTATTCAGTTGCAAAGAAACTCCAATGTCAGTCTTAAGCTGATAGCTACTCTGGAATCTTTCTTCCCGCGACTTCATCGTCTGCATGACGTCGATTCCCGTGGTCATGGTGGCTATCTGAGCCTTCGCAGTCACGCGTCAGGAGAGCTGACATTTGTCTATGGCATTGGACTGGTGTTGCCGGAGAAAGCTGTGAAGTATTTGCAGTTTTCTCAGGAGAAGTCAGCTCGACTTTTTCTGCATCATGAACACAAGAGCAGCTGGCAGAGCCGGTTTCCTGAGAATGATCGGTACGGGGGAGCCATTAGAACTGTCGATGGCTTGTTGTCGTTTTCTGGTTTGCCGGAAGATCTGGACGAAGCTCTGGTGTTAGCAGTGGGGTATGGCTCTGGTTTGCTCAGTCTCCCTGATGCACGGGCCATTGCAGTGATTTCGCAGAATCAGAAGTTCGAGCCTGTATTCGATCTTTTGGGTCTGGAGTCCTGATCGAAAAGCCACAGATTAACCGCCGAGGCACACTATGTGTCACGGCGGTCTTTTTATTGCCAAAAATGTTCAAATATGTCCTAATGTTGTGTATAAAAGTGGTTGAAAAAATCTGTTGAGTGGAGTATAATGGAATTAAGAGGTAAGAAAGTGGATAAAAGTGGGGATAAGTATCCTTAACTGTGCATAACTTCTTCTTCCTAATTTCTAATTCCTAATTCCAGGCCTGTGTTTATAGGAGAATACCAGTACAACATTGACGACAAAAACCGCTTGTTGATCCCAACAAGGTTTCGTCCAGAATTAGCCGATGGGGCAGTGGTCACGCGCGGACTTGATAATTGTCTGTTCATTTACACTCACAGTGAGTGGTTGAAACTATCTACCAAGTTAGCGGATCTACCATTGGGTCAGGCTAAATCACGCGCTTTTGCCCGTCTAATGTTAGCTGGTGCCATGGAAGTTGATTTGGATAAGCAGGGAAGAATCATCTTGCCTGATTATCTGAAGCAATTTGCTGGACTGAATAAAGCAGTAGTAGTCACTGGACTTTTCAACCGACTGGAAATCTGGGATCAGAAGACTTGGGAAGCGTACAAACAGGGTACTGAAGAACAGAGTGGAGAGATCGCTGAAACTTTAGGAGCTTTGGGGGTCTAATGTCTGACTACCAGCATATTCCTGTCCTAGTTTCGGAGGTGCTAGAACATTTACAAGTAGCGAAGAACAAAAACTTTATCGACGGTACTGTCGGTGGAGGCGGTCATGCAGCAGCAATATTAGCAGCGACTGGGCCTCACGGTAAAGTCTTAGGTTTAGATTTAGATCCAGAGGCAATTAAAGCCTCGGAAATTAAATTAAAAAAATATGGCGCACGAGCAATCCTGCGCCGGATAAATTACAAACAAATAACCAAAACACAAACAGATGTATCTTCAGTTAGCCCAGTTAGCGGGATACTACTTGATCTTGGTCTATCATCAGATCAATTAGATCGTCAGGGGAGAGGATTTTCTTTCAACGACCCTGCACCGCTAGATATGCGCTTTGATCCGGTCGATGGACAAACCGCAGTCGAGTTCATTCAAAAAAGTACAGAAGAACAATTAGCTCAGATTATTCACCAATATGGTGAAGAACGACAAGCGAAAAAAATAGCTCACGTGATCAAAGGATTAGCTGATCAGTGGGGAGAGGCCTTGACCGCCGATGTGCTGGCCAATGCTATCGAAGAAGTAGAGCCTCGCCGCGGTCGGAGGATTCATCCGGCTACCAAAACGTTCCAAGCTCTGCGCATGGCTATCAATGATGAGCTAGGGAATGTCCAGTCTTTCTTAGACACTATGTTAGATTGGTTGCCATCAGGGGCGCGTATCGTCATCATCTCTTTTCATTCACTAGAAGATCGGTTGGTAAAACAGTTTTTCAAACAACAAACCCGTACCTGCATCTGTCCGCCAGAGTTACCTGTTTGTCGCTGTAATACTCAACCTCGTTTAAAAATTATTACTAAGCATGTAGTGACCGCCTCTGACGCGGAGCTACTGGCTAATCCCCGCAGTCGCAGTGCGGTACTCCGCGCCGCCGAAGTTATCTAACTATTAATGCCTCGTGAGAGGTAAAAACAAAAACAAAATGCGTCGAATCAATATTATCCTTCTGATACTCCTGATTGGCTCCTTTCTCATGCGTTTAGTTTTCGCCAATTGGTCAGCTAGCCAAAGTTACGAAATGTCTCAATATTCCAATCAAGTGCAAGATTTAAAATCCTCGAATGAACAATTAACCTTATCAGTAGCAGAATTACGCTCAATCGAGAGGCTAACGGCTGTTAGTAATCAATTAAGCTTAGTCAGAGCTGAACATGTGATGTATCTAGCACCTCGAGGCGCAGTCGCTCTTAATCGTTAATAATTATGATCTACGGCTTGGATCGAGCAGATCATCTACGCCTAGACCGAAGAATAACCATCATTAGTTTGGTTATTTTTTTGCTTTTTTTGGGTATTGTGGTGCGATTATTCTGGTTGCAAGTTATTTTGCACCAAAATTTCGCAGCCATAGCCGAGAAACAACATGTCCAAGTTTCTACCGTTGATCCAGCGCGAGGAGAAATATTTGCTCGTGATCATACCAACGTGGCAGGAGAGAACCTCTATCCACTGGCTGCGAATAAAATTTATTATGAAGTCTACGTCGATCCAGCGAAGATCACGCAACCACAAAATACCGCAGATGCTTTAGCTGGTGCATTAGATTTACGCGCAGAGGATATTATTGAAAGGCTAAAAAAAACTGCTGATAATTATGAACCAATCAAACATAAAGTAACAGAGGAACAGTTAGCTTCTGTTAAAAAGATACAAACATCGTTGCCAGGTATTGATTACAAAAAAGAGATCTGGAGATACTATCCGGACAAAGATATTGGCGCGCAGCTCTTGGGTTTCTATGGTGCGCGGGCTGATAAGAAACAAGGTATCTATGGACTTGAGGCTTATTGGGATCAGGAGTTGTCAGGGCAAAGTGTCACTTCTAAGTTTGAGCGAACTTTGAAAAACGGCTTAGTGGCTGACGCAGATACTGCTGGTAATGTCGTCGATGGTGCTGATTTGGTATTGACTATTGATCGTACTATCCAATACCAAGCCTGTCGGGCACTTGATCGGGCAGTGGCCAGTCTGGGAGCTGAGAATGGTAGTTTGATTGTGATGGAGACTGCTACCGGACGTATTCTTTCGATGTGTAATAGTCCAAGTTTTGATCCAAATAATTACGGTGAAGTAAAACAAGTTAATGATTTTAATAATAATGCCGTTTATGAAGCTTATGAGCCTGGCTCAGCTTTCAAAGTAGTGGCTATGGCAGTGGCTCTTGATAGTGGTAAAGTTACTCCAGCGACGACCTACGAGGATACTGGAGTAGTCAAATTGGACACCTATTCTATTAAAAACTCGGATAAAAAAGCTCACGGTTTAGTCACGATGACTGGAGTTTTGGAGAAGTCACTAAATACAGGTATGATCTTCGCCACACAAGATGTGGGCAATAAAACATTTGAAAAATATGTCAAAAATTTTGGTTTTGGTCAGTTATATAATGCTCAGTTGGACCAAGAGATGAAAGGCGATATTACTTCTTTAGCGAAAGACGGCGCGATTTTTAAAGCCACTGCTTCTTATGGCCAAGGTATTACCGCCACACCTTTACAGTTAGTCAATGCAGTTAATGTCTTAGCTAATGAAGGTAAGCTAATGCAACCATATATTGTGGAAGAAGCTCGTTATCCAGATGGTCGGGTAGTAAAAAATGAACCAAAAGTGTTACGTCAAGTCATCAAGCCGCAAACAGCGAGCCAAGTCGGAGCTATGATGGTCAGTGTCGTGGATAATGGTTTTGGTAAAAAAGCTGGAGTACCGGGCTACTACATAGCTGGTAAGACCGGCACAGCGCAAGTAGCTGAAATAGGAGGGTATGGTGGTAAAACAGTTCAGTCTTTCGTCGGTTTCGGTCCAGTGGAGAAACCTCGTTTTACTATGATAACGAAATTGACCAAC
>CAZASM010000040.1:0-7042 GCA_964487895.1 uncultured Gammaproteobacteria bacterium
ATGTTTATGTGATTTGTAAAGATTCTCGTAGCATCAATATCAATGTTGATTTTCATTTTGTACTTTTTAAATATAGCTCGCGCCGAATTGAATCTTCCTTAACAAGAAAAGCCTCATAAAAAACCAGTCTTAAATTCTTCATTCTGGCAGTTGTCCAGGTCTTGTGATCTTGATGTTCCTTTAAACGACGGTCTAAATTTTCAGTCCTTCCTGTATATAATCTACCACTTAATTGATCTTGTAAAATATAAACGAAATACATAGCTTTCACAAATTCTAATTGTTAATGACCCTGTTTATATTGAGACCAACCCCGTACCACGGAGGGTACGGGGCCCTGAACTCTACGTAGTTCAGGGTTTCACCACGGCGGCAAATAAAATAACTTGCTAAAGATACAAAATTTGTTGATTTTTGTCAATGTTAAAAAGCTACAAAAACTGGCTTTTTTTGCTAAAATAGCTATACTTCGACTATGATTATCGGTATAGATGCCACCAGAGCGAATAAACCCCAGAAAACCGGCGTAGAATGGTACTGCTTTTTTTTAATCAAAGAATTGGTCAAACAAGCTCCTGACGTCACCTTTCGCTTGTATTTCAATACAGCTCCTGAACCGGCTTTACAAAACCTCGGCCCCAACGTGCAATATCGACAGCTCCGTTGGCCTTTCATTTACCTCTGGACTCAGATACGTTTATCTCTAGAAGTGCTGGTTAATCCGCCAGATGTCCTCTTTATACCTGCTAGCATTATACCTTTCATCTCAGCGAAGCGAACAGTTACTACTATCCATGACGTGGCGTATGAGGTTTACAAACATGACTTATCTCAAAAAAGTCGACTCTACCTCCGCTTAGCATCCTACTGGGCCAAATGGTTTTGTCGAAAAATTATTACTGTCTCAGAATTTTCTAAAAAAGAAATAATTAAATATTATAAATTTCCAGCAGATAAAATCGCCATCATTTATCTTGGTTTAAATTGGGACGTCATTGCTACTTCCAATCAAGTTTCGGCCCCAACAACTGAACCTTATCTCCTCTACGTCGGACGTTTGGAAAGTAAAAAAAATATCGTGCGTTTGATTGAAACCTTCAATGCTGTCCGATCAACTGATTGGGGACGTGATTATAAACTATATTTAATCGGCAACACTAGTCGTGGCTGGGACGAAGCAGAAAAAATGATCCAAGAAAAAAATCTCACTTCAGCCGTCATTAGAACTGGTTGGGTCAGTGAAGAACAAAAGTTTGCTTATCTCCGAGGAGCACGTGCCTACGTGCACTTGGCAAAATATGAAGGTTTTGGTTTCGGACCGTTAGAAGCGATGGCAGTTGGTACGCCAGTAGTTATCAATAACGTCACCTCCTTACCAGAAATCTGTGGCGGTCATGCTTTACTGACCGACGCTGAAGTAGTAACCAGTACAGTAGAAGTTATCCGTCGTGCTACTCAAGATGAAAACTTGCGCAAACAGCTAATCACCAATGGACTTCTGTGGGCTGAAAAATTTACCTGGCAAAAAACAGCTGAGAAAACTTTAGAAGTTTTGAGAAGTGTTTATGTTTAATCTCATCCTCTCTACCATCTATCTACTGCTCCCAGCCTATGTGGCCAACATGGCGCCCGTCATTGCCGGACGTTTAAATTTCTGGCCCAGTCTCAACAAACCTCTAGATAATAATCAAAAATTCTTAGGTCAACCAATTTTTGGCGCTGGTAAAACTTGGAGAGGATTATTAATCGGTTGTCTAGCGGCAATTTTAACTTGTGGTTTGCAGTCTGTCTTTTACCAAATAGGTTGGATTCGCGGCTTAAGTCCAATCAATTTTTTCCAGATCAACTGGTTTGTCTTTGGACTACTACTCGGCTTCGGAGCTCTCCTGGGAGACATAATAAAAAGTTTCATCAAACGCCAAGTGCACATTAGCTCTGGTCAGTCTTGGCCAGTCTTCGACCAATTAGATTTTCTGCTGGGAGCTATCTTGGCGACTTGGTGGCTTTTCCCTTGGCACAGTAATCGTATTTGGATCGCTATCATTATCACTCTCATTATGCATCCTCTAGCTAATATTGTTGGTTATTTTCTCAAAATTAAAAAAGTCTGGTGGTAATATAAGATGAAAAAAGTATTAGTCATTTATAATCTAGCTTCTGGCCGCAGACGTCACAACCGTTTAGCTTTTTTAATCAAAACAGGATTGAGCCGTCGTGACTATCATCTGGAGTTCAAAAACTACGAGCAATTCCTCACCGATCGTCACCTAGCAGAACATTGGCACTATGACCTGATCATTGTCGCTGGTGGTGATGGCACGATTCGCCAAGTTGCTACATTTTTATTAAAAAATAATCTCGAGACTCCTATGGCCATTATTCCGATTGGTACTGCAAATATGCTAGCGCAGAGTCTCGGTCTACCACGCAACGTCCGGCGGGCTATTAAATTGATACCCCAAGCACAGGTCCAGCGCATCGATATTGGACTGATTAATAACGAACATTACTTTCTTGATGCGTTCTGTATTGGCTACGTCGCTGAGCGCATACTTGGAGCTCAACAATCATTGAAACGGCATTTTGGTTTCATGAGCTATATCTTATCTTTTTTCCTTGATCGCAAAGTGCCTCAAAATAAGTATCACTTCACAGTCGATGGCGAACAGTTCAGCTGTGAGGGCAATAGTCTATTTATCGTCAACACTGCCCGACTCTATGGACTGAGTCCAAAAAGAATCACTGATCTGAAAGATGGTAAATTTGAACTAACCGTAGCAACGAACAAAAGTTTCTGGAGTTTTTTTGAAGCTACTTTTTTTTATTTTTTCCATCAACAGCCACATAAACACTTAATCATCAGCCATGGTTCTGAGTTTATTATTAAATCTCAGGGCACTACCTATCCGCAGATTGATGGCGACTATTTCGAAAGCACCAAAGACAGTATTACCATCAAAGTGCTGAAAGAAAAACTTTTAGTTTTGAAGCCGCATGACTAAAATTGCTCAGCTCTGCGCCACCTTTGGTCGCGTCGGCTATCTACCAGCTTCCGGAACGATTGCCACTGCCATTGTTTTTATTGTCGCCTATGTCACACGACTCTATCTACCTCTGAGTGGCTGGACCATTCTAATCGCTGTCGTGCTATTGACCCTAGCAACCTATTTCTATAGCCGGATCAGCAGTCAACTTGATCCCAAAGAAGTGGTCAGCGACGAAGCTATTGCTAGCTTAGTTTTAATCTGGCTCATACCTCACGCCCTTCTCTACTACACCTTAACCTTTATCTTCTTCCGCTTCTTTGACATCAAAAAGCCACTCGGTATTAAACGGCTGGAAAATCTTCCAGGAGTCTATGGTATTATTAGCGACGATCTGTTAGCCGGTCTCTATACTCTCGTCTTAATTCGTTTGATACAATTTGTTTCATGAGCTTCTACCAAACTAAAGAACGCCTCGCTCGACAACTAGTCAAATATATTCCTCGTTGGATCACTCCTACACATCTCAGTCTTCTGAGACTATTTTTAGCTTTACCAATTATTTATTTATTACTCAATCAGCATCAAACACTCGCACTGATTGTCTTTATCTTTTCTGCACTATTAGATTTCATCGATGGACCATTAGCGCGCGCAACCAATCAGGTCACTACCTTAGGCAAACTGCTAGACCCTTTCGCAGATAAAGTTATGATCCTACCAGTAGTTTGCTTACTCGGACCGTACTATATCTCCTTAGCTTTAATCGGTTTGATATTGGGCTTAGAATTAACACTTATTGTCATCAGCGTGATTCTGAAACCGATATTAGAACGTCGCGGTATAAAAAAACCACTAGGAGCTAATATCTTTGGTAAATATAAAATGTCTGTGCAGGTTGTTTTAGTTCTGCTGTTTTTCCTAGCTCCGCTGACAACGACTACACGCTTGATAGCCACACTGTTAGCTACCATAGTTGTCTTACTCTCAGCTGCGAGTATCATTAAACATACTATGTCTAATCCTCATGATGATCCAAACAAAATCAGTCTCTGAACCTCGCGAAGCCAGTGACGGTCTGCGACTGTTCATCAGCAGCTATCTACCCAAGTCCGGCTATCCCGACATGGACCTCTGGTTCCCTGAACTTGGTAGTCCTTTAGAACTGATCATCAACTGGGGCTCTGAGCGTTACGATTGGGATAAATTTGTCGTTGCCTATGCTGAACAGTTACAACAGCCTGAACTGCAATCACTTCTGAGAACTATTATTGAGCAAGCAAAAAAACAGGCCATTACCTTACTTGGTCAGGCCAAGCAGGATGAGATCTGTCATCGGAGTATCTTAAAAAAAACTATAACTTTGTTAGCGGAAAATGATCCGACGCCTTCACCAGAGCAAAACAAGCTAGATATGGGAGCAGACTAAAGATAATAAGCCAAGCGATTGGCCATGGTAGAGATTGTAACGTAGCGCCTATGATTATATGAAGTGCGCCTACTACAAACAGATATGACAGCACCGCGAAGGTGATCTTTTGTCGCTGGGTAAATCGGGAAATAGCATCCATGAGACTATACATAAGCGCAGCGATAATAATGAAGAATAGTTTATAAAAGCTCTCGCTTCTGGTAGCTCCTGCCAAACCTGCCATTACCAGTGAAATCGCGATAGAAATACCTTGTAGTAAAGTAACCTGCCGATGTAGTGCTAAGATTCCTGAAAATACCAATAGCACAAGCGCAAAAAATAAGAAATACATAACCGAATTTTGCAAACTAGCATCAATAGCGCTGTCACGCCCTAGAATCGCTGACCAGCCAACCATTGCCGCTCCAAGTGGCAAGACAAAAGCTAAAATATATTTATCGAGAAAGGTATTCATTAATTTATTCTCCTGACTAAAACATATAGATACTAGCACGATATTTTTTTAAAATCAAAAGACAGCCCAGTACGTTACTTGGTCATGCCAATCGAGACGAGTTCTATCATAGAAGCTTATTTCAAAGGGTGTTGAAAAATAAAAAAGAGATACATTAGTATCCTTATTGGTGATTTGGTAGCGACGAGTGGAATTGCACCACTGACCTCGGGCTTATGAGTCCCGCGCTCTAACTAACTGAGCTACGTCGCCACGCTGAGCGTGGCTTTTTTGCTGCGACGCTGAGCGTCGCGCCACTTTTTATCAATTCTGTCTTTTGTAATCTATCCAATTTTTTTATTTCTATCTCCCGTTTCAAAGCTTTCGAATGTGTTCTAACTTTTTCTGAATATTGTAAGCTAACAGGTCTTCGCGATTTGGTATATTTTGCTCCTTTACCCTCGTTATGCTTTTGGATTCTTTGATCGAGATTATTAGTGCAACCAGTATAGAGAGTTCCATCTTTACAACGCACCATATAAACCCACCAATTTTTTTTCATAAGATATTAGGGTATATAACTGTACGACGAGTCGTGTGGTAGCGGGGGCCGGATTTGAACCGGCGACCTCTAGGTTATGGGCCTAGCGAGCTGCCTGACTGCTCTACCCCGCGTTAAATAATACAGTTACCAATTACTGCTAATAGGTAACTGCTATTTTATACCTCTAATTGAGAAAAATGTCAAAGCCTAATAGTCCTTCAGCTTATCCATACTCCCATGTTGCTGAATCTTTTCCAAAGCTTTAGCTTCAATCTGACGAATACGTTCACGCGTGACGCCGAATTCGGTACCGACTTCTTCCAAAGTGTGGGCAATGCCATCGTGCAAACCAAAGCGCATTTCCAAAATTCTCTGTTCGCGTGGACTCAGGTCGCGGATAATCATCGCTACGTGATTTTTCAAAAGTTGTAGTGAAGCCACGCGATCTGGCGTGATAGTCTTAGTATCTTCAATGAAGTCTTGCAAGGTACTATCTTCATCACCTTCATCACCGACTGAAGTTTCCAAAGAAACTGTTTCTTGAGAAATTTTAATAATATGACGAATCTTGTCTAGCTCTTCGCCCATTTCTGAAGCAATCTCCTCTGGCAACGGTTCACGTCCTAAATCCTGAATCAAACGACGTTGAACTTGTTGGAAACGGTTAATAGTTTCAACCATGTGTACTGGAATACGAATAGTGCGTGATTGGTCAGCCAGAGCACGAGTCACCGCTTGGCGAATCCACCAAGTAGCATAGGTAGAAAATTTATAACCTTTACGATAATCAAATTTATCGACAGCGCGAAACAAACCAATATTACCTTCTTGGATTAAATCCAATAAAGTTAGTGAACGTCCGGTAAACTTTTTAGCAATACTGACAACTAAACGTAAGTTTGATTCTACTAACTTGCGACGAGCTTCCATATCGCCTTTTTCTTTACGCTTAGCATAGACAATCTCTTCATCAGATGATAGTAGAGGCACTTTACCAATCTCACGTAGATACATTTGAATCGAGTCAGCAGAAATATCTGTTAAGTCTGAACGCTTCTTGTCACTACCAAGACCAGCTGAGGTCAAAATTTTCTCCGACTTATCGTTATTCGTCAAATCAAGGATACCGCCTTCAACCGAAAGCATCTGCGCTCCGCCTTCTTCTAGCTTATCAAGAAAATCTTCGAAAACTTCAACGTAGTGTTCCAACTCAGGAAAATTTCTCTGCGCTTCTTCTTCGGTCACAAAGCCACGACTGCGGCCTTTTTGTAAGAGTAAATCAACTGCTACCTGATTCCAAAGAATTTTCTTTTTTGGCGTAACTGAAATACCCGCAGCTGATTTAGCTTTACGGGGTTTGGTAGCGTGCTTGGCGCTGACAGAATGACGCTTAACTTTCTTCACTACTTTCTTCGCGACTTTCTTCACTGTCTTCTTTTTTTTGGTTGGCATGAAATCTTATACTAGATAACTTGCTAAATGCGAACTAAGTTGAGTAAACTCTAAGGTTAATTGATCAAGCTGGGTTCTGTCTCCTGTGGCTTCTGCTGCTTCAATCGCTTGGGATACTAAGCGCATTTTATCTTTCAGCCAGCGCACCTTCAATCGAGGAATGAGATTCTGCAATTCAATAGCCAAATCTTTCTGAC
>CAZASM010000041.1:0-6347 GCA_964487895.1 uncultured Gammaproteobacteria bacterium
AAATAGTGCAGACGTTTTTTCTGAATCATAAAGAAGAGACTAATAGCGCTCAACACCAGTAGGAACATTCGGGTATTATTACCCAAAAGATAGATTAAATCCTCTAGACGAACAAAAGCATGGTAAGAAGTATTAAAAATTGCTGGCGTGTTGGTGGGGTTTTCTGTACTAACTATTGTCGCTGAGGATGACGTAGCTCGTGATAAGTACGAGTTGAGATAGAAGGTTAGCGGTAAAATCACAGCCGCTAGTGCTGTCAATGAACCATAACCAACAACCCGCATATATTTGGAAATTCCTTGGCGATGCCAGAAACGATGATACAGGCCTAGTAAGATGGAGAAGAAAATCATCGGGATACCAGACAAAGGGTGAATGGCTAGAACCGCGACAGAAAGAATGATGATAAAAGTCAGACTGATTCCTTGGCGGTTAATATAAAAAAGGGCAGTAAAAATTGTTATTAGGGAGATAAGTACGGATAAGGCTTGGGGTGTTGATTGGATGAAAGCAGCATAAGGAATAGTTAAAAATACCAGTGGTAGGAGCTGAATAGCTTTTGACTGATTGTGAAAATTTTCTTTGAAGGCTTGAAAGATGATAGTTGGTAAGCTGAGTGCTGCCAAGGTTGGTACCAGCCAACGATCTAATTGAGTCAACGAGATCTGTAGTACCTGATTTAGCCAAACGATTAAGCTGTAGTGACCAATATAATAGAAAGGTTTTGGACTTAGTGTGCCAGTGGCCGCAATTATCTGCTCCGTTGCCTGATGGATAAAGGGATCAAAACCGAAACCAAGTGGATAGACAAAGAGCGAAACGCCAAAACTAAGAAAAAAATGTAAACTATTAATTAATACTCGATATTTCACTGCAATAAGATTGATTGCAATGACGACCGCTGATTGTAAAAAATACAAGACAAAGATACTTTTTGGTAGTACTTGTAACCAAGGAGTTTGAACTGGTTCAACAGTTTGGTGGTTGAGCAAAATAATGACTGTCCAAACGAACAGTAATAGATAAACGGTAGTCAAAAAACCAATGACAATAATATTTTTAAAATTTGCGGGACTATTGTTTGTTAGTGCTGGGGTAGTTTTGTTAGCATTAAATGGGATTATTAATGCTAGAGGGGCTATTAAAGATATTAGATAAAGCGAGATTGAAGAAAGATTGTAACCGTAAAAAAACAGCGATCCAACGATAATAATAAGACTGAGAAATAGTAGTAGGCCTAATAGCCAGCGAAACCAGGGAGTCTTGTAGCGGAAATACTTATATCCTAACAGTTGACTCTGGATAGTAATAAAAACTAGGCCTGCAATAGTGTGCCAGTTAGCGTTCCCCCAAGGGATGAGGATAAAAATAAAGGATACAAGAGATAAGCCAACGAATATCATACTGAGGTCAATTTTATCATAGGTGACTGTTTAGACAAAGGGGTTTTTGCTATACTACAGACTATGGTTCGACTCTTCCGTATCTATCTGATGAGTAATTGGGGGCTAATCTTGATCCTCATTTTGAGTTTGGGTCTGCATTTGACTATGGTGTGGCAGGGTGGTCAGAATCAGGTTTGGGAGTCGCCAGATGCCAATATAAACTGGCACTTCGCTCGCTTGGTGGCAGATGGTCAGAAGCCTGTTTTCCCTGCTGATAGCTCAACTTTACGTGAGTTTTTGACTCCTCGAAGCGCCGTGGTTATAGGCAACTCCATAATACCGGCTGGCTTTCTGGGTTTAATCTATCTCTATGGCCTGTTAGCTTCAATCTTTGGCTTGTTATCGCTTGTTTGGTGGACGGCTATCATCAGTACTCTAGGAGTACTGTATTTTTATCTTCTAATCAAAAGTATCTTTGGTCGCCAAACAGCCTGGTGGTCAGCAGCTTTATTAACAATCCATCCGGCTTGGTGGTATTACACTGACCGCAGTCTGTTGCCTAATATACTTTTTATTAGCCTTTTGATAATTGCTATCTACTATTGGCATCAGATGAGCAAGGATGGTAAACCGCGGCATTTCATTCTAGCAACTTTTTTTACTAGCATTTGTTTGCTAGTGCGTCCATCAGAAGTAGTCTGGGTTGCTAGTGCGACCATAATGTATCTACTGATACAACGACGCCGATTATTTTGGTCGTCGCTACTGTGGTTGTTGCTAGGGAGTGTTCCTATTTTACTCTTGGTTACTTCACATAGTTTAGATATGAGACAATTAATATTGGGCTCAGGTTATTCTATTGCTCAACGTATCGGCTCTGGAGGTATGTTGAATATTTGGCAACTTTTATTGCCTTTCGGTTTTCATCCGCGCTTAATATTGTACGTAGTGTGGAATTTCGTCATTGTGTTGATGTGGCCTTTTACACTATTTACAGTTCTGGGTTATCTCTTAGCACGTAGACATTTTGTTGAACGACGTCATCAGTACTATTTTCTGGGTTGGTCAGCCTTGAGTCTATACCTTTTAGTTTATTATGGTAGTTGGCCCTTAACAGATAATCCAAATCCTGCAGCAGTCACTATCGGTATCTCTTATGTACGATATCTTTTGCCTGTCTATGTTTTTGGCTTGCCTTATCTTAGTTGGCTCATTTTATCAATTGGACGTGAATTGCTACCACGAACACGGCGATTATGGTTAGCTAGCGTGTTTATTGTTTTGATTTTATTTTCGGCGCAAACTGCTGTTTTACGTGGTGAGGAGAGTTGGCGGAAGCAACGGCAAGATCTATTGAGTTACGATCGAATTGCTAGCAGAATAAAACAGGAAGTTCCATCTCAAGCAATAATTCTCACTGAACGCGCCGATAAATATCTTTGGCCCGCTTATACGGTTCTAGTACCTCAGGGAGATAATCACTATCTTCAAGCAGCAGAAGAATTATTAGAACAAAAAAGAACTATATATTACGTCAGACCAAGTTTGAATTCCGAACAATTAGCAGCGTTACAAACAAATTGGCAGCAATATAATTTGCGCCTTGGCTCATTACTTTTTGACCAAGAAGGTATTTCGGTCTATCCAGTTAACTTAAACACGATCTCTAATGAATAAACTAATTCGTCTTTTATTATTTATCTTGCCACCGATTTTTTTTATTGCTATAGCAATTATTGATCTGAATCCCAGTGGAGTACGTCTAATTAAATATGATTTTTCCCAAGATTCTCCAGTTATTTCTCGTTTTTTTCCTGCTAATCGGTTGGCCCAAGCCGGAGTAGAGGGACAGCAGATTTTAGCAGAACCAGTCTATTTTAGCTTGCGTTACCCTCAAGATTATCAACAAGCAGTAGTCAAAATGGATTATAGTAATAGTGGACAGTCTTTAGTTCAGCTAGGTCTGCAGGTTGCTAACGAGGGTGATTGGCAATATGAGCTACATCCATTAGAAAACACTAATCTTGATCAATTAAAGTGGTCCAAGATTGAAGCCGGAGATACTACACTGTGGCAAAGACAGGCTCGTTTCACCACTATTAATGATTATTTAACCAATTATTATAACCTTAATAGTGCGGCATACAATTTTGATTTATTAAAGAGGTATGTTCTTCCAGAGTATCAAGCGACAACTACCGATACGACAATTGATCGTTTGATTCGTGGACAGTGGTCTTTGTATACATATGTGAAGCAGGAACCGTTGGAATGGCATTTTGATGTTGTGGATTTCAATCGTACTGTTGGACCGGATATAGTTACATTAGTAGTGAAAGATTGGCAAGGTAATGAAATTAAACGTTACAATTTAGCTGATGATGGTCAAGTTGGCGATCGTGTCGGTGCTAGCGTAGTCCGTTCACTGGATGTTTCATTACCAGGATTATCTGAAGGGGTATATAAATTAGAGTGGCAAACTAATAATGATATTTTCATTACGCAGATACGAACTAAACAGCAAGTAATTGCTTTCATTGACGCTTTGTATCTGGCGAATAATCCTGAATATCAAGACGGTTTACCGAAACTCAATACTGATCCAACAAATCTTTTCACTACTGCTCGAACCATCGGTTTTTCTACTGCTCATCCCCGCGGTTTACAGACCGTCTTAGTAGATGGTAAATCAGTCACTATTGGAACCACACATCAAGAAGTTTTTGCAACTTCACGCATTGGGTTAGCTAGCATCACACTGCCTAGAAACGATCTAATGATTCAAGGTGATGGTCTTTTTTACTTTGATCAGAAACAATTTTTCAATCCCGAGGTAATTAAGCTGAAGAATTTTGACCCAGCAGTCAATGTTGATTATGTCATTGCGGGCTATACCTCACCAACGATTGATGATAATAAAATCCGTCATACCAGCACAGCTTTTGACTTGTCTCAAGCTTATGTTAATCAACGCTCCATCCGATTCATTATTTCAGCTCCAAACTATGTTGATCAAGGTAATGATATTAGTTTAAAATCGGTTGAGGTTAAGCTGTACAAACCACCACTGAGAACTTGGCAAGAGATAGCTCAAGCGTTAATCAACGAATTATTATATGTGGTACAAAGTCATTAAACAATCGTTCCTTATAGATGCAGCTATCTTGACTAGTTTAGTTTATATTACCGCTTTGTTATTGGAACAGTTTAAGCCGGGGTTTTTTAGTAACAATATGGACATTTCACTAGTTCTGTTCTTAGCCTTAATTTTGATTGTGCTGGTACTGCTAGTCAGACCTGCCTATCACTCTAATCTCTGGGTCAAAATATATTACCTTATTTGGAGCTTGGCTTTGGCCTTACTATTTGTTAAGCTGGTAACAAGGTGGTTAGAGGTTGATTTGTGGCAGGCAGGGTTGATAGTTATTGGTATTTTGGCTTTAGTAATTTGGGTTAGCTCACATTATCAAGATAAACCCAGTACCAGTAACAGTAAACCTTAGTATTTTCTCATTAAACATAGACTATTAATTTCCCGGTGATCGACTATCTTAAGGACGGTGCTGGGTTAAAAAAATAACATGGATAATTGTATCTTTTGTCAGATTATTGCTCGCGTTTTGCCGTGCGATTTGGTTTATGAGGACGATCATTTTTTAGCATTTTTGGATATCAATCCAGTACGCCCAGGACACACATTGGTCATCCCAAAAGAACATCACCAGATGATGATTGATATGCCGGAAGCGTTACTGGGTCAAGCGTTTATTTTGGCCCAACATATTATGCAGGCAATGAAATCAGCACTTAGCTGTGACTTTGTTATGGTCTCGGTTGTTGGTACTGATGTTTCACATTTCCACATTCAGCTAATACCTAGAAGTTTCAATGATGGTCTTGTTGGTTGGCCAACAATGAAGTATCAAGCTGATGAGTCAGTGCAAACCGCCGCGGCTATCAAACGTCAATTATCTTAGTATGAAATTATTAGTCACAGGCGGAGCAGGGTTTATTGGTAGTAATTTTATCCGCTATTGGTTAGCGCAGCACCCTGAAGATACGGTGCTGAATTTTGATGCACTGACCTACGCTGGCAACTTGGCGAATTTAACAGACCTTGTGACTAATAAGAACTATCAGTTTGTCAAAGGTAACATTACTGACCGTCAAGCTGTAACTGCAGCAATGCAAGGAGTGGATGTTGTTGTTCATTTCGCTGCTGAATCACACGTTGATAATTCGATTACTAATCCACTAGCTTTCGTCGAAACGAATGTTCTTGGTACAGCAGTCTTGTTAGATGTTGCTAGAAATTTAGCTATTAAACACTTTCATCATGTTTCTACTGATGAGGTTTTCGGTGCTTTAGGCGAGACCGGACTATTTAGTATAACGACCCCGTACGATCCGCGAAGTCCATATTCAGCATCCAAAGCTGCTTCTGATCATTTTGTTCGCGCCTATTATCATACCTACGGCTTACCAATAACCATTAGTAATTGCAGTAATAATTATGGACCATATCAGTTTCCTGAAAAGTATTTACCTCTGATGATTATTAATCTACTACAAGATAAGAAAATACCGGTTTACGGTGATGGTAGTAATGTGCGCGATTGGCTTGCTGTGTTGGATCATGTGCGTGGAATCGAAGCTGTATTGTTGAAAGGACAAATGGGTGAGACGTATTTATTTGGTGGTGGAACAGAATTAAGTAATTTGGAATTAGCCAAGAGAGTTTTAACTTTAATGGGTAAGGATGAAAGTCAAATTGAGTTTGTGACCGATCGACAAGGTCATGATTGGCGTTATGCTATTGATGCTTCAGAGTCAACAACAAAACTTGGTTGGAGGCCTTTAACCGATTTCGATGATAGCTTGCAACAAACGATTAATTGGTATACAACCAATACGAAATTGTGGAAGGATTAACGGGGAATGGCGTTGCAGTTTTTAATGCGG
>CAZASM010000042.1:0-5943 GCA_964487895.1 uncultured Gammaproteobacteria bacterium
AAAAGCCATAGAAGATAAGCAGTATAACGGCAGGTATCTGGAATATCCTTTAATCAAAGATGAGAAGATCCTCTGGCCCGGCAAGTACCCTGATCAGGAAGCGGTGGATGCCGAACGGCGCAGAACCGGCAGTGTCCAAGCGTGGCAACGGGAGTATCTACTACAGATTGTACCTGACGAGGATCAGGTGATTTATCCTCAATGGATTACCTACTACGATACTATTCTAGATACGAAACAAGAAGAAAATGAATTCCGAGAAGCTATCTCAGCTGTTGACCCTGCAATCTCCGAAAAGCAAAGCGCTGACTGCACCGCCATTGTTTCGGCCAAGGTATTTGGCTCCGGCAAAACTATTAAGATCTTTATTATGCCCAAGCCCATAAATGCTCGGCTGCCTTTCCCAGCTCAGCTAGAAATTATTAGAAAGATATCAGAGACCTTGGGCGGCGGTCAGAGAACGAGACTGTTGATAGAAAGTAATGGCTATCAGCAGGCCTTGATTCAGAAGCTGCAGGAAGAACGCTTTCTGGTAGAGCCAATCATGCATACTGCCATGGATAAACGGGGTAGACTTTCATTAGTAAGTCCGTATATCCAAGCAGGCAATGTGCTGTTCCCTAAGCAAGGAGCTGAACAGCTCATCGCTCAACTGATCGGCTTTGGCTCGGAAAAGCACGACGATCTGGTTGACGCTTTGGTTATGATAATTCAGTTTGCCGTTAATCGTTATAAAAGTTCGCCAGATCTATCAGCATGGCAGAGCAAAGTCAGACCAGAACCGCTATCTTTGAGCCGCGGGTATTGGTATAAGCAATTTTAGTCTGTCTGATGGGCTGCGTAATGCCTACTTACACGGCTCGTGTAACTTCTTACTAGGGTAAGCTGCTAGCAACTCTGCTTCGCTGGAGAACGATTTGAGGTATTTGGGAGACAGACTCTTCCAGACTTCGTCAGTGTCACAGTAATAGGTGGACGAGCTATAATACGAACTGGTATAAAAAGTATGGTTCGATGATTGTGGTACAGGTACAGGTGTTGGGTTTGGATTTGACGTATTAGTGTTGGTCTGAGTCTGAGGGCAAGCATTGTCTGCCCACAAACCAAGCTTGGCGGTACGAGCGTCTTTTTCCGCTTGTTTAAATTCAGCTTGATATTTATATGGGATATTATAGGTGTACTCTACAGCAAAGCCATCAGCGATCATCTTCTGATTAAAAAATGTTCCGTCTTCTAACCAGGCGTAGCGCAGTAGCCGACTGTATTTATCTCGGTTGTCTTGCGTAGGATCGGCCTGAAGTTGGACTCGTTTGCCGGTTAGCAAAGCTTTGGCTCGTTTTGAAGCTTCGATGCCGAAACACTGGACTGGCTTTCTCGGATCAACGGTTTCTGGGGTATCAATACCGATAGCGCGGACAGTTTCAGTTTTACCATCAATGCTGACCTTAAAGGTATCGCCATCAGTAACGGAAACGATTGTATAGAGACTACTGTTAGTTTCCGGTTTTACTATCGGCTTAGGATCTGCAGAGCTGTCTGAAACTGGAACCGTGATCTGTTCTGGTTCCGTATTGGTTTCTGTAGTTGGGATGGTAGGTTCAACAGCGGAGTTGGTAACAACTTGATTGTCTTCAGGTTTAGTTGATTGAGATGGTGTCTGCGGTGCTGTCAGGCCAATACCTATAAATGAGATGAAGGCGATTGAAGCAAAGACGACACTAATAAACTTCCTGCTGGGATTTTTTTTCATAAACCATTGGAATATTGCTGGTCGTATCAGACCTAGGGTCATGAGTAGTAGTGAAAAGAAAAAAAGTAATCCAAAAATTATCGGCATATATTTAAACCTTCTAAATAATTATTTGGCGGAAAACAAAAGCCCGCCGCCAGCGATACCCCTTTCGGGATACCTGCCGCCCTTTCGGACGACAACCCGTAAAGATGCTCTGACGACGAGCTCAAAGTTCTTTACGGGGTTTTGCGCCATGCCCGTTGTTAAACGAGTTTAGGCGACTATAAATTGTCACGACAATAATAGCTTGAAAAGACCTTAAAATCAAGCTTAGTTACCTACAGCTTACCTACTAGACTTCTTCAACCCAGGCGGTACTGTACTGACTGGATAGAGAAAGTAATCAACTTGCCTTATATGGAGATACTTACCATACCTAGTAATACAATCGTAAAGCCTAAAGAAGGGCTATTTGGAGCTTCTAAGGTAAAGTACTGTCTCTACGCCAGAAAGTCCTCAGAATCAGAAGAACGACAAGTTTTATCCATAGACAGCCAGATCAAAGAAATGCTTCAACTAGCTGAACGAGAAAATTTAGAGATTGTAGAGATAAAACGTGAATCGCATTCGGCTAAGGCTACTGGACAAAGGCCAGTCTTCAATGAGCTTGTTGAGGACATTAAACAAGAGAAATTTAATGGCATACTTACGTGGGCACCTGATCGTATTTCTAGAAATGCTGGAGACTTAGGGGCTATCGTAGACCTGATGGATCAAAAGCTACTTCTGGAAATTCGAACCTTTGGACAAGGATTTAGTAATACTCCCAATGATAAGTTCTTAATGATGATCTTGGGCTCTCAGGCCAAGTTGGAAAATGATAACAGAGGGATTAACGTTAAGCGGGGTATGAGAGCTAGAGTTGAGATGGGTCTTTGGCCAGGACCTGCTCCTATCGGGTATCTCAATCAAAAGAATATGGATAAGAAATGTCAGATTATTCCTGATCCCGATAGATCTTCTATAGTGAAGCAGATATTTGAAAAAGTTGCCTATGAGCATTGGAGCGGTCGGAAGCTCTATCACTGGCTGAAGTTTGAAATTAATTTTAAGACCAAGGGTAATAAAAATTTAGCCTTAAGCACGATATTCAGGATACTAAATAATCCCTTTTATTATGGAGTTCATGAGTATCCTAAGAAAAGTGGGAATTGGTACACCGGGAAACATCAACCGATTATCCCCAAAGAACTCTTCGATGAAGCCCAAAAGCAGATTCCCAGAATTCAGAGATCTTGGGGTGAGAAGCAATTTGCCTTCGCTAGACTTATGATCTGCGGCTTATGCGGCTCTGGGATGATCGGTGAAGAAAAGATTAAGAAACTAACCAATGGGACTGAAGGAAGATACATTTACTATGGTTGTTCGCGGGCTAGAGACAGGCAATGTAAAAATACCTACATTCGTGAAGATGAATTGATCAAACGACTGATTGGGCTGATTGATACCTTAGATATAGATAGGTTAGGCTTAAAGAAGAAATTGGAGTCGGAAGTTGCACGGTTCAATAAATTTCAACATCTAACACATACTACTGATGATACAGTGGCCTTTACTAAACTGGACATCAAAGTTTACGCGAAATATCTGCTCCAAGAAGGGTCAAGTGAGGAGAAACGAGAGTTATTAGCACTGCTTAAAAGTAAGATCAGTATAACCGACCGACAAATAACTCTGGCTAATTAAATGTTATACTATATATATGAAAGCTAAGCCTAAACTATTGCTGTTAACCAACCCCTTCAATAGCGATCCTGAGGAGGATATCTTTTTATCCCACCATCTTCAGAAGCATTTTACTGTTGAATTCGCCTATCCATCAGACACACTTAAATACGAGGGTAAGAATATTCTATTCCTGATACGCAATATCTGGCCGACTCATGTCTACCAGAAAGAGTTTGAAAGAATCGCTAAACGCTGGAAACGAAAAAAGATCATAACCTATAATTCTCTCGACGGTAGGGCTGATCTCCTTGGTAAGAAGTATCTTATTGATTTATATAAAAAAGATTATCCGGTTATACCGACTTATACCATCGCTCGAGCAAAGGGCCACCTCAAAGCGAGGAGATATATCATCAAGCCAGTCTTCGGTGCTGATGGTAGCGGAGCCAAGATTGTAACTTCGCTTAAAGGTGTTAAGCAGTCTCGATCTCACATCGTTCAACCACTTGTTACCTTTACGGAGGAGCTTGCTTTTTATTTTCTCGATAATACCTTCCAATACGCCTTACGATTTAAAAATAAATTGAGTAATCATATCGTTAAAGTATATCAACCAACTAAGAAAGAGATAGCCTCAGCTCAAAGATTCGTCGACTGGAATACTATGAGCTACGGGATACAGCGGGTTGATATGTTATGTTTAAAAAATAATACGCTGCTGGTGAATGAAATTGAAGACTTCTGTCCTTATTTATACCTAGAGGATTTACCACAGAAAGTTCAAGCAGATTTTCTTTCAAATTTAATAGAGTCAATTAAACAACATGCCTGACATTGCCATTAGAAAAGCTTTAGCCTCTAACTTTGAGACGGTTTACGCTTTAGCCAAAGATACTCCAGAATTAAAAGTTAGTGGACAATTTTCCTTTATGGAACCGGATGAGTTGAAAGCTGTCCTGAGAGATCCGACAGCTCTATTTTTGGTTGCTCACAAAGGCAGTGAATTAACTGGTTTTTTGTATGCCAGTACTTCCGATATGGAAGTCCCTAAGAATAAGTGGGCCTGTCTAACTTACTTGGTTGTTGATCCTCACTACAGAAAAACTGGTATTGCTAGCAAACTACTTGACATTGGTCTGGATGATTTGAAACAGCGAGGTATTACCCATGTCTATGGTTGGGCTTCACTTTCCGGTGATAAGGCGATTGTAGATTTTTTGAAACGCCGAGGTTTTGTTGAAGGACATAGCTATGTCTGGATGGATAGGAAGATCGTGGAATAAAAGTTCAAAACTGGATACCATAATTAGCTCTCCTAAGTGTAAAGAGGCCCGTCATGGCGACGAGCCTCTTTCGTTCGATATTCGTCGTGTTGTGATGTTCTACAACAACTGGCGAGCGTTACTAGGGTCATCGTAGTTCTTGTCGGTCGTGAAACTGCCGATGGCAGATGCTATCAGACCGATAGCCACAAAAATCGCGGCCAAGATCACAAGAACGCCGATGACTTCTCCTGCCGGACTGACCTTCTCGCCCAAAGCGCCTGACGTAAACAACAGCGGGAACATGGTAAGCTCCATTTCTTTGGTAAAAGAAGGAGATCGTAACTAGTACGTCTCAGACACGAGGAGTGATCCACCACTTGACCAGTAGCACACCGTTCACCGCGAGTCCAGTGAGCAAGAAGGCGCAACCAACTATCCACTCCCAGCCAACCACTCGGCTAAACCACGACCCGTGGATCGTGAGGAAACCGCCACCACCGATCGTGATGATGTTAAACAGCTTGACGACGGCTCCTTTCATTCTCGTCTCCTCTCAGTGAACGAGTCAATGAGTCGCCGACCTACCGGATCGACGCCAAAGTCGATCATAGACGCCGCGTTTGACAGGCAGCAACCAGCCGAAGATGTACAGGAAAAGAGCAAGAGCGATAGCGACCGCAACAGCGACGTCATGATGCCAACCGAACCTGTTCTCGAGAAAGAATGTAACAGGAACGATATTGAGCGAGCAGATGACAATAGCAAGAGCAGCCTTAAGCAGCTCAAGTGCTTTCTTCGCTATGCGTTTCAGCATAAGCACCTCCTGTGAGAGAGATCGTTACTACGGACAATCTGACAATGAGCTAACTGACCAATCTATCATAACTTAATTAGTATGTACAGAGAAGCTGAGAAGTTTATGACTACTACGAACCAAGTGTAACATCTCTTTCCCTGTTTGTGGAGAGAAGATAGAGATCAAATTACTAGCAATTAACACTGCTGATAGAGAGATGGCGTTCTTGTCTCCTTGCATCATTACCTTTAACTTCTCTGGTAGTCGGAAGAAAACATGTGCCGTGTATTTATCCACTCCTTCTGCTCGCTCTGTTGCTTCTGCTGCTGTGAAGAATCAATGGGTGCTTCCGGCACCGTCTGATAAAGACTTCCGGCCAAAATCAGAACCTTCATTGATGATACCGTAGCAGCGACGGCATT
>CAZASM010000043.1:0-5545 GCA_964487895.1 uncultured Gammaproteobacteria bacterium
CATTAGATTATAATCGTCGTTTTACAAATGCTTGGCAGATACCACTTGGCTATGTTGCTTACCGTGGTTTGCTTTGTTTGGGATCAAGCCTAAAACCAATTTACGGTAAGGGGCTGTTCTACGCTTTTTCGGCCACCTTATTGCTTGCTAGCGGCATGTATAGTATTTGGTTGCCTTTGAAGCAGCTTCCTAATTTAGTTGCTAATCAAAACTATTTTATGAGTGATGATTTGAAAGCAGCTTTAAACCAATTAAAACAGCGAACAACAGCGCAAGATATTATTCTTTCATCCCATAATGATTTAAATTTAATCATCCCAGCTTATACAGGGCGTCGTGTCTATATTGGGCATGTTCATCAAACAGTTAACTATGCTTTGAAGGAACAGCAGAGTAATGAGTTTTGGTCAGGTATGACAGGAATGGATAGAGAAAAATTTCTTATAGATAACCAGATTAGCTATATTGCCACTTTATATAGCGAGGGAGAAGATCCTGCTTATTATGATTGGCTGAAGCAACAAAAATATCTGACACTAGTAGTCTCACATCGGTACGGAGCTGTCTATCAAGTAATTCCGTGATGGCTGCGCTAGGGTTTAGGGTTTATTTCCTGTTCTAATAGTAATTCTTGGTCAGGCCAACTACACGCAATAGAGTTGAGCGCGCTTAGCCTTAGTTGGCCATTTTGCCAAGAATACAATCTGATCTTGGTAGTTTTTTTGTCTAGCGTTGGAACACTAACCGTCATGTTTATAGAGATTGTGGAGGTAGTTGTCGTTGGTTCATAGAGACCATAGGCGAGAGGCCAACGCCAAACTTGGTCACCCTGACTGGCCTCCAGAAAGAACTCTTTTGGTGCTAGTGGTCCGTCAATAGCAATGATTGCTCCGGAGTTACTTGGGGAGACCATCATAGTTAGTTGCGGTGCTGTCGATGGCATAATAGTTGCTAGAGGTTCTGCTAATGCTCCACGTTTCATAATCATAATATTATTTTGTTGCCAGATAGGACTAAAGTCTCTAGTAATTTTTTGCCAATTAGTTAGCATTGATTGATGACTCACTGATTGCGGATAACTACTAGGATAGTGAGCTTGCGAGTAAATCATCTCTTGCCAATCAATTGCCAGATAATCAACGTTGGCAGAAATTTCATAATTTGTTAGAGCAAATTGTCCTTTACCACCATAGGCATAAGGGAGCATTTGTAGTGTCTGTCGTGATGATAAGGGAGATAAAAAGGAGTAAGTAGCTGCTACGCCGGACTGTGCTGGAATTTGCTTGAGAGCTTCGCTGTAAGATTGGTTGCGACTAACATCATCTGTTCTCAAAAACTGTGGTATTAAAGATCCATAGGTTAGGCTAGCATAGACACTAGATAGCAATAATAAAACAAAGATAAATAATTTTTGTGGAAAATAGTTTTGGATTTTTTTTGGTATTTTTCCTGTCTGCAACCAGAAAATCAAGGCTAAAAATATTGGCCACAATAGTAAACCGCCATAATGACTTTTTAACACTAATTCTCCTCCCCCACCATTAGTTAGTACGACAGCAGCCAAGGGCGCTAGTAAAAAAAGTAAATATTTTGGTCGCCAAAGCGGTAGGAAAAATAAGGGGAAAAGTAAACCTAAAAATAATTCCAAGTTGCCCACAGTAAGTAGATGTTGAATTATTTGCAGTAGTGAACTTTCTCCTAACCACAGATAATAAATAGAAAATTTATAATTACCACTGAGAACGTAATGTTGAATAATTTTTTGTGCTGTCAGAAACCAACTCAAACTGAGAAAGAGTGGTAGCCAACGCCAAATCCAAGTTCGTTTGTCGTACCAAGCAATCAAGCTGTACATCATCGCTACTAAAGCAATATCTTCACGACAGCTAAGTGCTAGTAATGAAAAGAGTAGCCAGAACCAAATGTTTTTTTTCTCATACCAGTACCAAGACCAAAGCAAAAAAAACATCGCAAACGGAACTAAGCTAAATTCAAACATGCTCATGTTGTGCAAAATAGGATTAACCAACCACAAAAAACAAACAGCAACTGTTTGAGTTTGGGTTAATTTATTGCCTGCAATAAGGTAGAGTGGCCAGACACAAGCAGCTAAAAAAATAACTTGCAACCAAAGCAATGTGAGTGGCGTTGTTGCTAAACTGTACAATGGTGCGAGAAGAAACAATATGGGCGAAGCGTGATCACCCCAGTAGCTAGGAGGATGAATAGCATTAGACAAACCAAAACCCTGGGTCAGATTAAATAGACTATTGTTAAAGATTGCTAAATCTAAATTATCATAACCAAAATTAGCAAGTTTAAACCAAGTTAAATAAAAAAAAGTTAGCACATAGGCTAATGTAGCTAACCAGAGAAGGGAAAGTTTGTGCTGACGTAAAAAACTCAACATAGTATCTACATATTGTAGAGGAGAGAAGGTAACTAGGCTATATTGACATTATATCAATAATATGTAATAATATAGTTATGTCCTTTTTATCGCCTAATCTTTAGGCAAAGTGCCACTATTTTGTGGCTAACTATAGGCCTTTTCTTGGAGGTGTTCCGTGAAGAATATCCGGCTTTTTTTTCTGGCGTTCTTGATTCTGCAGCTGGCTGGCTGTTCTGCAACTCACATTTTCTGGATCACTCAGAGCGATCTCGACTCTGACCAGTTTGGTCAGCAGATGCGGCTGGGTAGGATCCGGAGCGAGATTCCGGCGGTCGTCGAGGTGACGATTAAGCCCTTCATTTATCCGGATCCTGGGACTGGTAGTGGGGCTTTCGTCTCTCATCGGGCGGCTTTCTGGATTCCCAACGAAAAGGAGTCCCAGAATAAGGATGGGTCGCCGAATTACCAAAAGTTTTTCGGAGGGCCTATCAAGCCTTTCGGAGTTTTGCCGGTGAGGGTATCATCTTCCCTGCTCTGCCATCACTATGTGGTGGCGTATTGTTGGCAGGACCGGTTTGGTCGGCTCCACCATAGGGAGGTTCCGATTAAGATTTATCCGGGATCCTCGACGGATGAGCTCCCTCAGTTCGAGATCGTCCTGGTGGAGAATCCAGGACGCGACCCGATTCGCGAGCATTAGTCGCGAATCGCAGAAATAAAAACAGCCTCCCCGTTAAGCATCAGCATGATGTGTCGACGGGGAGGTTTTTCAATTGACTAAATTAAATAGCTTTTAGTAGCGAGGTGGTGATAAAGGCAGCTATACTGTAAGCAGCAAGCACTATAGTCAAACCGATGACCGACGAACGAAGTGTGTTTTTCGCTTCCTCGATAGTTTTTTCATTGCCTTCGGAGGTCATCCAACGGATGCCAGCATAGATTATTAGAAGCAGAAAAATAATACCAAGAAAACTAAGAATAACTTGCACTAAATTGCTAATGATAACTGTCAGCGGTGCAGGTTGAGCATTAGGCCCATAGATAGCTTGACCAGTTTTGGTAATGTCTCGCAGGATATCAATACCAGCTGCTAGGGTCGTAGTTGGCAGCAGGGCTGATATGATAGCTAAGGACGAGAGTTTGCTGATCTTCATGTTTATGGTGAAGGTGGGACGACTGCTGCTGGAGGTTCTGCAGCAGGTTTATTAGCCTCTAATAAGTAGAAGGTTATATAGTAGGTGATACTGTAAGCAGCAATAATGACCAAGAGTCCGATAGTAGCGTTGGTCAAAAGTGATTTGGCTTTACTAATGGCTTCTTCGTTACCATCGCGGCCGCCAACCATCCAGAGGAAGCCAGCATAGATAACCAGCAGCAAAAAAATGATACCAACAAAACCTAGAACGATACGGACAATATTAGCAGCTAAAACTTCAACCGGTACTTGAGACAGACTCGTGCTGTTAGCAGCTGTATTAAGACCATAATCGAAAGCTTTGCTAGCCAATGGTAGACTGAGCAGAGTGATGGCGATTAAAGTAAATATTTTTTTCATCAGATAGCTAGAGGTTAGACCTAAACCCTGTACTGTTGAGATTCGTCAGCCAAAGGCTGATCGGTACAGGGTTATAGTCTAGACTATAACAATACTAGGAAGTAGCGGTTATTAAACTTTTGACGACAAAACCGGCGATAATATAAGCAGCCAAGACAATTGCTAAACCGACAATACCGGCGCTGATTAGTTTTTTCGCTTCTGAAATTTTTTCTTCATTGCCACCACTAGTCATCCATTTGAAACCACCGAGGAGAATAATTAGAACCGTTAGGATGCCTAGAAAGCTCAATACTATTTCTACGATATGACCAATAGTTTCTTTAAGATCACCGGTGCCGAGAGTATAAGATGGAACGTCTATTGAAGTTTGCGCACGCGCAACTGTAGTTGTCCAACCGATAAATAACGCTGGTAAAGAAGCTAATGTACGTAATTTGTTTTTCATTCATTCACCTCCCTTCAAGATTTTTTAAAACTTAGTATATTATAGCAAAAATTTTGCACTCACTCAATTTGCTCCGAGTAATGATCTGAAAATAGTAGACACTAAAGAGTAACTAGCAAAAATAATTAACAAACCAATAGAAGCCCAGACAAGTGTCTCGCGTCCCTTTTTTACTTGGTCGGCATTACCAGCGCTGGTCATCCATAGTAGACCGCCCCAGACAAACATCAGTAAAGCTAAAGCTCCGACAATACCTAAGATAGCAATGATTGCTCGGTTGATTAGTTGAGGTACAGTAGTCACGCTATCACCTAACGGATTAGGCAAGGCTACTGCTTGGGTTTTTTCCGCTAGTAAGAGCATAAAGATTAGAATTGGTAGATAGAGTTTTTTCATAGTCCGGAGGTTTATTAAGGCTTTGTTAATTAATATTATTCTCGCGGATAACAACAGACATACTCTCTGGGGCTTGTGTCATTAAAATATGATTTCGGTGGGCAGAGATTAGCGCCTACAAGGCAGTTATTAGAGTTACTACAGATTCCGCCCGGAGGGAAGTTGCATTCAGCGGTTGGTCGGCATTGATAGTCATTTACATCGCCAATTTTTTGGAAGTGACAGTTAGTAATACACTTATTATCATGGCAAATCATACTATTTTTCACAGTTGGGCCACCACAAAGCACTCCTTCACGGTTAGCTTGTTGACAAAAGACATCGGGATCGTTTTGATCGCCTGTAATAGGTTGGATCCCAGCATCTAATCTGAAAGGACTATTTCTGCATGAAGATGGCTGTTGAGATGGTGATTGGTTATTATTGTTATTTATATTTGGTAAACAAATTAACGAAGTCACAATAAAATTAACAATCAACCAACTACTGAAAATGAAAAATAAGGCGGTACTGGTGCCGACAAGAATATCTTTGCCGCGTTTGACCCAGTCAGCCCGCCCAGCGCTGGCTAGTAAATAAACACCGCCGACGATAAAGAGCAGTAAAGCAATGGCGCCGCTGATAGAAACAGCCCAGTTCATCAGAATGCCGAAACCATTAATAATTTGAGGGATTTCGCAATTTCCAGCGCCAGCACAAGGTATCTTGCCAATCAGGTCAAAACCGCCGTCAGCTGTTTGAGCCTGGGCGATTG
>CAZASM010000044.1:0-5526 GCA_964487895.1 uncultured Gammaproteobacteria bacterium
TATCACGGAGGGGCTATGGAGACTATCAATGTATCCAGTAAGTCAGCTGATGCACGTGGTCGCCGACTCAGCAATTTTTCTCAGGATCCTTTTGAGATCGATGGAGTATGGCTTTTGTCGGTCGAGGGGTTCATCCAAGGAACCAAGTTTCCTGATGGTGATGAGCGGAGAATCAGAGCTTTTGGTCTGGCCGGTGCTCAAGCTAAACGCCTTGGTCAGGAAGCCGAACGCAAATTCGTCTGGTGGCAAGGTAGAGCTATTGCATACGCTTCTGAAGAACATCGTTATCTGATCGAACGGGCCATTCGAGCCAAGTTTCGTCAGAACTATGATGCTATGTCAGCCTTGCTCAGCATCAATAATGCGACTCTCACGCATGATACAGGAGACTTAGAGCCGGAAAACACATCCTTGCCGGCAAGCGTATTTTGTGCCATTTTGCACGCGATCAAAGACGAGTATTACGAGTATCTCAGACGTACAGAATCGGCATCAGGTCGATGACAGAGTATAAGGCGAGCCGGTAGATCCTACCGGCTTTTGTCTATAATAAAAAGTTTTATCTGATGGACCAGCCGGACGGCCATTCGAGGCATTTTAAAAATTGGTTGCTTTATTATGTGGTATATCTTGTTGGATTTTTTCAGAAATTATTACGAAGTATCATAATAATGTGGTATAATATTGGCAGATTATGAGTGAAAATATAACCGAAAATAATGCTGAGGAAGTAGCGGATGAACCAATGATGGATGCTTCGCAAGAGATTAAATATCTTGACCCTGAGGCCGAGTCTATCGTTGATGATTCTGAAGAAACATTACAACCAATAAAGCTGGAAGAAGTAGTAGAGAGCTCGGACCGTCCACGAATATCGTCTGTCGCTCTTCCTTGGTGGTTAATGATTTTATTGGGGACTTTAGTCGCTGTGATCATGCATTGGCTGTTGCGCTGGCTGGGAAGCGGTTGGTTCTGGTCTGAGCGCTTAATTTATTTTTTGTCATTGGCGGTATTACTACTGCTACTCATTGCTAGTAGTTGGTTACTGGGTCGACAAGGAGCTCATGCTTTACGAGTATACATTATCAATTTGAGCATTGGTTTACTGACAGGCGTCGTGATTTCCGTCATGTTATTCTTAGATCATGTGGCTTTCTGGACCTTTTTTAATTTAATTGTCCAGCCGATAGACGCTATGATTTTAGCAGCGTTAGGAAGTTGGCTGGGCACTGTACTTTTTATCAATAAAAAATAAATAATAACAAAATAACTATGGCCAAAGTAATCAAGAAGGATCTGCAAGATGTAGAGAAGAATAAAGTCACAGCTGCTCTGAGTTATATCTGGATTGTTAGTCTTTATGGTTTGCTTTTTCGTCGAGACTCAGATTTTGTCCAATGGCATGCCAAGCAGGGAACTTTTTTATTTGCCGTTGAGGTAGTTACATCATTACTTTTTGGACCACTAGCTATTATTTTTATCTTACCGGCCATGTTTTTGTCACTGAAAGGTATCTACGCTTGTCTTAGTGGTAAGTATTGGCAAATGCCTTGGTTCGGCGAGTGGATTCGTAAGCAAAAAATTTAACTTTAAACAAAAATACTTCTATGGCTAAAGCGCGTAATAAAAAATATATTCTCTGGTTCAAGGAAACCACGATTAAAGATATCCCTTTGGTGGGAGGTAAAAATGCTTCTCTCGGTGAGATGTACCGTCGTCTAACGCCCAAGGGTGTACGCGTACCAAACGGTTTTTCTATTACTGCCAGTGCTTACGAACATTTTCTTGATGAGACAGGTTTACGCAAAACGATTAAAACGCTACTCAAAGGATTAGATACTGGTAATATTACTGATTTACAACACCGAGGTACTGCGGTGCGTAACGCTATTTTGAGCGAAGAACTGCCAGATGATCTGAAAGAAGAGATTCTGACTAATTATCACCGCCTGTCCAAAGAGTTTGGTATGCCTAATACCGACGTAGCTGTCCGTTCTTCGGCCACTGCGGAAGATTTACCAGACGCTTCTTTCGCTGGTCAGCAAGAAACCTATCTCAATATTCGTGGTGAGAAGGATTTATTGGAAGCAGTGAAGAAATGCATGGCGTCGCTTTTTACTGCACGAGCTATTTCCTATCGCCAAGACAAACATTTCAGTCAGTTTGCTATTTCTCTATCAGTAACCGTGCAAAAAATGGTGCGTTCAGATAAAGCAGCCAGCGGAGTGATGTTCTCCATCGACACTGAGTCTGGTTTTCAAGACGCTGTCTTGATTAACGCCGTTTACGGCCTTGGCGAATACATTGTCCAAGGATATGTCACGCCAGATGAGTATTATGTTTATTCCAAAAAGTTAGACGAAGGTTTTGAACCGATTGTTGGTAAGACGCGCGGTAGCAAAGAGCGAAAATTAATCTACGGTAAAGATGGTCGTGACACTATCGGTGTGGCAGTACCCGAAGCTGATCGTCTTAAATTCGTCCTAACAGACAAAGAGGTATTATTACTAGCTCGTTGGGCGATGATTGTAGAGCGTCATTACAAAAAACCGATGGATATGGAATGGGCCAAAGACGGTCTGACCGGTAAATTATTCATCGTCCAAGCACGACCTGAGACAGTTAAGTCTCGTATGGATTTGACCAGCCTGTCGACCTATGAATTGCAACAAAAAGGTAAATTAATTCTCCAAGGAGCCTCAGTCGGAGAGAAGATTGGCAGTGGTAAGGTGAGTTTGATTAAAGACGTGAAGCAGATTAACAAATTCAAAGAAGGTGATGTCTTGGTGACCAAGATGACAGATCCTGATTGGGAGCCGATCATGAAAAAAGCTTCAGCCATTGTCACAGACTCCGGTGGACGTACTTGCCACGCAGCTATTGTTTCCCGTGAGATGGGTATTCCATGTATCGTTGGGACCAAAACTTCTACTGCCAAGCTGAAGCAAGGTCAGTCAGTGACAGTTTCTTGTGCGGAAGGTGAGCGTGGTAATGTCTATTCCGGCATTCTCAAGTATGAAGTGAAGACTGTGAATCTAAAGCGTTTTAAACTTCCGACCAAGACTAAGATTATGATGAACATCGGTGATCCTGATCAGGCTTTTGTTCAGAGCTTCATCCCAAATCATGGCGTGGGTCTAGCTCGTGAAGAGTTAATTATCAATAACTTCATCAAGATTCATCCGTTAGCTTTGATTCACTTCAACCGCTTGAAAGATCAGAAGGCCAAAGCAGAGATTGAGAAATTAACTTCTGGTTACAGTTCTAAAACTAATTATTATATTGAACGTCTGGCTCAAGGTATTGGTCGTATCGCGGCTGCTTTTTATCCGAAGGATGTTATCATCCGGTTATCTGACTTCCGTAGTAATGAATATTCCGAATTAATCGGCGGTCGGGAGTTTGAACCAGAGGAGCGCAATCCGATGATTGGTTGGCGCGGTGCTTCTCGCTACTACACACCAGCTTCTAATCCATCCTTCAAGTTAGAATTGAAAGCTTTGCGAAGAGTCCGTGATGTCATGGGTTTGAAAAATCTGAAAATCATGGTTCCCTTCTGTCGTACCATTGAAGAAGGCAAAAAAGTTCAGGCTCTGATGAAGCAGGAAGGCTTAGTTCGCGGCAAAGATGGCTTGGAAATCTACGTCATGGTGGAGATTCCATCCAATGTCATCTTAGCTAAAGAATTTGCCAAAATTTTTGATGGCTTCTCTATTGGCTCAAATGACTTAACTCAATTGACGCTCGGAGTAGATCGCGATTCAGAATTAGTGGCTTCAGTTTATGACGAAAATAACGAAGCAGTGAAGACTCTGATTCGAAATGTCATCCGTTCGGCCAAAGAAACCAAGACCAAGATTGGTATCTGTGGTCAGGCGCCATCTGACTTTCCTGAATTTGCCAAGTTCTTGATGAATGAACGCATTGATAGTATTTCTTTGAACCCTGACACTGTCATCAAAACTTCGATTGCTTTGAATGCGATGCGCTCCAAGAGACGAAGAAAATAAAATGATGAGTGAATATACAACAACTAGTCAGGTGTCGCAGCTAGCGTCAGTTGGTATTGACTGGTCAGCGTTTTGGTTAAGTTTAGGTTTCAGTGCATTCGCTAGTTTGGTTTGGTGGCAAATGCTCTTGGGTTACGGCCCAGTCTTGCAAGGGCCTAAGGCCATTGGATTACTGCTGTATTCTTTGGCTATCGCATTGGGCGCTGTTGTTGTAACTAGTCCTTTGGCTTATATCTATGCCAAGCAGAATATAGGAGGAAATACAATCAAATCTCTCTGGAAATTTATTTTTAGATTTATTCTTGTCGGTGTGGTTATTGGTGTCATTGCTTTTTTTGCCTTGTTGGGGGCAGGCGCGGGAGGTGGTGGAGGGTATGGTATGCTTGCAATAGCTCTGATTGCTGGGGTGATTATTTTTATTTTTTTTATCAAGGCAATTTTGTTGAGTTTACTGCTAGTTATACCAATAATTCATAGAAAGAAAGTGCAGTATGTATTATTGATTTTCACGGTTTTGATTTACTTAGCACAATTTTTTGGTTTTGGCCGTTTTGGACTGATTGAATAATAATCTTGACTGTTTTTTTATTTAAAGCGAGCAAAATACAGGCGATCTCTCACGAGGTCGCCTGTATTATTTTATTCAGACCAATGGTTACTCAACCTGAATTGGCAGATCGTCTTTGACTGGTTGGATTGGTGAAGTTAATTGGTAGCGGTAGGCGTTGACATGACCATAACCTTTAGCACCTTCGGCTGCAGCTTGGAACGTACCACAAAGTGTTGTATTAGCTGTACAGGTGCTTTGGCCTACCTGATTTTTTTTACAGTTTAGCGTACTTTCATCCACTGGCACTTCGACCCAGATATAGGGTTTGAGTAGATAACCTTCAGCTGAAATATTTTGCGCTAAAGCAGTAAACTCAAAAGAGTTCTGATAATTACCTTGCAGACAAACATATTTATTGTTCCACTGGGTAGCTTGAGCAATAACGGTTGCCACACTCATAGTAGTGGTCGGCTTTGGTACTGGGATTGTTATCGGCGGGGTGGTGGTTGGTGTTACTACCGGTGGTATCGAAGTAGGGATGACATAGTCAGGCGAGGGCACTCTGCCTTCGGTCACATCTAAAGCAGTATTGAGCTGGTAGATCGAGACGCCGAGGGCGAGGACACCGACTGCGAAAAGGCTCCAGATGATTTTGGGGGACATAGTGGTAAGTATTAAGAATTAAGTAGCATGTATTATGTATAGACGTACTACTGAGGGTATTATGACACAGGTGAGGCTATATGGCGATTGTTCTAGTTATATTGAAACCACGGTAAGTCCAGCTATATCAATGCTACCTCGATAGAGGATATGCGGAATTCGGTAGAATAGTAATGGCTTATTCTTGGCACGTATTGTTTCTTTATAGTAATCTTTGGTGACCTGAGGAATGGATGAAAAATCTGCAACTAAGTCAGGGTTATATGAAGTGAAATCCGCTTGGTCCATCATTATCTTTTTGTT
>CAZASM010000045.1:0-5337 GCA_964487895.1 uncultured Gammaproteobacteria bacterium
CTATGAAATAGCAATCATCAGCCTGCAACCTGCATGACAAACAAAAAATTAATTAAAATGCTCGATGACTGGGGCATTGACTATGAAGTTTTGAAACACAAAACTGTTTTTACAGCTCATGATGTGGCTGCAACTTTGAAGACTAAACTGGACGATATTGTTAAAACGTTGGTTATTGAAGCGGACAAGCAGTTCTATTTGGTTTCTCTACCAGCCACGAAGAATGTTGATTTCAGTCAGCTGAAAAAAGCTATCAAAAAAATGGGCGGTAGTGTCAGGTCCATTGGTATACCAAATGAAAAAGTACTAGCTGCTAAACTCGGTATCAAGCCCGGTAGTGTCACTGCCTTTGCCAAACTGCATCAATTACCACACATCGTCGATAAAGATATCAAGAAAATCAAGAAAGCAGTTTTAAGCGGTGGCAGTGTGACCGAGAGTTTGAAGATGAAGATGGCGGATTGGCTCAAGGTTGAAGAGCCTGCGGTTCATATAGTCGGAGTCAAACGAAAGATAAAGAAAGTTAAAATTCAAAAGGCAAAAGTCAAAAAAACAACTAAAAAGTCACCCGCCTCGCGTCGAGGAGCGAACGCGAGTCGAGGCGGGAAAGTTAAGAGTAAAGGCAAAAAATCAAAACCGAAGGCGAAAAAGAAGACGGCGAAGCGACGCAGATAAAATTTAAGGAACTACTAAGCTACCTAACTACCAAACTACTATATGGAATCAGAACTACACTCATTTATCAAAGACTCATTAGACAAAGGTCTGGCCAAAGATAAGATCCGCGAAGTTTTATTGCAGGCCAATTGGGAAGTGATAGAAGTTGATACGGCGTTAAATCATTATGCTGATATTGATTATCCGATTGCTGTACCGAAGCGTAAACCGTATATGTCAGCGCGTGAAGCTTTCTTATACCTACTGACATTCATCACATTATACGTTAGTGCTTTCAACTTTGGCGCTCTGATCTATCAGTTTATTAACAAGAATTTTCATGACGTTGTGCGACAGGTAGCTGCTGTTAATGATGGAATAGTTGATCCTGTGGCTATTCGTTTTAGTCTCGCATCACTGATTATCGCTTTTCCTATCTATCTCTGGTTATCTATTGTCTTGAACAAAAGCGCTGCCAAGAATCCAGAAGCTCGCGGCTCACGCGTTCGTAAGTGGTTGACATATCTAACCTTATTTATCGCCGCAGGCACTATCATTGGTGACCTTATTGCCTTGCTGAATCGTCTATTAGCTGGTGACACCACCATGAGATTTGGTTTGAAATTTCTTACAGTCTTAGTCATCGCTGGAGTTATCTTCTATTATTATTTAACTGACTTACGAAAGGAAGAAAAAAATGATGCCACGTCTAAATAATTCAATCTTATTGATTGTTGTCTGTGTAGCGGTTGTTGCGGTCATCATTGGTGGTTTCATGCTCGCTGGGTCGCCACAGTTGGCTCGTGAGCAGCAAATTGATATGGTCAGGTCAAGTAATCTACAAAATATTAGCTATTCGATTGATTTGTATTATCAACGTCAGCAAAAGTTACCACAGGATTTGTCTGAGTTATATTCTGACCCTACTACTAACAAAGGAAATACAGAAGGATTTATGGACCCAGAAACACTGCAACCTTACGAGTATAGTGTCAAAGGAACTGAGTATGAACTCTGCGCAGTATTTACTACTCTGAGCGATAAGGCTACTTATGAATATTACGCTCCTGAACCAAGCATAGGTACCAATTTTTATCGTCATGATATTGGTCGTACCTGTTATACAATTCCTGCTCCTGTCAGTCCAATACCTGTAATTAATGTTCCAGCCGTAAGATAATCCACGCATGCATTCTATTAAGCTCGAACAATTCGAAGGTCCTTTAGACTTGCTGTTGCAGCTAATCGAGCAGGAGGAGCTAGATATCACGACTGTTTCTTTAGCGAAAGTTACAGATCAATACTTGAAACATGTTGAGCAGTTAGAGCATGTCATGCCAGAGGAAGTGGCTGATTTTTTAGTTGTCGCTTCGAAGTTGATCTATCTCAAGTCCAAATATTTATTACCAAATCTAGATATTGCCGACGAAGAGGATGCTGGAGACCTAGCTCATCAGCTAAAGATGTATCAGCAGTTTTATCAGGCGAGTAAAGTTCTGGAGAAGATGTTGGGTAAACAGCATTTTGGTTTCATTCGCACTCAACCCATGCGCCCCAAGTTTGCGCCGGAGTTTACTCCACCACCGAGTTTGAAATCTGAGGATTTAGTCACAATTATGAAAGGTGTGATTGCGCGCTTAGGGGAGATTGCTAGTTTACCAAAGGTTCTGATGGCACGCGCTGTCAGCATCAAAGAACGCATCGGACATTTCCGTGATTTGTTGCAAGAAAAAATGGAATTTAGTTTCAGTCATTTCGTGGATAAAGGAAATAAAGTTGATACTATTGTCAGCTTCTTGGCTATGCTAGAATTAGTCAAGCAACGGGTTATTAAGGTTGAGCAGAATGAGTTATTCTCTGATATTAATATTCGTAATCACGAAGTTTAAATACAAGTAGAAAGTATAATGTATAAAGTATGAAGAATACCGTTAGCCAAATTGAAAGTCTGTTATTAGTGACAGCTAAGCCTCTTTCATTTAAAGAATTAGCAAAATTGTTAGACACGGATGTGGCAGAGATTGAGACAGCCTGTGAGCAGCTACAGGAGACCTACAATCAGCCTGATCACGGTATTCAGGTATTAGTTAATAACAATCAGATTCAGCTCGTTACCAATCCTGATAATGTGGCAATTGTCAAAAATTTTCTCCAAGCAGAGACCACTGGAGAGCTCAGTCGTCCGAGTATGGAGACACTAACTATCATTGCTTATCGTCAGCCGATTACCAAAGAAGCGTTAGAACAAATCCGGGGAATTAACTGTAGTTTGATTTTGCGTAACTTGCTAATCCGCGGTTTGATTGAAGCCAAAGAAATTAAAGGTGGATTGACGACAACGTATAGTCTGACTATGGATTTTTTGCGTTTTCTTGGCGTACACAAAGTGGAAGAGTTGCCAGAGTTTGAAGCTTTGCATTCTGATGCGCAAGTGCAAGCAGCCATTGTAGCCGCCGAAGAGCAAGATTTGGCGACGGAAAACAAATGATGCGCTTAGCCAAATATTTAGCTCTGGCTGGAGTAGCTAGTCGCAGGCAGGCAGAAGACTATATTCGTGCTGGCAAAGTTACAGTTAACGGTAAGATTCATCGTGATGTCGCGAAACAGATTAACGAAAATGAAGACATTATTACTTATGCTGGACGTAAGTTAGAAGGTGAGAAAAAAGTTTATTATGCGCTGTATAAACCTGTCGGTTATCTCTCCGCTAGCCGTGACCAACACTCAGATTTGGTGGTAACCCGATTAGTACCTGTCCGACCGACTGTCTATCCTGTTGGGCGTTTGGATAAAGATTCAGAAGGATTGATTATTTTAACTAACGATGGCGATTTAGCATATAAGCTGAGCCATCCAAAGTTTGTTGTGACCAAAGAATACGAAGTAGAGCTGAATCGTCCTTTCGACGAAGCTGACGGCATTAAATTATTAAACGGCATCAAATTGACTGAAGGATTAGCGAAAGTCGATAGTCTACGTAAAGTTGGAGCTCGTCGTGTCGTAATTAAACTTCATCAAGGTTGGAATAGACAGGTGCGTCGCATGTTAGGCTCGATAAATTATGAAGCTATGTCATTAAAGCGAGTAGCTCATGGTCCAATTCGCCTAGAACGCTTGAAGCCAAAAACCTATCGTTTACTCAAAGCTAGTGATTTTATCCAATGAATACCTTCTGGCAATTAGTCGCGACAATATTTTCTTTGACCAGCTTTATCCAGCAACCTATCTTGCGGGCCTATCATATTGTTGTTCAACCAGCAATCACGGCTACTTCTACGCCAAGCGGTTTGGTAGTGAGTATCAAACAAGAAGAAAAGAAATCTGCACCAGTTAAGTTGGTGAATAATTCGCTCGGTGTCGCTGTCACTTCTCAAGCAGCTGTAGTGATTGATAGCGCGAGTGGAGCAACTCTTTGGGAAAAAAACAAGGACGATATTCGATCGATTGGTAGTATCACGAAATTAATGACTGCTGTTGTTTTTTTGCAAACAAAACCAGATTTACAAAGTTCAGTAGAAATTATTGAAGCAGATCGTATTCCTGAAGGAAAGAAAAATTTTGAAGTAGGAGAGAAGGTAGCATTGAAAGATATTTTAGCGGCCGCCTTGATTGCCTCAGATAATGATGCTGCTATGATTTTAGCTCGAGCGTCTGGATTATCGACGGAAGATTTTATCAAAAAAATGAATCAGCAGGCTGGACATTTAGGTCTGCGTGATAGTCATTTCAGCGATCCTACTGGTCTGTCAGCTGATAACCAATCTACAGCTAATGAAGTGGCCCTATTAGCGCAGAGTGCTTTTGCCCAGTCGGAGATTCGCTCATTAGTTAGTCAAAGTAGTTATGATTTTGTTTCTGTTACCGGCCAACAGCACCATCTGCGTTCAACCAACAAAATCGCCAAAGGTTTTCTTCAAGTCACTGCCGCCAAGACAGGTTATATTGAAAAAGCTGGACATTGTCTAGTAGCAGAAGTGCAAGATAAAAATCAAAGAATTATTACAGTTAGCTTAGGTAGTGCTACAGAGAACGATAGATTTCAAGACGTCAAAATGTTGAGTTATTGGATTTGGCATAATTATCAGTGGCCGACATCTGCTACTTAGACCATAGACGAACTAAAAAAAATATTGTAGGTTATCTATATGACCAAACCATTAATAGTAGCTAATTGGAAAATGAATTTGTTGCCAGCAGAAGCTAAAATTTTAGCTAGTGGTTTACAAAAGAAAATTACTACTGCCCTGACGAATAATTTGGAAATAATTTTGTGCCCAAGTTTTGATTCGCTCTATCCAGTGGCTGAGAGTTTGAAAGTTAGCGCCCTTGTTTTGGGAGCTCAAGATGTTTTTTGGCAACAGCATGGGGCATTCACTGGAGAAGTTTCGGCGCCGAGCTTGAAACAGTTGGGCTGTCAATATGTGATTGTGGGACACTCCGAACGACGTAAAAATCTAGGTGAAGATAATGAAATGATTAATCGTAAAGTTCACGCTGCTTTTGATGCTGGTTTGACGCCGATACTCTGTGTCGGTGAGGCAATTGAAGAGAGGAGAGAACAACATCAAGATCTAGCTGTCATGACGCAGGTGGTTGAGGGTTTAAATGGTTTAACCTTAGAAGCCGATGAGCAGCTTATTATCGCTTATGAACCAGTGTGGGTCATAGGTACTGGCCAAG
>CAZASM010000046.1:0-4883 GCA_964487895.1 uncultured Gammaproteobacteria bacterium
ATTATCTGTGTCGATTTCCCACCAATGACTTGGAGACGTGCCATCCGTAACTATTTTGACCTGCCACCGCTTGTTTTAGGTAAGCCGATGCGTGATTATCGCGACAATGCTAGCACCTTAGCTCATGGTAAAGTGATCAAACGGGATCTGCTTGGTCGGGTAACTAAACTGTCCGATCGACTGTACACATATTCCAGTGCTGAATTTTTTTTCAATCCTAAATTGTATTGTGAAAGATTGAAGAAACAATTGATAGAACTTGGTTTCAATGAATACGTTGTTTGGTCTTTCTTTCCACCAATCATGCCCTATGTGCAATTATTGACGCCACGCCTGACAGTCTTCGATGCTGTTGATAACTGGTCGCAACACAGTTCATTTGTGCCCTTCAAAAATAAACTAGAAACGTCCTACGAATACATTAAGAAAAATACTCCGATCATCTTCACCGTTTCCGAAGATTTACAGAAAATTTTTGCTAATCAAGATAACGTCTATTGGATACCGAACGGTGTTGATTTGAAACACTACCAAAGCTCCCGTCGTTTGATTAATCGCGATATTGCTGATCTACCGCGACCGATTATTGGCTACATCGGCGTCATTCAGAAGCGGGTGGACTTGCCATTGATTAAATTCTTGGCTGAGAAAAATCCAGACAAATCTTTTGTCCTGTGCGGACCAATCTGGTACACGGAGGATTTTCACGATTTACAGTTGTTACCGAATGTCCATATTTTAGGTTACAAAGAATACAGTGAATCACCTCAATACATCCAGCAGTTTGATGTCGCGCTCATTCCTCATAAACAGGATGATTTCATCACTTCTACTAATCCGATGAAAATGTATGAATACTTAGCCTGCGGTAAACCTGTGGTTGCGACTACACACAGTGGCGCTGAAATGTTCCCTGAGCATATCTATATTGCAGAGACGTATGATGACTTTAATGAGCAATTACAGCTAGCTCTGAAGGATGCAGGCGACGAAGAAAAATCTCAAGCCAAAAAGAAATTAATGGAGAATTATTCTTGGGCCAAGACAGTGAAGCGGATGTTGGAACTAGTCGATAAGAAAATTGAGTAAGATGAATAAACTGTCGGTCATAATTGTTAATTGGAACGTCAAGCAACTGTTGAGCGCTTGTTTGCGTTCTTTACTAACCGGAGAGCAAGGGGTGGAATTGGAAATCATCATCATAGATAATCAGTCCACCGATGGTTCAGTTGCCATGATCCAACAAGAATTCCCCAGCGTGACGCTGATTGCTTCCGAGAAAAATCTCGGCTTCGCTGCTGCCAATAATATCGGCTTGCAACGTGCAACTGGAGAATATTGTATTCTGTTAAATCCTGACACCGTTGTGCCTGCTGGCAGTCTGAAAGCTATGGTTGACTATCTAGAAGCTCATTCCGAGGTCGGTATTGTCGGTCCACACATTATCAATCCAGACGGCACAACTCAGCCATCAGTGCGCGGCAATCCAACTGGCTATAACCAACTATTTGTCATATTAAAACAGATCAATGTCCTGCCTTGGCTTCCAAGCTTACATTCATATCTACGACGAGACTTTGATTATGCGCAGACACAGCCGGTCGATCAACTAATGGGTGCGGCTTTGATGTTTCCCAAATCGTTATTGGCCAAAATCGGACTATTAGACGAACAGTTTTTTCTCTGGTTTGAAGAAATAGACTATTGCTTACGGACCAAACAAGCTGGGCTTCAGATTATCTATTTAGCCACCAGCCAGATCATCCATTATGGAGGCGCCAGCTTCAATCAACGCTTAACTTTGGACAAACAAAAAATATTTAATCGTAGTCTGATCGCTTATCTAAAGAAACATCGTCCGGCTTCGGAGCTGTCGTTGATTAAATTTTTCTTACCGACCAATATGTTTTTAACTTGGCTTTATAGTCTAATCAAACGCTAATGTTTTTTGACTCAATCAATAAGCGCTTCTGTGGATACATTTTAGCTGTCCTGATGTTAGCAGAGACCCTGTCATTGGCCGCTTATGCTCTACCTGAGCTTAATTGGGCTCTCTTGGGCTTATTTATTGTTGGAATTAGTTGGTTATATCATAAAGACAAAAGTTGGCTCATTTACATCCCACTATTAGAAGTTTTCTGGGGCTCATTAGGACGGACGTTCTACTGGGACATCGCTGGCTTCAGTCTATCTATCCGCATGTTAATTTTTGCTTTGACTATTCTCTGGTGGTTACCAATTAGTTGGCGCAGTATCAAAACAATCAAGTGGAACAATTGGATTTCCCGTCTTTATCTGGTTGTAATATTTTTCCTTGGCCTCAGTCTCATAATCGGTTATCTACGACACAATAGTCTGACTAATATCTTTTTTGATGCTAACGGTTATACTTTTTGGCTTTATTACATCATCTGGTATCCGCTGATTAAACTGGTAGAGTGGAAAAAAATTACAGCAATTTTTCTAGCCAGCGTTCTGATTATTAGTGCTAAAACTTTAATCATCTTTCACCTTTTCACCCATGTTTATGAGTGGGCGAATATTTCTTTCTTATATCTTTGGGTCCGTGATACCAAGGTGGGAGAGCTAACCTTAGTCACTGCTAACTATTGGCGGGTCTTTTTTCAATCACAGATTTTTCCAGCTCTAGCTTGGTTAATTGCAGTCGTCACCATTATCGTCAAACCGAAAGTTTCCTGGTCTTGGAAAAACATTCTACTCATTGCTTTAATGTTCAGTTCAGTACTTATTAGTCTGTCACGGAGTTTTTGGTTAGCCTTGTTACTAACTATCATTATCGTCAAACTTTTCAGTTTAAAAAAAATCTGGCAGCAAACGCAGAAAAGATTAAGAATCGGTTTGTTTCTCGTCAGTACCTTAGTAGCAGGGATAATTATCGCTTTGACCTTATTTATCCCGCCGGTTGATTCGGAGTTGGCCAATGCTTTCGCTAATCGTTTCAACAGTGGAGAGTCGGCTGCTTCTTCTCGAGCTAATCTGGCGCCTGTGATGATCTCTGGTATCAAACAACACTGGCTTCTCGGCGCCGGTCTCGGCAGTACATTGACGTATAAAAATAATGATCCTCGTATCAGAAGTTTGCTCAATCCCGATGGCAGCTATTCTACTTATGCCTTTGAACTGGGGTGGTTGGACATTTGGTTTAAGTTTGGCTTACTAGGACTGCTTGCTTGGGCTGGATTGATAGTGTATTGTCTGTATCATGGCTGGCGTCTCAGTCGGCAACACAGTGCCATACTACCTCTAACTGCTGGATTAGCTTTCCTTGCCATCACCCACGCTGTCACACCATACCTTAATCATCCTTTAGGTTTAGTGTATTTAATACTGATGATGTTATTTCTGCAATTCTATGAACCAAAAACCCAGACTCACCATTAGTCTGCTAACATATAACTCTGCTAAATACATCCCTTATTTAGCTGCCTCGCTACGTGAACAAACGTGGCAAGATTTTGAAATTATCATTTGGGATAATAATTCCAGCGATGACACTCTGAAGGCTATCGAAGAAGAGGGTATTAAAGGTAAAATTCTGGCTCAACGTCATAATGCTGGTTATTCCAAAGCGCATAACTCTGTGATTAATTGGTCAGGAAGCGAATATTTTCTAGTGTTAAATTCTGACCTTGTTCTCGATAAAGACTATCTGAAAAATTTAATCGCCTTCATGGATGAGCACAAAGAAGTTGGCTCTAGCGCTGGTCTTTTGTATCGGTGGGACTTTGCCGATGAGTCTTTCACCAAAGTCATCGACTCAGCTGGACTTATCGCTGACCGTCGCTATCACTTTTCTGACAGATACCAAGGATCCGAAAATACCGAGATTGAGTCAGGTCCAGTTTTCGGCTTATCGGGAGCAGCTACCATCTATCGTCGTGAAGCTTTAGAAGCAACTAAAGTTCCTAAAAGAAACAATAAGGAACTGTTTGAATATTTTGATGAAGACTTTTTCCTCTACAAAGAAGATATTGATTTAGCTTGGAGACTACGATTAAACGGTTGGGAGAATTACTGTCTCACTACAGCGATAGCCTATCATGATCGTTCTGTCTCCCAAGCGAACGGTCGTTGGCAACGCCGACACGGTAGAAAAATTATTAACATGTTGAGCTACCGTAACCATCTGATGATGATTAAGAAAAACTCCTTCACCTCCATCACTTTGAAGCATTTATGGTTTATCTTTTGGTATGAGTTAGCCAAGGCTGGTTATTTGTTACTCCTTGACCTATCGAGTCTCAAAGGCCTATCGAGCTACCTTGCTTTGCGACCAAAAATGGTGTATAAACGCAGGTACATCAAGAAACTTGTTTGCGTCAAGGCTAAGGATATGGAGCAGTGGTTCACAAAAAATCAAAACTAACAATAAACTTTCAACCGCACGTTTCCCCTCCTTTAAAAGGAGGGGTGCGGGGTGGTCAAGATTACAACCTCAAACAAAGAATACCCATGGATTTATCCATTATTATCCTGAATTACAAAACCAAAAATCTGATTAAACATCAGCTGAAGAGTCTGTATAGTTTGAATTGGAATTTTAGCTATGAAGTAATCGTCGTAGACAATGCTTCTGATGATGGAATAGGAGAGATGATTGCTCAAGATTTCCCCCAAACTATTTTTATTCAGAATACTACCAACGCTGGCTATGCTACTGGCAATAATCTAGCAATCAAACGCGCTCAGGGAAAATTTATCTTTATCCTTAATCCTGACATCGTCATTTTACGCACTGAAGATATTGAAAAACTCCTACAATTCATGCAGTCGCACCCAGAAGCTGGCATTGCCGGACCGAAACTAGTTTATCCTAATAATGAAATTCAAGAATCTTGCTCACGCTGGCCCAATCTATTATT
>CAZASM010000047.1:0-4805 GCA_964487895.1 uncultured Gammaproteobacteria bacterium
CAAAAAAAATGGAAAAACTTCCTCTAATAAAAAAAATCTCAGCTTTTTTCTTGATCGTTTTCATAGCTTGCTGTTTAGTTGTGGCCTACACTTTATGGCAATTTTTGCGACCAGCTGGGTCAGCGCGAGATTTAACCTTCACCATCGAGCAAGGTGAAGGGGTGCACGCTATTAGCCGTAACTTGAAACAAGCAGGATTGATTACTAACTCCTTTATCTTTGAAAGCTATATTTGGTGGTTGAAGTCTGATCAGCGGATTATTGCTGGACGTTATCAGCTCAATCGTTCATTGAATATACCTCAGCTGACTAGTACTATTATGATTGGGCCAGCAGCAGCCAAAGACCAAATAACCTTAATTGAAGGTTGGGCCCGTCCAGAATACGCCAACGCTATCGATAAGGCTGGGTTCAAGGGAGCGAATTTTTTGACGATTACTGCCTCCAGTACTTTATGGCGCGATGATTATCAGCTGACCAACGCTGTTCCGCTGGGCAATACCTTGGAAGGTTTTCTTTTTCCTGATACGTATCAAGTGGCGGTAGACTCTGATGAAGTAACTTTGGTTAGCAAGATGTTAGCTAATTTTGAGCGCAAAATCACACCGCAAATGATCCAAGATATGACCAAGCAGGATCGTTCATTATATGAAATTATTACCATGGCTTCGATTATTGAGAAGGAAGTGCCACAGGCCAGTGATAGGAAGATGATAGCTGATATTTTTTGGAAACGCCTCGAAGCAAATATCGGACTCCAATCTGACGCTACGGTAAATTTCGCTAAATGTAGCCGGTCAGATGATTTTGTCGCCTGTGAGAAAACCACGCGCTCGACGGCCACTGATCTGAAAATTGATTCGCCGTACAATACGTATAAGTATCGTGGTCTACCACCGGGACCGATCGCTAACCCGGGATTAGATAGTATTATGGCGACGTTGTACCCCACGGCCAATGATTATTATTATTTTCTCACTGATCTGAAGGGAAAGGTTTATTATGCTCGCAACCTCGAGGAGCATAAGAAGAATAGGGAGTTGTATCTAGGGAGGTAGTTATTAGTTTGTAGTTGGTAGTGAGTAGTTTGTAGAAGTGAAAGTTGAATTATCGTGAGCTGTAGGGACAGGGCTTGACCTGTCCTTTTGGGTTTAAAGTTGATAGTTGAAAGTTGTCAGTTAGAACGGTATTTCTTACAACTTTCAACTTATTTCTAAATAAAAAAAGAGCGCCCCCAACGATATGTTGTCAGGGGCGCGGCCGGAATCTGCGATTCCGGGTCTAGCGTCCGGTATCTACCGAGCAAGACGCTGGGCAGGGCGACCGGGGTACTATGAGCCGGTTTCTATAAGGGCCGGCAACCCTTTATTCTATATTTTTTTTGAATGAACGTTATGTCCCCACGTCCGAGGGTTGGGCAGTTAGGCTGCCACAGTAGCGCCCGCAAGGCGCGCGGGTTTCTTCTTTTTCATCTCAGGCCCTCCAGTTGGAGAGAAGCTTTTTTCATTTTTTTCCTTGGTGGGCTACGCAGGCGGAGCGCGATCCATTCTTACCTCCACACGGAGTATAAGTGAGGCCGGAGTGGCCTCATGTGGTCTTACGCCCGGCTAGGTGCCGGAAAAAATGCTGAGACGCCACACGGAGAAGAAGGCTGCGAAGACTCCAAGACTCCGCGCAGCGTCTCTATAATACAATACAATTTTTCAAATGTGCTGACGCCATTATGTTCTTGACCCTGGCGTCGTAGGTCGCGCGTTCTTCGCCGATCTTACACCGTTGGCTTCTCCTTGGGCATACAGTGGCGAATGACGTGAAAACCCTCACGTTAGGGGGGAGCGGTTACCGACTTCTCAGTATCTGGAAGTGGTACCGACTCGCGATGGTTGGCGTTGCCCGAGCTCGTTTGCTCAGGCTGGCCGGCGGAGGTGGATCAGGCGTTCGCCGTGCTGGTCTTGTCCATGGCCGAACCGAAATAAAATTCCTGATGAAGGGTGAACACATTCATAGAAGGGTTCTCCTTTTCTGATGGTCCTACGCCTTACTTTGCTTCTGACGGAGTGCCAGTAGCAATGACGGCAATGTAGCATGTATTCAAATTCTTGTCAAGCCATAAAGATTAATTTTTGTCAATATTTGGCTAATTTTAGCCGTTTACTGTCATTGCGAGGAGCTTCAGCGACGAAGCAATCAGTCGTTATGAGCGGTTAATTACAGATTGCTTCGACCTGTTGCCCTTCGGCAGGCTCAGGGTGACAAGGTCTCGCAATGACAGTGTGTAGCCATTTGACAATTTCTAGAATCGTGGTAAACTGCCTTTACAAATCAATCAATCGCCACAGACAGTGGGTGTCGAGCTCAGCTCGACTTAATTACCTACCGAGGCCAAATCCAGCAATTCAGCTGGAAACCTTATATGTCTGTGTCAATCACAGATTTTTTGTTTAAAATGCAGTACTTAGTAACTAGTAATCAGTAAATAGTTCAAGACTTTACCGATTCCTAATTACTAATTCCTAATTACTAATTACTTCCCCTATGCCAAAATCGAAAGGAAAAAAACAGGAAGAGTTGGCCATTGTCCAATCCAAGGTCAATGCCAGCCAAGGTGTAGTTTTCACTGCTGATCATGGTTTAACCGTGAAAGATAGTGAAAATCTACGCAAACAACTTCGCGCTGAGCAAGCAGGTTTGCAAGGTGTGAAAAAAACTTTGTTATTGAAAGCTCTGTCTGAGGCCAAGATTGAAGCTGATATCCAAGGTACTGGTAATGTGGCAGTTGCTTATTCTGAAACTGATGCCGTAGCTCCAGCTCGTATTGTCCAGAGTATTGCCAAGACTAATGACAAATTAGTAATTCTCGGTGGACTATTAGATGGCATGTTCATTTCTAGAGAAAAGGTTATTGCTCTAGCCAAGTTACCAAGTCGTGATGAACTTTTAGCGCAGACTGTCGGCACCTTGCAAGCACCGATTACAGCTTTTGTCCGAGTTATGTCTGGTAATATCAGAGGCTTGGTCACTGTACTGAACGCAGTTAAAGATAAGAAATAACCTCCCCTTAATCCCCTCCTTATAAAAGAGGGGAGAGCGCAATTAATTAACATTGTTTATAAATATAATTAACATAACAATATGTCAGAAGAAAAAGTAATCGAAGTGCCTGCCAAATTCCAATCAATCGTCGCCGAGATTGAGAAGATGTCAGTTCTAGACCTTTCTGAATTAGTGAAAGTTCTAGAAGATAAGTTTAATGTTTCTGCTGCTGCTCCTATGATGATGGGTGCTATGCCAGCTGCCGGTGGTGCCGCTGAAGCAGTAGAAGAGAAAAGTTCATTCAACGTTGAGTTGACTGCAACTGGTGAAAACAAGATCGCTGTCATCAAAGCTGTCCGTGAAGCTACTCAGCTTGGTCTGAAGGAAGCTAAAGACATCGTTGATGCCGCTCCAAAGATGGTCAAAGAAGGCGTAGCAAAAGCAGACGCTGAAGCCATGAAAGCAGCCCTTGAAGCTGCCGGTGCTACAGTAACCTTGAAGTAATATTACTCTAAGTTTCAACACAACCCTTGAGTCTGATGATTCAAGGGTTGTTTGTTTCTTCACTTGTTTCTAAGCTCTGGATTTAGTACACTTTAAGCTAATCTATGTATCTAACTGTCCACGCTACTATTGGCGCTTTGATAGCCACCCAGACTCATAATCCAGCATTAGCTTTCGCTGGCGGTTTTGTTTCTCATTTTATTTTTGATTTCATACCTCATGGTGATGAGAGAGTAGGTGAGATGATTACCTCTCATAAAGCTCAGTTTATTTTTGTCGCTAGCGTGGATCTTGCCCTAACTGTTTGTTTGACGGCCTTAATTTTAGCTATTGCTGGTGATATTAGCCCACAACACTTCGTGTTATTAGCGGGGATAGTTGGAGCGGTTTTGCCTGATTTTATTTCTATGGCTTTCCCAGAGCTACACAAATTATTACGGACAAATCGACTGGTGGCTTGGTGGTACCGAACATTACGCCTAATTTATATTCCCCAAGCGGCCGAGCAATTAAATCGCTTCCATCACTGGATTCATTCAATTATTTTGCGCAGAACTGGATTCAAATTGAGTTTTCCTCAAGGCTTAGTTTTTCAAGTTGCTTTTCTCGCGTTATTATTGAATCAGCTTTTTCGCTAATAATCTTGACAGATAGCAGATCACAAGATATGCTATTTTTTTATTCTCAATAGTTGAGAATAAATAGTTCATTTCTCAGATAACAAGGAGGATGGTTGCAGTATCAGCGTATTTCAGATCTGAGCAGGACGATTATCGCCCGCTTCGGTGAATTGCCGAATCATAGTCTGACGCAAACACAGTGGTGTCAGGCTATAGAGTGCCTGCCTAAGTCGCAAAGAGTTATCTTGGAACAGGTATTCGGCTTGTTACCGCATACCAGTACACGCACTGTTTCCCAGATAGCTCGTTCCAAAAAAAGATCAAACCACATAGTGAGAGAGGAGTTGGATAGAGCTTTGAAGGCTTTGCGTCAACAGCTGCTCGGCTAGTCTACTCTAACCAAGAAAGTGAGGATGGTCTGAGGTTAAGTATGATCAAGAGGTCGAGGTGGTCGGCTTTGGTGCTACTGTTGCAGGACAGGTTTGGTCCTAGAGTCGTTCTTTACCCGGACAACCTAGAGGCCGTTTCTGTTTTGCTGAGACAATGCGACGTGGATTTTTTGATGGATTTTCTCAAATCAGATGCACCACTGAACCTGAGAGACGGCTCAGCTGAGTCCAAACGGAGTTCACAGAGACTTTCTCGCGT
>CAZASM010000048.1:0-4777 GCA_964487895.1 uncultured Gammaproteobacteria bacterium
ATATGCTTGGTTATGGTGCTGATTATGATACTTTGTCGAAGACATGCAAGTGTAGTTATGGTTATATATTAAATGGAAATAAATGTGAGAGTGAGCTAAGTTATTGTACTAGTCAGCTAGGATTAATGTCGCGATATAATTCGTTTACACATGAATGTGAATGTATGTCGGGATATAAGTTTGATGGGATTAAATGTACCTATGCTCTTAATTCTGGGTCCAGCTCAAATAATTATGATTCACTTTCTGGCATCTTTAATAATTATTGCCCAAGTAATTCAGTTTTAAATTCAGCCGGACAATGCAGTTGTGTGGACGGTTATATTTCAGATGGAATTAAATGTATAACTCATACGGAAAATTGTATTAAAACATATGGAGCGAATACCAGTGGAGTAAAGGGTGATAATAATAATAGCAGCTGCTCATGTGCTCAGGGTTATCAGTGGAATTTGACTAGAACCGCTTGTGAGGTAACTCCTCAATGTGTAGATGTGATAAATGGTTACAAAGGTACCGATGGTAAATGTTATTGCAACCTATCGTATACTTGGAATGAACAATTAAACAAATGTACATTCCAATCAGTATCCAATTCGTCCAAAGATATTGTAATTAGTGATATGAGCTGGTCTGAACAGGAGGGTGGTCTTGTAAAAAAAGTTGATAATAGTCTAGTCGGCAGATTTAACGGTTATATTTTACTTCAGGTTGAAGAACACGGGGAGGCATGGTATGTCGATCCAAAAACAAGTAAGAAATACTACTTAAAGGATGGTCCTACAGCCTATGAAGCTTTAAAAGAATTTGGACTTGGTATCACAAATACAGATTTAGCTCAGATTCCGATCGAGGGAGACACTAATAGAGGGAACAGCGCTTTGGTTAATAAAATGAAGGGGCGTATTCTTTTACAAGTAGAGCAAAATGGTGAAGCATGGTATGTAAACCCAAAAGATGGTAAGAGATATTATTTAGCTAATGGAGATGAGGCGTACCGAATTATGAGGGTGTTGGGGCAGGGTATTAATAACCAAAACATTAGAAAAATATCAGTCGGAACTTTATAGAGATATGAAAAAAACAGGTCACAGAAAGATTTTCTATGTTATGGCCAGTGGCGGACATGACACAGACCGTCATTATAACGAAACTATTAAAACTCACCGAACCGTCGATGAAGCACGTTCTTTTTTGAATAAAAATGACGCTTTAATCTTAGAGGAGGAATATCATGGACGTCCGTTCGCGGTGTGGGGCGCAATACCCGGAGTCAGTAATAATCGAACCTGGCAAACAATGGAACCAGGCGATTACGTCATGGTATATCGACGTGGTAGGATCATTCTAGCCGCCGAGGTGGCTTATAAAGTCAGAAGCCCGCAACTTGCAAAACATTATTGGGGACAAGATAGTAATAGTAAGACATGGGAGTTAATATATTTTTTGATTAACGATGTTGAGGTAGATGTAAAGCAATCAGACCTGAACGAATATTTAGGTTACGCCAAAAATTATTCGCCGCAGGGTTTTATGGGTGTGAAGCAAGACAAGGTTGAGAAATTATTAAGTTTGTATGGGGATCTCTTGTCCTTCCTTGAAGTAATTCAGCGAGGTGATAAACCGGAAGAAATTGAGGCGGAATACAAAAAAGAGAAAGAAATTACCGATATAGTAGAGGATAAAATTGGAAAAGCACCAACCGAGCATAGTGAAATGCAATGGAGGTTAATTCGGTTAGGAAGAAAGGCACGATTTGATGTTTGGGTACCTCGAGGAGACCAGGGACGAAGCTATCAGGGTGAAACGTTTCGGGACCTAGTTTTACAAGATTTTCGTGAATCAATAGATGTCCCGTCCTACATAAAAAATATCGATACAGTCTGGAAGCTAGGACTATCTATAAAGTCGGCTTTTGAAATTGAGAATTCTACGTCAATTTATTCTGGCATCTTGAGATTATCGGATTTGCGGTCATTAGCTCCCAACTCTAACTACCCATTATTTATTGTTGCTGACAGGAGCAAAAAATCACGAGTATTCGAGCAGCTAGAGCGACCAACATTTTCTAATGATTACCTACACTTAAATAAGGCTGTTAAATTTCTATCTTATGATTCAGTTCGCAAATTAGACTCTGACTTGTCGAATTCCAAGGTCGGTTATGATATTAATTGGCTAATGGAATATGCGGAGAGTGTTCAGTAAGACAGCAGTGTCTAATATCGGCAAACCTTAAAACCTAGCCGACCCCACATCAAAAGGCCAGCCAAACCGTTATGATAAATCTTAATTCTAGAATCATCAAAGTTAAAAGCTCAGCGCACAGATTTATAAAATGTATTCTTTCGTTTCGAAAGAGCAATTGGGAACTTCGTGATTACCCTATTTTTGTACGCCACCAGGATACTGGTCCGTCAACCGACAGATTTAAAATAATACCTTGGTCTTATGAAATCAGAAATTGGATTCAAATGAGCGGAGACGGAGATACCAAGCAAGAGGCATGGAAAAAATTAGAGACAAAGTTTTCAGAATATAAAGCCAATAATCAAAAACTCCCACGTCCCGGCACTAGTGTGCCTATTCAGTTTGCTAGTACAGATCAAATTGATCAATATCCTGATTTATTGGATGATTTTATTAGAAAAATTCTTGGTTTTACGAGTGGACCGGTCTTTGTATCGGATCAAACTAGTCTCTGGGATTTCTGTATGGAAGATGATCTCAATGAATACTTTGAAAAGATTTTGCATATATACCATGTTGATGTAAAGAATATCGAGGGCGCAAATTTAGTTAAGATATTGAATAAAATTTCTGAGTACCAAAATAAACCGTAGAAACGTAACTTAAGTATATGACCGACGTAGAACTATTCAACAAAACCATCCAAGAATTTATTGATTCCACTAAATTGACCAAATTTAAATGGAATCAGAAAGATGAGATTGAATTCAAGGGTTCAGAGCCAGACGGTTTTGATGTTGGTTTGAGATATTGCGAAGGAGAAATATATTTCTATACGACAACAGGAGCACATGAACATTTTCTTTATGGTAAGGGAGACGCCGACGATTCAATTCATGATGCTCTTGGGATGGTATACGACTACTTGAGTCCTCTCATGCGGATCAAAGTGACGATGGCTAGCAATTTCCCCTATAAATGGGAGAAAGAAATGAACTATAAGGGTGACTGGAAGAGGGTTAGTATCATGGCCCAACCATTTTTTAACTATTTTGGTAAAAGGACAGTAAAATATGTAATGAACTCCGTTTTACCCATTAGAAAAGAATATGATCAACAAACCCTGGCATCTAGCCAACAGCATGCCTAAGAACGTGACTATCAAACAGCGCGTTGCTTGGCACAAGGCGCACCTCAAACACTGCGGTTGCCGCAAGGATGTGCCCAAGAGCTTAGTTAAATTCTTCTAAAATAAGCCAAATAGTCCTGGCTCGCGATATCCTCTTCACAAAGTTTACTACCTATGGTATGCCATGGGTGGTTTGTTTTTATCAATTTTTTTAATACTATGTCGAAATTCAGAGTATTTGTGAGCATCTTGGTGATCTCACAGTTACGTCTGTCGGGCGTTCAGGCCAAGGTCCTGATTGCCGACGGAGGAGCTACGGGCGGTGAAGGTACTGCTACTGGCAGCACGACCAACCGTAATTATAGCGTCAATGTTTATACTGATTTGGTGACACTAACAACTAAGGTTCCTATTAGTGGTCTTCAGATCGATACCGATGGTGGCTGGAATGCTACGCAGGTACTGGTACCGGCTGGTTGGACGTTGCAGACTGGCAATGGACGTGTCTTGTTGTATTCTATGACCAATGCCACGCTGACGGGCACCGTTAATCTTTTTAATTTCAGTGGGGGATTCCACGCTACCAAGACCATCGCCGCTGACCGCAATGGTTCGCTGATTTCCGAACGCAGTGGTAGTGGCACCAAACCTCCGACGCAGATCGTAGAGCAGCCACCTTTGCCCAATGATCAGATTGCTCAGTATGAAACTTGGTTTGATAATGTTGTTGCCTCACCAGCGACCAGCTCACTCGTGACGATCAAGGGTGAAGCGATCGGTGCTGGCCCTGGTCTAAGCAATGTGCCGTATCATATTACGATGGACAATAGTGCTGCCAATGCTACTGGTATTCAATTTAGCTTGGAAGATTTCCCTGATTGGATTCAGGTCTCGAGCGCTACAGCACGTGTCTCTGGTTTCGGTGCTTATGTTAGTGATCACAATGGTAAAGCTGATGTCATGGTAGTGAATACGAGCGGTGGTATCTTGCCTCAAGGTGCTGATCTACCATTGGTCGATCTGTATCTGACCGTTGTCCCTACTGCTCAAGTTGGTCAAGCTATTTCGATGGCAGTCAATTCGGTTGTAGTCAGTGATAGCGTCGGCAACGCAGTACCATCAAGTGGAGTGGCTGGTTCGATCACTTTGGGTTCTAAGGGTGATATCAACTTCGATGGCTCTATCAATATTTTAGACATTGTTTTATCTATCAATTTTGCCATCGGTGCACAGACGCCAACCTCTAGTCAGTTGTGGTTAGCTGATATGAATGACGATACAGTGGTCAATGTCTTGGATGTTGTCCGTATTATTAACCTCACTATGGTTCAGGGTGCTCCTTCCATATCGGCTGTTCTGGCAGCTGATACACCAGCCTCGGGTATCGTGGTTGGTGGTGCCAATCATTATCCTTTTACCAAAGTAACGCTTACTACCGGTAACGCGCCTGTGACGATC
>CAZASM010000049.1:0-4730 GCA_964487895.1 uncultured Gammaproteobacteria bacterium
TGGGTTCGTAGCTCAGGTGGTTAGAGCGCTACATTGACATTGTAGAGGTCAGAGGTTCGAGTCCTCTCGGACCCACCAGTAAGATAAAATAAAAATTCGAAACACTAAACTCTAAATAAATTCCAAAATAGAAATCAAAAACTATAAACTTAAACCCCTAAGATTGTAAAAAGCATCGGTTTATGGTTTGGAATTTTAAATTTAAATTTTCCTTCGAGTTTAGAATTTAGGATTTAGGGTTTAACATAGGAGGGCCGTTAGCGCAGTTGGTAGCGCGCATCCATGGCATGGATGAGGTCGCTGGTTCGATCCCAGTACGGTCCACCATTCGAATCGCTTCGCTTGCTCATGGTCTTCGACCACCGCACACTGTGCGAGTCGAATGTCCCGAGCGTAGTTGAGGGGCATGAAATAACGCTGAAAGGCGGTTTTTTTGTTTTGGTCTAATCCCTCAAAATAACGTATACTAACACCATGAAAATAACATTTTATGGAGCGGCTCGTGGTGTCACTGGTTCCAAACATCTGATAGAAACCAATGGTTATAACATTTTGCTCGATTGCGGCCTACATCAGGGACGCAGGCACGAAGCTTACGAATTGAACAAAAAATTACCGTTTAATGCTGCCGATGTTGACGCTGTAATTTTATCCCACGCCCACGCGGATCATTGCGGAGCTTTACCAATGTTGGTCAAACAAGGCTATCAAAATAAAATCCTGACTACCAAAGCAACAGTTGATATTTCCTATTTGATAATGATGGACTCGGCCAAGATTCAAGAAATGGATTACCGCAATCTCTTAACTTACGGACGTGCAGATGATAAACCTTTAGAACCATTATACTCCCCTGCAGACGTTGATCTCATTGCTCCGCATTGGCAAGCAGTAGTCTATCAACGTGATGTAAATCAGTGGACTTCACTTAACGATCAGTGTAGTTGTAAGTTATATGACGCTGGACATATTCTTGGTTCCGCCATTACAGTTCTAAAAATAGAAGAAGATAATCAGACTAAGATGTTAGCTTATTCCGGTGACCTCGGTAATACACAAGTGCCTATCTTGCCAGAGCCAGAGCTGATAGCAGAAGAAGTTGAGACGTTAATTATTGAATGTACTTACGGTGACAAAAATCATTTACCAATCACAGACGTTTCAGCTAAGTTGAAAGATATTATTACGGATGCGGTGAAGAACAAAAAGAAAATTATTGTCCCAGCTTTTGCTCTCGGCCGCACACAGGAACTTATCTATCTTTTACATAAACTGTATCAGCAAAAAGCTATCCCAGTGATACCAATTTATTTAGATAGTCCTTTGGCTAGTAAAATTACTACTAGTTTTAATAATCATCTTGATGATTTTGATCAGCAGAGTAGAGAGGACTTTCTGAATGACCACGTTTCACCTTTTGCTTTTTCTAATTTAAAAACAGTGGAAACTGTCGAGGATTCTCGCGCTCTCGCAGACTCAGATGGACCGTATATGGTGATTGCTTCCTCCGGTATGGCTGAAGGTGGAAGAGTGTTGCATCATCTAGCACGCAATATTAGTGACCCTCAGTCAGTCATCTTAATCACAGGCTATCAAGCAGAAGAAACCTTGGGTAGAAAATTACAAGACGGTCTTTCTCCGGTTTCCATCTATGGCAAAACTCATGAAGTGAAAGCGCAGATTATGTCACTAGATGCTTTGAGTGCTCACGCCGATCAAAATGGTTTACTCTCCTATATTTCCAAGGTCAAAGGTTTGAAGCGAGTATTCCTGGTGCATACGGAGTTGGTCAAAGCAGATACTTTCAAACAATTACTAACGGAGAAATTGCCATTATTAGAGGTTACTATTCCAGCGGTTGGTGAGAGCTTTGAAATTTAAATTGATAAGTTTATAAATAGATAAACCACTAATTTTTATAGTGGTATAATAAGAGCGATGAATAATTTTGATTTACCTCCAGATAGTCAGGCATTGCCACCACAAGAACCTGGTGTTTATGAAAATTTAGATAGCGAGCAGACACCAGTCATCGAAGTTAATGACAATGGGCATAAATTATTAATGTCTCATCTTAAAATTACTGATGAGCAATTATTGAACTCCACAGACATTATTCAGCCCGATGCTTTGGTGACAATCTTTCCCGGTGGTAGCGAAGAATTAACGATACCATTCACCAGATATCTTCAAAGTTTAGGTTTTTCAAACTATGAAGCTTATCAAAAATATTGTTCGCTACATCCTGAGGAATCACAGGACGATATTTTTCGTCAGGCACAACGCGAATTTGTTGAAAGACGTTTGAAACGCAACTCAGAAATTGTTCAGCATAGAAAGAGCAAACCAGAGAATGTTAAAAGTCTTGAAAATGCAGAGCGATCAACTAAAGAAGACGCGGTCATCTGGCGTAAGATGATAAATAATCTTGGTTTGCCCGAAATTTCCGCTGTCTCAGCAACTGACGTTAACGATAACATTGACGGCATTGATGAGTATCTGAAGCTTGATTTGAGCGAACTTGGTCTCGGGGCAGAGAATCAAGTGCGTTATATTGGTATCCAAAGGTCATTTTTAAACAAGGAAGAAGACGTAAAAAAGAAACATATAAATTATTTGCCAGAGTCGCCAGATATTGGAGTTGTCTTTCGGGTTTTCTCTCGTGATCAAAGTGGAGATTATGACATTTTCGATAAGGTACTTGAAGGACGAGCAAAAAAAATTGCAACAGAAGCGTCAGCCACCAACCAGAGTGTTATCGAGTACATCGAGACACAAGCCGCGAAGAAAGGTATTGGTGTCAAGAAGTACATGGATGAAAGGCTAGAACGAATTCCAATCGAAAAATTTTTAACAGGTGGTGAGCTCCAAGAAATTCGTTGGGTTGAAGATGTCCTAACAAAAACACTCTACCAATTGGAGACATATCGACGAGAGGTTCAGGGCTGGGATGCTGATTGTTTGTCCAAAGATATCGAGGGGCTGAAGAAGACTTTAATAATTCTGGCAGATTTAAAACTAACAGTAGAGATTCAGACCAAAGAAAAGAGGCGCCTACTCACGAATGAGTCTGCGCCTCGGTAACGATTCCGCCCTGACCTCAAAGAATATTTCATGAGGCTTTTTCTTGTCCATGGACAGCTTCCATGATCTCCGCCATGGTGACGGAAATCGTGGTGGCATGTCCGCCACCAAGGGGCTTGAAAGTGACATGCATGGTGTCATGACGACCTGGAGAGACGAAAACGATATTGCCGCTTTCGCCTTGATCATCACGGGCAGTCAGGCACCCACCGAGCAGAATTGCCATGTTGTTGGCGTTGATGTCAGCGGGACCTGCAGTGTCCTCAATCAGCTCGAGAAGCTCAAGCAGCGGGAAGTTGAGGTCGGTGATTTTCATGATTCCTCCACAGGTGTAGGAAGTTGTGACAGAGTTGCTAATCTGATGATTTCAGACTAGCTTGGAAAAAGTCTATTGATACGCTTTCTACTAGATCCGAAAATTTCCTTGAAATCACTGTTGTTGACAACGATCGTTAGAAGACGCTCACCACTGAGCGGTCTGAAGAGGATGTACATTTCGTCGTGTCTTCCCGGAGTAACGTTGATGATATTGCCGGCCACACCTCGGTCGCCACGTGCATGTAACTCACATTCTACTAGCAGAGCTAGAGTATTGGCGTGGGTCTCAGCCAGTGGATCGAGGGTCTGCTTGATCAGCAAGAGTAGTTCATCCAAGGGGAATTCTGGGTTCGTCATTTTCATTCAGAACCTCCAGATCATGGTTGTTATTTTAAGACAGAACAACGTGAATAGTTACTCTTTATATCATATTACTTGATTTCTGTCAAATATAGGCTAACTATAGGGGAAAACCTGTGAATAATAGTTGAAGTTTAAGTCATTCTCTAGGGTTTGACAAAATATTCTTTTGACTCTATAATACCAAGCACTGAATAGAAGTTTCCCCGATCAAGTTTAATTTAGCTAAAACTAGCATAAAAAATGAGCTTAATCTTAACCAGCGTACCAGTATAGTGGATTTTGGGGATTTTCTTAAGCCTCATTATCCGCGCCCGTCGCGGTTTTTTGTTCGCCCATTTGGCTCTTTTCACATCATAATATCTAGGAACTGGTCTTTCTCCTGTGCTCTATACGGCGCAGCAGAATGACCGTTTTCTGGATGATATGGTTGTACGTTAACAATTGAATATTCATGAGCATCTTGTCATATCGCGGTCAAACGTGATGTGGCGCCTCTGTCGAACACCCACCTAACAGTGGGACAGCCGTTCGATAGAGCTACTTACTAATATAATTTCATTAGTAGAGTAAGAATAAAACTAAACATATTTGCTAGCCACGTGCCGAAAGGTATGTGGAGTTGGTGACACGTCACTCTGTACTTCAAGCAGAGAGATACTGAAACTTCTAAAGTTTTGGATAGTTGTCACTAAGGGCATATGGTGGATGCCTTGACATCAAAAGACGACGAAGGACGTAGCAATCTGCGATAAGCTTCGGGGAGGTGATAAGCAACCTATGACCCGGAGATTTCCGAATGGGGTAACCCATCTGTTCGAAGAACAGATATCCATACCTGAATTCATAGGGTATGAGAAGACAACCTAGGGAACTGAAACATCTTAGTACCTAGAGGAAGAGAAAGAATTAACGCATCTATTAATTTTACGCGTCACTTTATTGTGGCGAGTAGGATTAATGGGTGC
>CAZASM010000050.1:0-4722 GCA_964487895.1 uncultured Gammaproteobacteria bacterium
TAACAAGGCATCCGTAGCGGAAGCTGTGGATGGATCACCTCCTTTCTAAGGAGTATATGTTCAGTGCTCACGCATTGGACAACAGTCGACTCTATATCTAACGATATGAGAAAGAAATACTTGTATTTCTTCAACATACCGCCTAGTACCATTGGTACAGGGCAAACGATATTAGCCGTCACATTTTAGATGTTAAATCAGCAAAACTAAAACACAGCCGTAAAGGCTGTTTTGTTGTTGTTAAAAAACAGGCGCCCGTATAGAGCGCCTTGAAATCCTCCTTGGGTTTATGAACCCCTGTTTACTTGGAGCTCACCCAGGACATAAGTTCGGTTCCATGATACGTCCCGTAGATGTCGGACCAACTATCGTTCCATGAAATCGTTGCAGTCGCGCAACCGCAGAGATTGCGGTCCTTTTTTCCACGAACCACTACTTCAGCCAGCGTCATGACTGGCTTGGGTGGCGGTACCCAGCGCGCTGGAGGACGTACATCTTGTGCCGTCAGAGTCAGAGCTATTGTCAACAGCAGATGAGTCATCCTAAACCCCCTTTGAGCAAAAGAACCAAGCAAGAACTTCAACCTACCTTCAATATACCATACTTAGTTGATGATTATAAAAAATATGGGCCGGAGCTTGACGCTCCAGCCCACTGCGCTGTCTTAGGGACAGCGAGTTACCACGACGATTCCATTCTCGTACCGCAACCTCCGCTCTTCGGCCAGTGCGACCCAATCAGGAGGCTGAGTCTGATCAAGCGGATACAGCTGACGCAACAACTTCTTGATCAGCTCTCTAGTGAAGTCCGAGTACTGATCAAAGTCTGCGAAACAGCGGACCAACACCTCGTGCTCCCCGTCGAAAAAAAGCCCCGCCGCCTGCATCTTGGGCAACTCTGACCGCATACGTTTGGCTTCCGCCAACAGCACCGAGCCAACATGGTTCCTATTGAGGTCCATGGCCAGCTCAATCAAGTTGAGCATCTGTCCGAAAGTGTCCGAATAATGGAACCATTCTGGACGTACTCCTTGAGGCATCTTTCCTCCTCCTGTGAAGTATGTAGAAAGTCTTCAGACTGTGATTGATCGATGGCAAATACAAAGTACTACAGCTTTTGTACCGCATATTACTTAGTCTGTCAAAACTAGCCCTACCTATTCTCACCCGACTATTTCCGATGTATACTTTAGCTATAATTTATTCCAAATACATGAAGAAAAAAATAAAATCACAAGATAATCAAGGTCAAGCTGTTGTCTTGATTATTGTCTTACTTTTTGCAGTCATAACGGCTGTCGGAATTTTCTTGGCTAGTAAATACTCTCCTCCTGCCGATGTCACTCCTGCAACTACAGGTCCAACTGCTAATAACAACCCTGATCAACAAGCTAAGCCATCTCAACCTCAACTGGGGGCTAAATCAGTTTTAAGTTATTTTCAGTATGTAGCTTCAGACTGGAGACAAGTTAACAAGAGTTCATCGAATAAAATTCAGAACTTACGTCAATATCAATATGGCCGATCGGTCAGCTCGAATCACGGATTGGTCAATATTGCTGTCGTACCGCAAGCAGTAGATAATACTACACCACCAGAGAATAATCCTACTGATTTTTTTGTGGGTGATTATGTTATACCAGAGAATGTCACCAGCTCTCCGCCAAATACTATTAAACCAACTACATCTCCCGTTGTCCCTGCTGAGCTGATTACTGCTGACCAATGGCAACAAGAAGCTCCTCGGGGCAAAATGTACCTTGATGCTGATTGGTACTGTTCGTCTTTATCATTTAAATTATTCTTACAATCAACACCAACGAGCACACGGCCCTACTTCGGTCAATTCCATGGTGATTGCACTAATCCTGGAGTTATTGTCAGCGGTATCTTCACGCCACAAAAATTTCAACCATTAACTACCGAGACTATACCTATTTTTGACTTCGATACCCATTACTACCGTGGCGGGGACTATTTCATGAACTCTGCACAGCCAGATGTCTGCGATATTCAGTATTATCGTGATGCTGGTCAGAAAGGTGTCTACGCTATTCAGTACACCTGCGATGATGGAATCAATCTCGGAGTACGAGACGATATTCAATTCACTGTTTACGCCTTCCCAAATGATTGGACAGAAGATACACAAATAGATAGCTTACTGAAAGAATTCGATCAAGACTCCGATGGTGACCAACTGTCCAACCAACGCGAACGTGAACTTGGCACTGATCCTACCAAATCTGACACAGACAATGATGGAATATCTGATAGCAATGAAGTTAAATTCAACACTGATCCCTTACTTCCAACTACCAAAGAACCAAAGTCAGTAGAACAACCGTTAAGATTTCCTGACGACTTTAGCAATTAAACTTGCTGTTTTTTTCCCAGCCGTTGATAATAGCCTGCTTTATAATTGACCAAAACTCTCAGAGTAGCCAACCCATAACGTAAGCTCCGAGCAAAGTTAATCGAGGATTCCTGCAAACCGTAGAAACAACGCGTCCTCATCTGACCGAATTTGTAATCATGAGCAAAAGCCCAAGCTATAGTTTCGCTGTCGAAAACAAAATCATCAGAGAATTTTTCTAGTGGCATAGCAGCTATCATGGAAGCGCGATACAAACGTAAACCGGAATGAAACTCTGACAACTGACTGCCAAAAAACCAATTTTGTAACTTTGTCAGGAAACGATTGCTAGCATAGCGCCAGAGTGGCATACCGTCTGCGCGAGCATCAGCCATACGGTTACCCAACACATAGTCAGCTTGCTGATCAACTATTTGCTTGATACCGTCAGCTAACCATTCGGCGCTATACTGATTATCCGGATGTACCATCACAATAATATCTGGCCGATATTTGAGCGCTTCTGTATACAATGTTTTTTGATTCGCTCCATAACCACGATTATGTGTGTGTTGGATTACCTGAATTCCCAATGACTTCGCAACTTCAACTGTACGATCCTGACTAGCATCATCGCAAAGAATAATTTGATTATAAAGTTGCGGTAAGCTTTTAATTGTAGCTGCTAATGTTCGTTCAGCATTATAGGCAGGCATGACAACAATTATATTCGCTGGCATAGGCTAAAAATGAAATATATACTTAACCACAAATAAGTAGGCGTTAAACAGAAAAACGGTAATAAAAAGCAAACGATATCGTAGAGGAAAACCATGATATCGTTGGTATATAATTCGTAAAAAGATAACGAATAAAAAAGGCAAAAAATCCGTGCCATAGCGATAACCTAATTGCCAGATACCTACGCCATAGTAAAGCAAAATAGGAATAGCCGTGACCACAGAGGCTATTAATAGCCAAAAGTTTATCTTATCGCGGTACCACAACCACAAAAGACTAAAGAAATATGGACCAGTATAGATTAATCCCAAGCCCCAAGGACTGAATGTCAGATAGGGAAAAGTTAGATACATTACTCCTGGGGGATTAATTGGGAGTGGGCCAGCCAGCAAAAAATAGAAAAGGTTTCCGGGTAAATGAACTAGGTCAAACATTCCCAGCGACCGCATAGCCCCCAGGTCACTACCTAAATTTTGCATGCCATACCCTGTTTCTAACCAAGAACCAAAACGAGCATAATTATAATATCCTAAAGCAACTAAAGAAATGACTATCGGAACTGACAACCAGAATAAATCCTTCAACTTTTGGCGGTAATGATCCGAGCAAAGAATTATTTGTGCTAGAAAAAAGATAACTGTACCTAAAGCCGTCAATCTTGTCGCTGCAATAATCGCATAAAAAATACCGATAACCCAAAAGCGCTTTTTAGAAAAAAATTCCAATTGAGTTGCTAAAAGAGCAAATATTACCACCATGTGAGCCAAATAATGAGCTCGAGGAGCCCAAATCAGTACTAAAACTGGGGAGGCAAAAACAAAAGCAAAAACGCTCCATAGACTTTGTTTAAACTCAAAACCGACGCGTCTAGAGAGAGCATAAACCAAATAACTACTACCTAGAGTCAAAAGGAATATTAAATACCCTTCGGTAACAAAATCGCCCAACCAAATAAATGGGATATACAAAATAGCTGGAAAAGGACCTAAAGGCCAGTAGGTTTTATTATTAAAAAATACAAAATCAATACGTTGTGAATTAACATCCGGTAAATTAACCAACCCCCGAAGCATACTTTGAGCCAAATCATGAAAAGGCTCTAAAAAATTTGGAACTTGTAAATAGAGATCAAAAAATAAAGTAATAGCGAATAGTAGCACCAGAGCGCCTATTAGCCAGCGCGCTGCATAAATATCAGTCCAATTAGTTTTCGGTTGATGCATAAAGACAGAATTGTTCACAGTATAACATTATCTCATATTGCCAACAAATGATCTTTTCTCCATGATTTAATTGACTTGCCAAAGAGAGTCTAATCTGTTAGTATCAAGCCCGTATCCTTAGTATTTATAGGGTCTTTAATTGTAATTGGAGGTCTGGCGATGTAGGTATGTGAAGGGCGCGTAGCTCAGGTGGTTAGAGCGCGTCACTGATAATGACGAGGTCGATGGTTCGAGTCCATCCGCGCCCACCATATATCTGTTTTGGCGTAGCTCAGGTGGGCCCCGCCATAGCGGGGCGGGCAGCAGCGATCCCGCCATGCGGCGGGAGAGCGACCGACGAATTGCCGGTGGCAATTTGTCGCTGCCCAGGATAGAGCGCGTCACCGATAATGACGAGGTCGAA
>CAZASM010000051.1:0-503 GCA_964487895.1 uncultured Gammaproteobacteria bacterium
CTGATTACTACTAATGCTTCTCCGTCATCTTTTTGGGAGATGCTCTTTGCCCCAGTGGTGACGATAGAGGTTTTTTTCATTTGGCTTCTTACTGGTAGCCATCTCTATTTATTGTATCGTCTGATACAAGCTCAAGATGCAAGACCTTCCCTACAAAAATTTTTAAAGCGTCAGAGCAATCATTTTAATCTTAATACCTTTGTTAGTCCTGAAGTCGGTAAGATTATTGATCAGGCTTGGTCTTTAGCTTCTGGCCGTCAGGTTCAGCCTTTGCGGCCCTTACATCTAGCTGAGGTGATTATCGACCGACCAGAGGTACAGCTAGTGGCGGCTCGACTGGGCCTCAATGCTCATCAATATCAACACAAAATTACTAACCTAGCGAAGAAATTATTACCTCAGCAAGTGGCTAAAGGTGAAGCGCCAATTCTCGGCACAGTCATGCTGCAAGCTGGTTTGGAAGCTATTGCTCGTCGTCATCGTCAAATTACTGTTGGTGATCT
>CAZASM010000051.1:513-4664 GCA_964487895.1 uncultured Gammaproteobacteria bacterium
GTTCGAAATGACGATGAGCTATCTGAACTGTTTTACGATTATAAAATTGATTATGACATGATTAGTGATGTCCTGACTTGGGTGGATATGGAGCGACGTTGGTATGATAGTTATCGTTCGTTACGTCGAGCATCGTATCATCGTCCCAAAGGTCCGATTAACCGCGCCTATACTGCTACAGCGACGCCATATCTAGATTTGCTGAGTCATGATACAACTGCGCAAGCGAAAAATGGTGGCTTATCATTGACTGTTGGTCGTGATCGCGAAATAGCCGATGTTTATCGCGTGTTAAAAACTGGCGCAAGGGGTTTACTCCTAGTCGGTGAGCAAGGTGTGGGCAAACAAAGTATTATTGATGATCTAGCCAGTCGGATGGTGGCAGACGATGTACCGCCGTACTTGCAGGATAAAAGATTAGTGACTATTTCTTTGCCAGCATTGATAGCTGGCGCAGCGGAAACGGGTGAAATGCAGGCTCGATTAATGCGTCTGTGGCAAGAAGCAGAACGGTCTAAAAATATTGTTTTGTTTATCCCCGAGTTACATACTCTCATTGGCGTGAGCTCAGCTGGTAGCGGAGGAGTTGATCTAGCTGAAGTTTTATCTCAACTGATGCAGCATAGTAACGTCATTGTCATCGCTTCCACCACGCCGCGTAATTTCACAGAACTGATTGAACGGAGCTCTTTAGCCTCTGCTTTCGAAACAATCAAAGTGGCTGAGCCAGAGCGTAGAACAGCAATTTTGGTCATGGAAGCTAATGCTGGCTACTGGGAGGCAAAGTATAATGTTTTTTTCACTTATGCGAGCTTAGCGAAAGCAGTTGATCTAGCTGACCGTTATGTTCATGAGCAATTTTTACCTGAGAAAGCGATACAAATTTTAGAAGCTGTGGCAGCTACTGTCGGCGATGCTTCAAAGAAAAAATCAGTTACTCTAGTTACACCTGAGCAAGTAGCTGAGATTATTTCTGCAAAAACTAATATTCCGTTATCGCAGATAACTGCTGTGGAGTCGCAACGATTATTGCATCTGGCAGAGGATATTCATCGACGCATCGTTGGTCAGGATGAAGCTGTTGATCTTGTAGTCAAGGCAGTACAGCGTGCACGGGTGGAGCTCCGCGATAAGAAACGTCCGATTGCTACAATGCTATTTCTTGGTCCAACAGGTGTGGGTAAAACGGAATTGTCTAAAGCTTTAGCTGAGAGTTATTTTGGCAGCGAAGATCGGATGATCCGTCTGGATATGAGCGAATACCAACAAGGTGATAGTGTAGCTCGTCTCATTGGTGTGCCTGGTTCGGCGCGCGGTGGCTTGGTAACAGAGGCGGTGAGGAAACAACCATTTGCTTTGTTATTGTTAGATGAAATAGAAAAAGCTCACCCAGATATTCTGAATATTTTCTTGCAAGTGATGGAAGACGGGAGACTGACTGATGCGTTGGGCCAGACAATTGATTTTACCAATATTATTTTAATCGCTACTTCCAACGCGGCTAGTGCTTATATTCAAGAACAAGTCAGTAATAATATTAGTTTAGAAACAATTAAAGATTCTTTGATCAAAGATCAGCTAACGAAACAATTCAGAGCAGAGTTTCTCAACCGTTTTGACGGCATTGTAATTTTTAAACCACTAACTCCGAAAGAACTATTTGAAATCGCTGGTTTATTATTACAGCAAGTAGCAGCTCGTTTATTGCCGAAAGGTATTAGTTTGGTAACTTCACCAGAAGCGCAATCAGAATTTGCTCAGTCTGGCTACGATCCGGTCTTTGGCGCTCGACCTTTGCGTCGTTTAATTCAAGACAAAGTTGATAATGCTTTGGCACAATATTTACTCCAAGGGGCAATTGGTAGGCGTGATAAGGTGATTCTGAAAGCAGGAGGAGTGATAGAAGTTGACAAGGCGGAGAAGTTTGTATAAAAGTAGCTTGGTAGAGGAGTAGATTGGTAGAAGTTCATCAACTTTATACTTTAGACATAATACGTTATACTATCGCAGATGAGAAAGATTGAAAAAGTCATTAACTTAGCCAAACGTAGAGGATTTATCTATCCATCGGCGGAGATTTATGGTGGTTTGGCGGCTACTTATGATTATGGTCCTTTAGGCGTGGAGTTGAAAAATAATATTAAACGTGAATGGTGGAAAGCTATGACTTCCCGCCGGGATATTGTTGGTTTGGATTCGGCTATCCTGACTCCAGAGATTGTCTGGCAAGCTTCCGGACATTTAGAAAACTTCACTGACCCTCTGGTTGATTGCAAAAAATGTAAGCAACGTTTTCGAGCTGATCATCTGGAAGAAGAGACAGGCAAGTCAATCCGTGAGATCAAATGTCCGAACTGTGGTGGTGAGTTGGGTGAACCCCGTTCCTTCAATTTATTGATGAAAACTGAACTCGGTGTTATTGCCGATCAAAAGCAAGAAGCTTATTTACGTGGTGAGACCTGCCAAGGTATCTATCTGAATTTTCTGAATGTCATGGAAAGTATGCGCTTGAAACCGCCATTTGGTATTGCTCAAGTTGGTAAAGCTTTTCGTAATGAGATTACCACTAAGAACTTTATTTTCCGCATGCGCGAGTTCGAGCAAATGGAGATGCAGTTTTTCCTACCTGAATCTGAAGCTAAGTCAACCTTTGGTCTCTGGAAAGAAGCACGTCAGCAATGGTATTTAGACCTTGGTATCAAACCAGAACACTTACGCTTCTTCGAACATCCAGTAGAGAAGCGCGCTCACTACGCTCGCGCCGCTGAGGATATTGAGTACAAATTTGATTTCAGTGACGACAACGACGGCTTCAAAGAAATGGAAGGTATTCATAATCGTGGCAACTGGGATCTCACTCGTCACCAAGAGTATTCCAAACAAGATTTGTCGGTGCGCGATGAAAACAACGAGAAATATATTCCGCATATCGTGGAAACATCAGCTGGTGCTGACCGCGTGACCTTAGCATTTTTAATGGAAGCCTACGAAGAGATTGAAGGTGGCCGTTCAACCACAACGGATAGCACCAAAGAAGTTGAGACTGTCTTACGTCTCGATCCACGCCTAGCTCCGATTAAAATAGCTATTTTACCTTTGTCCAAGAAACCAGAGTTGCAAAAGATTGCTGACCCATTGTTTAAAGATTTGGCTAGTCGTTACCGTATCCAATATGATGAGACCGGCAGTATTGGCAAACGCTACCGTCGTCAGGATGAGATTGGTACGCCATATTGTATTACGGTGGATTTTGACTCATTGGAGGACAAAAAAGTAACAGTACGTGATCGCGATACGATGGAGCAGGAGCGTATTAGTATTGATCAGTTGGGTGCATATTTTGGAGAGAGGTTGTAATTTAATTTTCGTAAAATATAAAAACAGGGTTAATTATTATTAACGCTGTTTTTTGTAGGGACAACTCTAGAGTTGTCCCTACAAAATTGCCAAAAACGCCCATATTAGCTATACTTGCAACAAATCTATGTTTAAAAAAATCAGCCGACGCGACGGTAGTACTATTATTTTAGCGCCAAAACAAGACACCCAAGCCGCGACGGTCCAAGTGATGTACAAAATTGGTTCACGCCAAGAAACTAGCGCTCTCAATGGCGCTTCTCATTTCGTGGAACACATGATGTTTAAGGGTACCAAAAAACGCCCAACAACTTTAGATATTAGCAAAACCTTGGATGCTGTCGGCGCAGAGTACAACGCCTTCACCAGCAAAGACCGTACGGCTTATTATGTTCGTGCTGATAGTACTCATCTGCCACTGGCTTTAGACATTCTTTCCGATATGGTTCGTCACTCGGTTTTTGATCCGACAGAAGTTAAAAAAGAGCGAGGAGTGATCACTGAAGAGATAAATTTGTATGAAGATAATCCGGTGATGTATTTAGATGATATTTTTGAATCATTAGTCTATCAAGGGAGCCCTTTGGCCCGACTAATTATTGGTTCACGTGCAAACATTGCTGAGAAAATTTCCCGCGATATGCTGTGGCAGCATAAAAAACGCTGGTACTATCCCGGTAATATGAGTATTGGTGTAGCTGGTAAATTTGAAGAAGCTATAATTTTGAAATTATTAGATCGCTATTTTCCTGTGGAGAAGACCAAGAAGCATAAAGCGCAGATTAGTCCGGTTG
>CAZASM010000052.1:0-4478 GCA_964487895.1 uncultured Gammaproteobacteria bacterium
TTCATAAGGTAGAGCATTGGCAGCAGAACTAGTATTATAATACAAACTGAGATAATAGCTGTTATATCCTTGTGTGCCTTCAAAATCTTCGCAAAGAGTACCGGTATTATCGACTGGCAGACCGGTGGCATTTTTTACCAAATACTCGATGGTATCCACTGCGTGCCCTACGTCAGCCGACACACGTCGATTGGTACTAAACTTGGCTTGAGATTGTTTGACAATCAAAGTCAGATCTACTACTCCGACCAAAAGAATGCCAACTATGGCCATGTAGATGACTACTTCTAATATACTGAAGCCTTTTTCAAATATTCTTTGATTATTATTTATTACTTTCATAACTAATCAATATAGATACTAACTCCATAAAGTGTCGGATAACTGCCACTACAAGATGTCATGCTAACTCCATACCGTAGCCATTTCTTTCCCGCTATTGTGGTATACGTCGTCAGCTTGACGGAAGAAGTTGCGGTACCAGTAGATGAGAAAGTAAAAGGTCCGACTAAACTAGAGGAGGTAAAATCAGGAGCCGCTGACCCTGTGTTAGTCGCCTGCAAATATAATTCTAACACACAACTTGTAGGAATATTTTGGGTCCACTGGAGAGTTAAAATATTATGGTTAACAATAGCTGGACTGGTAGCATAGACGACTGCTGCGGCAGTTGAAGTTGCTGAAGCAGTAGTAGAACCAGCGACCATGGTTAGACCACCAACAGTACTAGTGCCTGTCATATTATTGCCCGTGTACCAGTTATTACTTAAAGCGTTGCCGCTCCAAGTTAATGTTCCTGTCGTCCCATTCCAAGCAGTCTGACGCAGTTTATACGAACCGACATTAGTGACATAACCATCTAGTTGATAGATTTGCGCTCCTCCGACTATTTTCACCGTGGCTAAGCGAGTATTATAGTCGTTAGTCGTCCCACTGCTGACAATACTGCCGGCGCTATCACGCATCACATCATAGAAATAAACATTCCGACGCAAACCTGATCGCGTAGTAGTACCGTTGAAAAGTTCCCAAGCGCCCGACGAGTTCACCCGCACATCATAAGATGTATTAACAGGCACATCAGCAATACTTTTCCACGAGGAATCAGCGATAGCTCTGACAGCATCATAAGCCTCCTGAGCGTAAAGTTGCTTCACTTGATTATCCTGAGGATTATGAAAAGAACTAATAGAATTCGCTGTCGTATAAGCCACAGCAGCAGCTAAAATAGAAAAAATCCCAACGGCGATAACAACTTCAACTAAGGAAAAACCTTGCTTCTGATATAGTAATCTAAGCATTATTATTCACAACTATTATAAACAACGCCAAAAATACCTACTCTGATAGTACAGTCATAGGTACCATCGACCGTACGTAAGCGAAAACCTGTCTCGTCTGTATTGGAAGCATTATTAAATCCTCGACCAAAACCAGTCACCTGCTGATAATATATTTCCTGCTCGTTATTAATCTCTTCGTTGCGAATAAGCGTACCACTAAAGGTGACTACTTCATCATAGCTAGCATCTCTGGTGGTATAGTCTTTACCTTTGAATAAAACAAAGCAGTTTGCCTTACTCAACGTGCCACAGGCTGTAGCGTTTTCATAAAAAGCTTTAATCCCCCAATTATCATTAAAACGATTAGCCTTTGCATAACTATGCGCCTTAATAATCAAGGCTTGAATATTCTCCATATCTTCGTTAAAAAAGTTTTTACCGTCTTTACCTTTGAACTGACTAACAGTCATAACAGCACCAGAAAGAATCACAGCAAAAATCGCCACGACAATAATGATCTCCATCAAGACAAAACCTTGCTGTTTAACTACCAACATTGGATGTAAAGTTATAAATTGGACTAATGACGGCCATAGCGATAAAGGCCACAATAATACCGATAAAAACTAATAAGACAGGCTCCAAAATACTAGATAGATTTCGGGATAGACTATCTAGATCTTCTTCGTAATAATCTGCCAGATAAGCAAAAGTTTCAGCTAAGTTACCTGATTGTTCTCCTACTTTAATCATTTTAGAAACTAACCCAGGGAAACGTTTGGGAGTTTGTTTCATACTCTCTCCAAGTGACTCACCCTTTTTCACCTGCTGGAGAAAAAAAGCCACATCACGCTGATAATACAGGTTAGACAAATTACTTTGGACAATCTCCAAAGCCTTATCTACTGTAATACCGCTCTGTAATAACAGTGACATCGCTCGACAAAAACTAGAAAGATTTATCACCTGACTGAAGCGATGAATCAAAGGCACGCGTAAAGCGCACCAGTGATAAAACATTTTTGTCGGCATGATTTGTCGAGTAACAAGAATTACAACTGCTAAAGCAATGACGGTGATCAGACTAAAATACCAATAATGGGTCAAAAAATACGACATGCCCAATAATACTTTAGTCGAGAATGGTAACTCACTGCCTAGAGAGGCAAACAAAGTTGTTAATTTTGGCAAGACAAAAATGGCTAAAGTCAGTCCTAGACCCAACATCGCAGTCACAACAATTATCGGATAGAGCAAAGCGCCCTGAATTTTACTTTTCAGCTCATGACTTTTTCGTAAATGAAGAGCCAGATTCACCAAACTCTGCTCTAAAGAGCCACTTTCTTCACCAATTTGCACCATGCTGATAAAAAATTTATCGAAAATACGCGGATACTTAGCCAGACTATCTGTCAGATGATTTCCACCCTCAATAGAAGCTAAAATATGTTGCAAGATTCTTTTGAATAAACCTTTGTGCTCAGTGACCAAAATAGCAATAGCTTCGTTGATTGGCATGCCTGATTTGATCATCAAAGATAAATGCTTAATAAAAAGCATTTTCTGCTCCAAACTGACTGAGCCAAAACTGCTAGAAAAAATTAACTCCTTCTTTTTCTTAACTTCCTTGATCGACTCCATCGATAAGACTTCATAACCTTGCTCCGCGAGAAAAACTTGCGCCTGCTTACTCGAAGCCGCCTCCAACTCCCCTATCTGCAAAGTATTATTACGATCGTAAACTTTATATTTGAATTTCATAAATATTATTCTGAAGTAGCGCGTAAGACCTCTTCGATAGTAGTCTTACCTGACATAACCTTTAAAAAACCGTCCTGCAACATCGTTGTCATGCCTTGTTTGATAGCCATCGCTTGAATATTATCTGCGTTACTACGTTTCATTACTAATTCCCTAATCGCATCATCCATCATCAATAGTTCAAACAAACCAACTCGTCCTTTAAACCCAGTGTTATTGCAATGAGCACAGCCAGATCCGCGATAAACCCGAATATCTTGGGCCATATCTGTCGGCAGATCCTTTTTTAGAATCTCGTGACTGTATAAATCTTTTTTTTCCGCTTCAGTCAAAGTATAGCTAACTATGCACTGAGTGCACAGACGCCGCACCAAACGTTGAGCAATAATAACATGAACAGTTGAGGAGATGAGGAAAGGCTCAATCTTCATATCAATCAAACGTGGTAAGGCTGTGGCTGCGTCATTGGTATGTAATGATGATAAGACCAAATGCCCAGTCATCGCGGAGTTGACCGCGATACCAGCTGTTTCTTCATCACGAATTTCTCCCACCATGATGACATCTGGGTCTTGTCGCAATAATGAGCGTAAACCAGCGGCGAAAGTTAAGTTTGTTTTCGGGTCCACCTGAATCTGATTGACACCGACCATATCGTACTCCACTGGATCTTCGATAGTCGAAATATTAATTTCTCGCGAATTTATCAACTGCACCAAAGCATAGAGAGTCGTCGATTTACCACTTCCTGTCGGACCAGTGGAGAGAATCATCCCATGCGGCTTCGTGATAGCTAACTTAGCTAAGGCTAAATCACGAGCACTAAAACCCAAATCTTCCAAAGTATACTCTTTGTTATTGGCTGACAAAAGTCTCATAACAACCTTCTCACCGTGAACAGTAGGTAAAATGGAAATACGAATATCCACCTGTAAACCGCCGATTTCCATGGAGATTTTGCCGTCTTGGGAACTGCGATGCTCATCAATACGGAGACGGCTGAGAATTTTAATACGGGCAACTACTAACTCATGTATTTCTTTGGGCAAGGTCAAAACGTCGTGCAAAATACCATCAATACGGAAACGCACAATGACATCTTTTTTCTGCGGTTCAATATGAATATCAGAAGCGGTGTTGTGATGGGCGTAAGCAATTAAATTATCAACAATTTTGATAATCGATAAATCCTCTGGTTTAGCATTCTGGACTCGCGCCACATTCAGCTTAATCATCTCTTCAAACTCATCCTGAATACTCTTACGATACTTACCTAGGACATCAGTCAATAAACTGGGCAAAGTGTAATAGACCGTCACTTGCTCGCCTGTCTTTTTTTCTAATAATTTCTTCAGTTCATAATTCTCTGGATCAGTCATAGCCACTTTGATTCCTTGACTGTCATGACCAAAAACTACAGCGCCTTGACGTACT
>CAZASM010000053.1:0-4393 GCA_964487895.1 uncultured Gammaproteobacteria bacterium
TGCGGTTGATAACAGACGCGGCCGTAGGAGTATTCAAACTGGATAGTGATTGGCATTCATTTAAGCTAACGCGTCCTCGTATATCATTGCCACTAAGGGATTATCGCGATGGTATGTTTATCGAATTACTATTAAAGGTAGTCTCAGTATTGCCGGATATAAATTATGACACGATTATTGCTAATATCGTAGTCAAGTTGCAGCAGGATAAGAATTGGCAGCGTTACGGTATTTGGCCAAACTATACCCTACCTGGGTGGCCTGAATGGTTCAGTAGTTTAGTTGGCAGGAAAAAAATTACTACTTTTGATTTGGTAAAGACAAACTCTAACACTCTGTTTGGGTTGTTGGCTTTGTATCAGGTTAGGAGGCAACCGGAGATTTGGCAGATGATTGATAGGACAATGACAGTTTGTTTAAAATATTACGGGCAAACACCCGGTGTAGCCATGTCTTGGCACCCAGCTACTGGATCAAGTACTGCTAGGTTGACCGCTGGGTTTACTATGATAGAGTTGCTCTGCGATGCTTCACGTTTGAATCAGCGGCCAGAATGGTTGGAGCAGTCCTGCCAGATAGCTGATTTTTGGCTTGAGCAACAATCAGCCGAAGGTTTATTCCCGACCGTGCCAGGCGGTCACACTGCCTTCATCGACTCCAATACTGATATGATTGTAGCTTTGTGTAAATTGTCAGAATGTACTAACGATTCGCGTTATGAGCAAGCAGCTTGGCTCTGTCTCGAGGGTATGGAAGCATCCTATGTCATTAATGATTTTCCAGTACATTTTGATTTACAGAAAAAACAACCTGCTGTTGCTGTCGCTAAATCAAAGTTTATCGCTCTTTTTCTCAAAGTCTATATTTTAAAAGAACATTACATAAAAGGAGAAAAAATTTACACAAATGCTGTCTTATTTGAATTATTAAAAGACCGGTAATGGAATTATCACAGAGTATTTTACAACGTAGAAGCTATCGTGAGTTCGAATCAACGCCAGTGGAACGAATAAAGATCGAACAGATGATTATGGCAGCTCAAAAAGCTCCCGTGTCTTGTAATTTGCAGTTGACGCAATATATTATTATCGATGAGACCACAATTTTGCAGGATCTTGGTAGAAGAGTATCGAGTAAGTTTATTTATGCGCCAACCGTTATTGTGGTTCTATTTGATTCTCGATTTACTGTGGAGCGGTCTTCAGCGGTGACAGCACTGGGTATGGCGGTTGAGAATATGCTATTGACAGCAACTGAGTTGGGTTTAGGCACATGTGTCATGGCAGGATTTGGTCGCGACGAGATTATCAAAGAGAAGTTGGCTATTCCTTCAGAAGTTGAAATCGGTTTAATTATTGCGGTCGGTTACCCTAAGTTAGGAGTCTACAAATCAGAGGTCGCGAAAGTTCCTGTAGCTCAAACTTTTTCTTATAATACTTACAATGATTTACCTCGACTGAATGACTCGAACAGCTTATCTGACCATAATCCAGCATCGATTAGAGAATACCGCAGTCGTATCGGTAGTGTTTATCTCGATCGTCTACGACTTAATACTTGGAGCGATACTCAGTACCAGCAAGTAGCCAGTAGTTTTGTCTTATTGATGAAAGATTTCTTGTCTGAGCAATCTGTCATACTTGATGTAATGACTTATGACGCTAAATTCATCAGTCTAATATCACAGAATATTGTTGGGCGGCTAATAGCTAGTGACTATGTGGACCAGCATTTAACCGTCTATCGCCAGTTATTTAATTGTCAGACCGCTCTAATTGATAGTCAGAATCACCTAAAAACTTTAGCTGACCGAAGTGTGGATCTTGTCACTTGCGTGTATCAAAGCAGTTTTACTCCTGCATTTGATGATCTATTATTAGAAATATATCGTGTCTTGAAACCTGGTGGTAAGCTATTCTTAGTACATGGTAAAGAAAGTTGGTTTAAGTACGCAAGGCGGCAAATTTTTCAGAATATTGTTTCTCTCTTGAGTTCACGACACGTTAATATATATGAGCGCAACCCCTATTTCCGTATTGGACCTTACAGCCACAAGTCTCTGCTGACTATTCAGAAAAAACTTAAAAAAGCCGGTTTTCGTAACCACTTGTCAAATAAATTTTCAGGTTCAGGGCTGCAGAGTTTTATTCTTCTGTGTGATGTCGTGTCTGACGCAGAAGAACCAAAGACGTCCCTAAGCTAAAGAAACGAAATAGTATTCTAGCACTGATGGCACCTAGAAGACCGTAGAAGTACACGGCAGAAATAGTGATAATAATCTGAGCCAAAGAATTTATCAGTCTCAGTTTATACAGCACCTTGATCATGCCTTGGGACTCAAAGATGGTATTAACAACAAGTAGTAGAGGTGCTGCTAGAAGTGATAATGAAAATAGTTGTGATAGCCCTATAGCTGATGTGTAGGCTGGAAATGCGAGTCGATATAGGAAAGGTGCTATAGGGATATAGACTAAAACAATCAAGGATAAAAATACCATGTATAGCAATAAACGCTTATAGATGGTTTTTTGTATTTGTTCTGCTGTACGAGCAGAAAACTTTGGCAAGGCTAAGGCTTGGATATGTTTTAAAATTCCTTTGGCCGTCTCGATAGGAGCAATGGCAAATTGAAAAATAGCCAGTTGTACCGGACCAAGAAAATTAAATAAGAGAATAGAGTCTAGCTGGTCGGAGACAGAAGAAACAATGGTGGCGAGTGATAAATGTTTTCCGTATGGAATTGCTTCGGCGTCAATTGCTAAATTAGGCGGATATAACCTCTTTACTTGAAACCAAAAAAATATTCTTAGTAAAGCTACGGGGATAAAGTAGGCAGCTAAAATTACTAACAAATTATCAGTAAGAAAAATTGAAGACAGAAGTATAGATGCTGAAATTATTTTTGTCGCAACAAGAGAGAATGACAGTTGTTTAAATTTTTTCTGGCCAGATAGGTATGTTTGATATAGACGAAAGCTTTCTAATGGCGAAACAATAAGAGAAAACAGAATAAATCCTGCGCCTAAACTTGTATTGTGGTTGATGAAAATATAATAAAAACCCAGGATAATGCTGGCAAGACTACCAAGAAGTCCCCAGGACAATTTAGTCGTTAGCGCTGGGAAGATAGTACCTTGATAACCGCGGGCAACAGCTCTGATTGTGGCAGTTTCTATGCCAGATAAGGTTGGTATGGCCAACAAAGCAGCAACTGATAAAACGTATTTATATTGTCCGTAAACAGTTGGGGTCACCCAATGTGCAAAAGCAACAGCTAAACCAAAGGATACAAAGCTGGACAAAACCTGACTCGATGTCAACCAAAAACCACCCTTAGCCAAATAGACCATATCAGTCTTGGTATGGCGTTCACTCCAGCGTAGTAGATTATAGAGACGTTGACGTAACATTATTGCCCTAATGAGCGATTAAGCACAGTGTTGATAGTTTTTAGAATGATAGAAATATCTAAAGTAAAACTTCTGTTCTTAATATAAAACAGGTCATATTGTAATTTAACCATGGCGTCATCAATAGAGCTACCATAAGGATAGTTAATCTGAGCCCAACCAGTTAGACCTGGTTTGACGAGTAAACGTTCGTTGTAGTAAGGAATTTGTTCGCCGAGAATTTTGATAAACTCTGGTCGTTCTGGTCGTGGACCAACGAAACTCATATCACCTTTCAAAATATTGATAATTTGCGGTATTTCATCGAGACGACTGGCTCGCATTATTTTGCCTAAGCGAGTGACGCGTGGGTCTGATTTTTGCGCCCAGACGGCTTGACCTTTCACTTCAGCATTATCGCACATTGAGCGAAATTTAATGGCAGTAAAATTTTTGCCACCGCGTCCGGTGCGAATCTGAGTGAAGAAAGCGCTGCCGGGAGATTCCATTTTAATTAACGGAAGTAGGATAATAGTAAAAGGGAGGGTTACAATTCCTAAAATTAAGGCCACAATAATATCTTCAATACGCTTACCTATTTCATAGAGCTTTTTTGAACCTTGGGAAATATTTTGGAGGAACCAAGTTTTTTCTAACGAAGTTACTGGAATTTTACCAGTTAAATTCTCAAAAAAATCTGGAAAATTGAAATATTGTAGTTTCAAATCAATGGTATCAAAAAGATACTTGGATATCTGGGCGCTATGACGGGGATCAGAAATCGTTACTACGGTAGTAATTTGACTGTTGGCTATTTCTTGTTTCAGATTGATCAGATCCTTACGGACTGGAATGTTCTGTAAAGTCTCTGGCAGAGTGATGTTATCTAAGTTAATAAGTAATCCGACTTTATAGCCAAGTTGGGGTTTGTCTTGAATTTCTTGGCAGAGACTCATTACTTCCTTATCTAGTCCAATGAAAGCTACAGTATTAGTCAGTCTAGA
>CAZASM010000054.1:0-4228 GCA_964487895.1 uncultured Gammaproteobacteria bacterium
GGTTAAAATGTTTAATACCAAAAATTGCTTGCTGCGCAGTAGTATAAGGAATAATTACCACATCATCGAAGTTCAAAAAGGAGGACTGGCCTTTCTGACTCATCAAACCAATTACGCGGAAGCTTTTATTTTTTATTCTCACCTTTTCCCCGATCGGATCTTGAGTATCAAATAGTTTTGTCGCTACCTTACTACCCAAAACCACGACATCAGCATTTGCCCGCACATCATCTTCGGTGAAATTACGTCCTGAGGCCATCGTGATATTATAAATCTGCTCAAAATATGAATTCAGACCATAAATTGTCGGCCGATAAACTTTATTCCCATAGGTCACTGCTGTACTACCGAAAACAATAGGCATGATCCTCTGAATATAAGGAGCATTACTTTTCTTTTGTAGGTCTTGCAGATCTTTTTCTTTTAACGAGTCCGTAAAGGTAGAGATGAAATCAGTTGGTCCGGTCGGCTGTCTACCAGGTACGACGCCAATTGTTTTCGCTCCAATACTTTGGATCTGACCCAGGATCAAATTCTGTGCTCCTTGCCCCAAAGACACAACGATCATAATAGCCTTAATACCAATCACAATTCCCAAAATAGTCAGAGCTGAGCGACTCTTGTTCGTTCTTAACCCAATTATTGATGTGTTCAGAGTATGAGTAAATTTCATCTCTATTTGATAAATTCTTTTGAAGCGTCGCGTCGATTTCTCACTTGTTTATCACTGGCAATCTGACCATCTTTGAGAGAAATAATTCTACTAGCTAATTCTGCCGTATAAGTCTCGTGGGTAATTAAAATAATAGTGTGGCCATCTTTTTCATTTAACTCTTGTAAAATTTCCATTACTTGCTGACCAGATTTGGAATCCAGATTTCCTGTTGGTTCATCCGCAAAAATTACTTGAGGATTAATAATCAAAGCCCGAGCAATAGCAACACGTTGTTTCTCACCACCTGAGAGCTGCGAAGAGTAATGATTGATTCGATGAGTCAAACCTACAGCTTCAATAGCTTTTTTTATCTTCTGATCCCATTCTGACTCTTTGATCTTGGAATATAATAATGGTAATTTGACATTATTATACACTGAAGTCTTAGGCAAAAGATTAAATGATTGAAAAATAAAACCCATATTCTCATTGCGAACTTTTGCTTGCTCATCTGAGCTATACTCGGCTTGGAGTTTACCATTGAAACGATAGGAACCTGTAGTAGTATCATCAAGAAAACCTAAAATATGGAGCAAGGTTGACTTACCAGAACCAGAAGGACCGATGATAGCTACAAACTCGCCTTTTTCAATCTCAAAACTAACACTATCGAGAGCTTGGGTGCTAACCTCCTCAGTAGTGAAATGTTTTGATACTTTTTTTAGTTCAATCAGAGCCATAAAACTTTGCTAGTACCCAACTATTTTACTGGGCTGGTAATGACCTCATCACCTTCATTTAACCCAGAAACCACTTCAATCTTACCATCAGAGCCAACCAGCCCAGTAGTCACAGAAGATTCTCTCACCTCTTGCTTATTAGCAGGACCTACTAATAAACGTACTATCTTCTGACCATCCTTAGTAGTTATCGCGCGCTGGGAAACAGCTAGTACTTTTGTGCGTGTATCGGTAAGTACTGTAATATTAGCAGTCATACCAGACTTGACGCGTTCATCTTCTTGTAGAAATTCAAAAGTTACTTTATAGGTGGAGACTCCGTCAACTACTGTTTCTGCCGGATCAATTGCCACAACTTTAGCCGGAAATTCTACCGAACTGCCATAGGCATCAAGAGTGATCTGAGCAGCATTTTCTAGTTTCAATTTCGTAATATCCGCCTCTGGTACATTAGCCTCCACTTGATATTTTTTATCACTAATCAAGGAGACTAAAGATAACCCTGCTTGAGCAATCTGACCCACTTTTGCTTCTTGTTTAGTAACCAATCCGGAAAATGGCGCGCGAATAACATTTTTCGCTAACTGTGCCTGATAATTTTGTAGTGAAGCTTCAGCTCCCTTGATCTGTGCTTCTTGCCCAGCAACATTAGCACTAGCTTGCTGCACCGCTGCCTGCTGAGCAGCAATTTGTTCTAGTGTGCTACCAGCTAAAGTTTTATTCAATTCATCTTGTGTCCGAGTCACTACTAAATGCTGGCTCAATAAGGTTTGCGACAAACTATTAACACTACTTTGTGCGGTATTCAAATTAGTCCGAGCTGTAGTGATATTAGTACGATAAGTATCGAGTCCAGAATTTGCCAAACTACAAGGCGCTGTCAATAGACGTCCTAGATTGTCTAAAAAATCTTTCGATATGGCAACATGTTTCTGACCTGCTAATAAAGCTTCATCTAACTCTGGGTGTCCTGTGACACCAATCAAACTCGTGAGCTGAGTAGACCACAACTGTAAATCACGCTCGCTAACACCGCGCTTCCAAGTAGCATCACTGGCTAACTGACTTTCACAAGAATTAAAGCTCAAAGAGTACGCCTCAGAAGCAGACCCTAAAAAGATGCCTATTGTTTTACTACGTACCGCATCATCAATTTTCGTATAAGCATCTGATAGAGTAGTTGCCACTTGTTGGTAATAATTGTCTAAATCTTGCTGAGCTTTATTGACATCAGCTTGTTTCAAAGTAACATCTTCTGGACGAGCGCCTCTTTTCGCCTCATCCAGCTTTGCCTGCTGATTGGCCAGAGCTGCCTGATACTGTATTAGCTGTGCTCTTGCTGACTCTAAGCTGGCAGCAGCCTGCTTAGCACTAGCGGCCAAATCGGCGCTATCTAAGGTCACCAACACTTTACCAACCTGAACACGCTGTCCTACCTCTGTCTGCACAGACGATACTCGTCCCGATCGTTCTAAAGCCAGCTCCACAGCTTCAGCTGGTTTCACCTTGCCGGTGATGCTGACCTCTTGTACCAAATCTGCGCTGACAACCTTCTCTGTCTCATATTTCGGTGCTGCTTTTCTGTTAGTTAACAAAACAACACCTATAATTACAACGACTATCACTCCTCCAATAAGCCAATATTTTTTCTTCATATAATATTACTCCTGTAATTTCTTAGTTAATTTAGTTAATATCACAATCATCTGCTTTTGTTCTAGTGGGTTCAAAATCTCTAGCAGCTGGTGTAATTGTTTATTCATTTGTCCAAAACCTTGCGTTAGCGTCTTCTTCCCTTGAGCTGTCAGAGTTAGCCTGACCGAACGTCTATCCAGTCTATCGTGCAAACGACGTAAATGTCCGGACTTGACCAAACCATTAATCAGGGAAGTTGCTGATGGCCTAGTGATACACAAGTGCTTAGCTATATCCGACATCAAGGGCTGGCCTTGTTCTGCGACATAGTGCAAAGTACCAAGATGGAGCATCGATAAATCAGCCGAATGGTGAGCCTGCATCAACTCTTTCAACTGCCGCGAGAGACCAAAGATGAGCTGGCTAATCTGCTCTAAACGAGCAGTAGAAGTATTCATACCTAGACAATCTAATAGTTAGATAATCTAAGTATATCTTTCTATCCCATCTCTGTCAACTAGCCCTATACTCACACTACGAGCTTGAGTAAGCCGTCCAATTTGTTAAATAAAATACTATTATTGATAGTTAATTTGCTAATCTCCCGACTGTAGCTGGGCAACCGTCGCAACCAAGACTCTAACTGAGGTTTAGTGACCGAAAAAGACATCTGACCAAAACCCAAAGCTTCAATCTGTCGCGCATTGAGAATTTGCTCATACTGCAGTTTGATTGGCACTGAAAATACCGGTTTTCCCAGAGCCAGGCTTTCTGATATCAGGGTGAAGCCGCCATTAGTAATAACCCCTTTGGCACTAGCTAAGTCAGCAACTATTTGTGTCGGACTAAAATCACGATAAGTTAAATTCTTAGCAACAACACTGCGGTCTCCACTATAAATAATGTATCGTTGATCTGAGTCTTGGAGAATCTCCATCAAATCTCGATAACTATCTGAGGTCTGATAAACCAAGATATGTCCAGCGTTCGTTGGTGTGGCTTTACTGACCTCTGGTCTAACCAAAGGAGGACAAAGCCAGGTTTTGCCTAATTTACTTTTTTTAATCGGTGGATAGAAGAAAGTGGTTACCAAAGAGTAATCACGATTCGGTACTACGGAATCGGCATAGATTCTAGTCAAAACATAGTCAGGATAGTCTTTGCGCAACACCGGTATCTTAGTATCGCTCATGATGTG
>CAZASM010000055.1:0-3513 GCA_964487895.1 uncultured Gammaproteobacteria bacterium
TATCTGGCAAGCAGTATAACTTTGATAAATTAGACGCTCTTCAGAAACATAAAAGAAAATTACTGAGAGTTGAACAAGATCCATTTTTAGCTTCCATAGTAGTATATTTATTTACCGAGTCTGCCAAGGGTACTAATACATTGCGTGAATTGGCCAGCATCGCCTATTCTGCGGGCTTAGAAGGTCGTAGGAGTAAAAATAAACTTAGCAAGGCTTCAGTGTATCGTATCTTAACCAACCCTTTTTACTACGGTGCAATTCGTTGGAAAGGGGAAATTATAGAACCAGAGGACATGCCAGAAGAAACAAAACATGAGCCTCTTATATCAAGGGAGCTATTTAATCAGGTTCAAGAGCAATTGGGCAACAGATCTCATCCCATAAGGAAAAAAGATAGTTACATCTACACGAACTTCATGCACTGTGGAGTGTGTAACAGTAACGTTTCCGGCATGGTCGCTAAGGGACACACCTATTATCGTTGTATGAAATGCAAAGGCATACCTTATTTATCGCAGTTTGATCTAGAAGATCAGTTCACGACGCTCCTAGAAAAATTAACCATAGACAAAGACTTCTATAAACTTGCCGTCACAGAAATAAACCGAGTCAACGAAGAAGAGGTAAAAAATAGAAACGCAATCCAGAAGCAGCAGCAGTTAGCATTAACACGCTGTCAGACGAAACTTGATAATCTGATTAGGCTGAAAATATCACCCGAAAATAGTGATGGATCGTTACTCGATGAGCAGGAGTTTATCGAGCAAAAGAAACTTATTGTTGCTGAGAAAGCAACTATCCAAGAAAAAGTAGCGGACACTGATCAAAACACAATGTATTGGTATGACAACGTTATCGATTATGTAAATCTAATCAGAAATATCAAGGAACGCTACCGATCAGCTCTACCTGAAGAAAAAAGAGCTATCAAGTTTGTCTGTTACAACCCAGCTATTTCCAATAAAAAACTAGTAACGACCGCTAATAATCCACACAACTTGATAATTTCTTTCAGAGAGCAATTAACATTCATTACAACCGCGGAAAAGTCCGTAGATAAAACAAAAACAAGGTCTCTTCAACCTGTTTATGATCAGTGGCGGACCGGACGAGACTCGAACTCGCGACCTCTCCCGTGACAGGGGAGCGTTCTAACCAGCTGAACTACCGGTCCTTAAATTTTGCGTCTAACTATCGGCGTGTAAGCCAATCTAGTGCGAAAAGACTATATAATATATTCGATTATTTGGCAAGACGTAGTCGTGTGAAAAACACTATAATACCGGTAATTATTAGTCCCCCGCTCAAATACTGCGACAACTTCAAGCCGTACCACATAAGTTCTGGGTCAATACGAATATAATCCATACCGAAGCGGATCAGACCGTAAGCTATCAGATAAGAGGCAAACACTCGCCCATTGAGATTATTCTTAGTCCGCGCCCAAATAACGAGTAATAAATAACTCGTAACTAACATCAAAATCGATTCGTAGAGGAAGGTTGGATGATACAAGGCACGGTACTCGGTACTCGCTACTCGGTGCTCGGGGTCGATATAGATGCCCCACCAGCCTGACGTCGGCAAGCCGTATAATTCTTGGTTGAAATAGTTCCCCCAGCGACCAATCGCCTGTCCCAGGGCCAAAGCTGGCACCAGCGAATCCAGTAGCGGCCAGATAGATATTTTCTTGAGCCAGCAAAAGATTCCCAACGTTACCACTCCTCCGACCAAAGCTCCTTGGATAGCGATACCACCGTTCCAGATCATCAATACCTGCCATAGATGCGACTGATAATAAGACCATTCGAATACCAGCACGTGGAACAGACGCGCGCCGATAATGCCAGCAATAATAACCCAGAAAACAGCGTCATCAATAATAATGACCTTACCTACGCGGCTGTAGAGTCGGCGCGCCAAGCCGTAAGCCAGCATAATCGCTAGCGTTACCAAGACGCCGTACCAGCGAAGCTGTACGGCGCCAATTTGTAAGGCAATAGGGTTAGGAGCGTAATGCTGCCACCACATGTTCTATTTAGTTTTGTCGGCTAAAATACTTTCCATCTTGGTCCAGTCCTCGATCTTGACACCATCGACGTAGAAAGTCGGTGTAGCATCAATTCCCAATTTACGTCCTTCGGCAACGTCATCACGGACAGCTTTCATTTTAACTTGAGAGTCATAGCAGGTGGTAAAATCACTAACATTCAAACCCAAATCAGTAGCGTAGCGAATCAAATCTTTCTTTTTCAAATCAGTATTATTTTCGTACAACTTATCATGATATTCCCAGAACTTACCTTGTTCGGCCGCACATTCAGAGGCAGCAGCGGCTCCGGTAGCGTACGGGTGAATACTGGATAACGGGAAATGACGGAATTGGAACTGAATCTTGTCACCGTATTTCTCCCACACTGGTTTCAACAGCTGATAGGACGAGGCGCAGGCAGGGCACTGGAAATCACCCCACTCCACTACCTTGATCTTGGCCATATCACTTCCCTTCGGACTGTGATAAGTAACTAATTGATTGTATTGGACTCGAGTGCAAGCAGTGAGCGTCAGCAGCAAACCAACGGCTAAGAGAATTTTTCTCATGATATTATAATGATTTAACTTTTAGACGATTATCTAGTGACCAACGATTTTCATTGGTAACCAACAAAGCCAAAGAAGCGCCCAGTAAGGCCATATTCTTCCAGACTAATTGGAAATCGATAAAGACGAAGAATAGTAACAGCAACACGACCGAGATGAGCGCTGCCCATTTAGTTTTAATCCCGACTATCAAAACCAGACCCAAAATTAATTCTAAAACTGATTGGATAACGACGAAATTTTCCGGATCAATCGGGATGAATTGGTAGTTGGCCACCAGAGCTACGGCTTCGACGCGATTACTACAGACGCCAATACCATCGCTTCCGGCAAATAATTTACTGTAGCCCGAAAATAAATAGATGAAGGCTAAGCCCACACGCAGGAATAACCCAGTGAAACCGGCAAAATGATTGGTCAATCGATCTAACATTAAGGTTGTTTTTCGTTTAATAAATAGGTTAAAACTTTGTCCCAGAAGTCAAACTTTAACACACCAGGGAACATTTGGCCATTGATGAAGAAAGTCGGCGTCCCACGTACTCCTAGATTGGCACCGTCCTCAGCATCAGCGGTAATCTCCGCTCGAGTAGCATGAGTATTGAGACAGGTGTTGAACTTTGGCATATCCAAGCCGAGTGCTTCGGCGATCGAGCGATAGGTGGCCGATGACAACTCATCTTGGCGGGCATAGAGCTGATCGTGGTACTCCCAAAATTGATCCTGTTGCGCAGCACAGTTGGCTGCCTCGGCAGAGGCTAGTGCCTCTGGGTGAATCGAGGTAATCGGATAATCACGGAACATGAAATAAATCTTATCGCCATACTTCTCCATCACCTGTTTCAATATTGGTTCAGACTGTTTGCAGAAGGGACACTGGAAATCCCCAAACTCTACTACAACAACTTTGGC
>CAZASM010000056.1:0-3176 GCA_964487895.1 uncultured Gammaproteobacteria bacterium
AGTACTACCGATGAAAACTCCCAAGACATCAGTGTCCTTCACCAGCTTCAAACTCTTACTATCTATTTTATTACGAAAGAATCTTAGCGAATACTTCTTCAGCCGCGTCTTGAGATATTGCTCTTGTTCTAAAGTTGTTTCAAAAAATGTTATTTTCATATAGCCATATTATACAAGCGAATTAGGAAAAATACCATATTCATTGACAGAACATTAGAAACAACTTAGTCTGGTAAATACGTACATCTACAATATGTCCTCTAACTTCAGGAGGGTAATCATGGCTAACATCAATATTGTCCTGATGGTTCTTTTTGCCGTACTGCTAGCTGGTCTGAGCAGTTGGTACTTCACTATCACGTTTCACAGTCAGAAGCAGTCTCGATCAAGAGAGCTCTACTATCCTCTGCTGGTGTTCAGCTCGGGGCTCGTTACGGTCTCTCTGACGTTTCTACTGGCATTAGCCAGAGTGGCTATTGCCTCCGTGTTAATCTACCCTGCCATATTCCTTCTTGGGGCAGGCTTCCTCTGGATGACAGTGGTTCTCTCTGGAATGCTTATCGACTGGATCGGTGAGTGGAGCGAGCTCCATATCGGCAGACCCTTAATCCGTTGGTTTAATCGCAACGGCAACCGGTTGATCAGTCAGATAAACACCAAAAGACGTGTCGGACTAGTAGCTATCGTCGTCGGGCTACTGTTCATGCTGATAACCCCGACCTTGGATCGCATGGAGCTTGCCTCAACTGCAGCCTACATGGTGTGGATAGATCGTTTGTGCCCACGGATTCTGGCGTGGGGCAGTATTGGCATCGGAGTTATCTTCATTATCGGGAGCTGGTTGACCGACAACGAGCTTCCTAGAGACTGAAGTACCTTACACCGCGCGAGCAAGCTCGCGCGGTGTTTCATTTAATAAAAAGTCTAGAAAAGACTATGTATCGTTTGACAGAATATTGCCGATTAAGTAAGGTATTGTATCAAATACGTTCATCGCTAGATTACCTAGTCGTCCACTCTCAGCCTGACACGGAGGTCAAATGTCTTCTTCAAATAGTCCCGCAGACTACAATCGAACGGAGATTTTGAGCCGGGTGACCCTCATGGCTCTTGATGCATTCGACGTATGCCCCAGACCTCTTCATATGGACGCAGATCTCGACCACTTGCGTCGAATCATCATGGAAGCCGCTTTGGCCAAGTGCAATGGAAATGTCTGCGCTGCTGCACGGCTACTCGGTATCAACCGAGATGCCATGAGGTATCGCCTCGGTCTCACCAGAAAGAAACAACGACCGACTACTGCCAGCTAGTCGACCAGACCTCACCGGGCACATCTCGGTGAGGTTTTCATTTTATTTTAAGTTAATCTGCTTCGCTTTAATATTAGGACCAAAATACTTCGTAGCAGACCGATTAAAAGCTTCTGCTTCACCGGTTGTCAAAATCTTCACCGTTTTATTCTGACTTAAAGTACTCTCTATCTCAGGATGGCGTTGTAAGTAGCTTTGTAGCTTGGCAGCAACAGTAGAACCCGAATCTAGACATGCTCTCTTATCACCTAAATATCTCCGAATAGTGTCAGCCACAAAACTATAATGCGTACAGCCCAGTATAACTGTCTGAATATTATATGACTTTAGTTTCAAAATGTACTTCTTAATAATCCGCCGAGCTGACACTGAACGTTCTTGCCCGTTTTCTATTAATGGAACTAATAGCGGTGTGGCTAATTGAATCACTTGTGTTTTCGGCGACAGCTTCTGTATTTCCCGTCGGTAGCTATTACTCTGAACTGTGCTGGTAGTGGCGATGACACCGATACGTTGAGCTCCTGTAGCCACCGCTTCTTCTGCTAGGGGAATTAATACGCCCAAAATCTTGCGCTCAGGATAGTCTGCCTGCAATTTACGTAAGCTATCGGCTGAGGCAGTGTTGCAGGCGAGAATGACTAACGTACAACCTTGCTGGAATAAATAATCCACCGCTTCTTTGGTATAGTGATAGATAGTTTCTTGATCTTTATCGCCGTACGGTGCTCGTGCATTATCTCCCAAATACAAATAATCGTACTGCGGTAGCAGACGAATAAATTCTTTGAGAACAGTTAGGCCACCGAGGCCAGAATCAAAGACTCCGAGCATCTTTTAGTATTAGGTATTAAGTATAAAGTATGAAGTAGCCTTACTTCATACTTTATACCTTATACATCATACTTATTCAACTTCGAATAAGAGCCAATACTTCTTTAGTTTTTCCCTCAACTAATTCTTGGCTTCTTGCTTCCAAATTTAATCTTATCAACGGCTCGGTGTTCGACGCGCGGACATTGAACCACCAATCAGGATATTCGACTGATAAACCGTCTAACTCTGACTGCTGACCATCATGATAAGTCTCTTTTAACCGTGCTAATACTGCAGGTACATCTGAGACCTTAGAATTAATCTCACCAGAGGGGAAATATTTTCTCAACGGTCGGACATAGTCAACCAAGGTCTGTCCACTGGCGGATAATTCTTGGAGAAACTTGATGATCATGATCATGGGCATTTCGAAGCAACCATAATCTTTGTTCAGGAACAGATGCCCAGAACTTTCTCCAGAGAAGTAGGAATTTTCTTTCAACATTTGCTCTTTGATGAGCGAATGACCAACTCTGGTCAGCATTGGTTTGCCGCCATATTGTAAAATCATATCTTCAGTGATCTTTCCTGGACGAATATCGTAACCAATAGTTGCTCCTGGTTGCTCAGCTAAAAAAACTTTTGCCAGAATACCACGCAGGACAGCTGGTGGCACTGTTTGACCTTCGTTATCGACAAAAAATATTCTGTCGCCATCTCCATCGGTGGCAATACCCAGATCAGCTTTTTGCGCCAAAACTTCTGCTTGCAAATATTTCAAATTATCTTCTTTCAAAGGATCAGGATCGTGCCCGGGAAACGTGCCGTCAAACTCCCAGTTCATTTTATGTAACTTGCACGGTAAATAGGTAAATAATTCATCAAGATATTGAGCGCCCATACCGTTGGCGGTGTCTGCCACAATAGTAAAAGGTTTAATCGTCACGACATCAGTGCCACCAAGTTGAACTTTCGCCTCCTCGTGGACCATCTGCTCATGGTGAATTTTCTTGCCCGGCTGTGGAGCTGGTTTAAAATTATCTTTCTTAA
>CAZASM010000057.1:0-2875 GCA_964487895.1 uncultured Gammaproteobacteria bacterium
GGTATTAGGTTTGTTAAAAAATTGATCATAGATTTTTTGGTAGTTCATAGGTTTGTCGAATCTGACCACTTAAGCCTTTCAGAGTATCCATGGTTGGCGTTGCACTGTTAGCAATAGTATCAATTGCGGTTAAGAAATACTTTTCCGCTAAAGGATAGTTGTAGCCACGATACCAACTTTGCGCTTGCAGGACATTTTGCGCAAATGGTCCGATGATCAGATCGTCTTGTTGCTCTTTGATCAGAGAACGTAGAGCAGTAGTTTTTTTCGTTTGCTCGAGATAAGGTTTGACATTAGCCGCTTGACTCATCTGATAGACTGCTTGCCAAGCAACATTTGTATTCTTGGATTTTTTCGCTACCATCGTGACCCAATAATTGGCGTAGGTTTGGGCTGGAACTGCTAGATTTGTTTGGGGCACTGGTATAACGTCCCAGTCGAGCTTAGGATTTGTTTGTTTAATTTGAGCTGCGTGATAGTTATAACCGAGGAAATAAGCCAACCGTCCAGATGTGAAGGCATCGAGAGCGTTGGGCTGATTTTTATTCCAAGAGTAGGCTACTGTTGTCGGTCGAGCAAAGTTAAGATAAAAACTAATAGCTGACATTGCCTTGTCATCATTAGTAAAAGCTGGGTATTTACCATCGGTGAGACTGACTCCTACTTGACTCATCAAGAGAGAGACAATATCAAAGGCGTTAGGAATATTATTAGTAGTACCGAGCGCGATAGTTGATTGTAAGAAAGAATCATCACTGTTCAGTTTGGAGATGGTGCTAGCTTGCGACACTATCTCATCCCATGTGCGAGCAGGTTCAGCAATATTATTGGCCTGTAGTAGTGCACGGTTATAAAATAAAGCCATAGTATCAACACTATAAGGTAAGGCGAAAATTTTATCCTCATTGACTACGTCTTGATAAACTACGTCGAGAAATAAGTCTTTAACTTTTTTTGGGTTATAACCAGTGTATGTTTGTAAGCGAGTGACTGTTTCTTTTTTGATCGTTCCTTGGGTGAACTGGACAGGGACCGACATCGTTGCGGGCATGGCTTCAGCGTATTGCTGATATTCACGAATCCAAGTATTTGGCACCATGAAAAGGTCAGGACCTCTGTCTTGTGCCCAAGCTTTCAGTAGTTGGTCACGATACTCTTCCGCCTTGAAAGTACGATAGTTGATAGTGACTGCAGGATGTTCGGCCGTGTAGGCTTTAGTCAAAATTGCAATATCCTCTGGTTGTTCCCAGACACCCCAATACTCTAAAGTTACTGGTTTGAAGCTGACCACCACAGTTTTATTAATAAGACTCATAGTTGTTGCGCCAGCGATGATGATAACAACGAGACCAATCAGCCCGATAACAATGTATTTATTTTTAAACATATATTAATGAATTGTCTGACGTAAAAATTTTTTAAAATCCTTGCCCGTTTCAGGGTGTTTTAAACCAAAAGTAACAGTCGCTTTCAGATAGCCCAACTTGTTACCACAATCGAAGTAATCGCCTTGATAGTTACAAGCATAGAGAGAGGAGGCTTTCGCTTGCATTGCTAAGGCTTCGGTAAAGTTCATTTCCTCATTTTTACCGACCTTCAGACGAGCAGTATATTTAAAGATATCAGGTGTCATGATATAGCGTCCGGTGATAGCCAGATTGGAAGGCGCCTGTTTGACAGTTGGTTTTTCAATAATATTACTGACTTTATAGGTAGTGGAGTCAATTTTTTTTGCTTTGATGATGCCGTAACGGGAGACGGCAGTTTTTGGTACTACTGTGACACCAACGACAGGAGCGTGATACTTAGCGTAAACATTCATCAACTGCTTAATGGCAGGCACTTTGCTATCGATGATGTCATCACCCAAGAAAATAGCAAAAGGATTGTCAGCTACAAGTCTTTCTGCCTGCATAATGGCGTCAGCGAGTCCTCGCGGAGTTGGTTGACGGACGTAGACGAACTGCGCCATTTTGAAAATTTTGGCCACTTGCCTCAATAGTTCAATTTTACCACCTTGTCGCAGGCGGTACTCTAGTTCGAAGTTACGATCAAAATGATCCTCAATAGCTCTTTTGTTTTGGTTAGTGACAAAAATTATTTCTTCGATACCAGAAGCCACCGCTTCCTCAACGATATATTGAATAATTGGTTTATCAACCAACGGTAACATCTCCTTTGGTTGAGCTTTGGTTGCTGGTAAGAAGCGCGTGCCAAATCCAGCGACAGGTATGACGGCTTTAGTAACTTGTGACATAAATTTACTTTATTATAACAAGATTAAGCTTGTTAGTAAACAAAACACGAAATTCGAAACACGAAACCCGAAGGAAACCTAAAATCATAAATTCGAAACACTAAATACGCTCCGTGGTCTGAGTTTTGGAGTTTTGAAGTTTCGGATTTGGGGCTTGTTTAGGATTTAGAATTTCGAATTTCGGATTTCCAGCCCTGTGGGCTGGTGCGTGCTATAATGAGGTTATGCAAATCCTCTATACGATCTGTGGTGACGGTAATGGGCACGCCTTCAGGAGCGCTATCGTTATTGATCATTTATTACGAGCTGGCCATACAGTATCGATTATTACTAGTGGTAAGGCATATACTTACTTATCTCAGCGTTTTGGCTCAGTACTTCAGGTGCACGGCCTAAGTTTGATTTATCGCGGAAATCGGGTGAAGAAATCAACAACCATCTCGAAGAATTTAGCTAAATTTAAATATCTGCCCAAAGATTTACAATTAGTTAGGGCTTTAATGAAGGAAATAAAACCCTCTGTGGTTATTAGTGATTTTGAGCCAGCAGGTGGTTTGATTGCAATGATGTATGATTTGCCATTGATTAGTATAGATAACCAGCACATCATGAGCGATA
>CAZASM010000058.1:0-2510 GCA_964487895.1 uncultured Gammaproteobacteria bacterium
CCTCTGACCTCTACAATGTCAATGTAGCGCTCTAACCACCTGAGCTACGAACCCACGTTTGATTTTTTGGTGGGACGCTGAGCGTCCCTGTTTCACCACGCTAAGCGTGGTGCCGGAGAAAGGACTCGAACCTTCATGTCTTTCGACACCAGCTCCTAAAGCTGGCGCGTATACCAATTTCGCCACTCCGGCTTACTATTGTTTATTCATTTTTATAGAACCACTCATTTATACTGGATATGTTGACGAAAGTCAATCTTAAACGTCCCGACATAATATATTTTTTTATCTAACCTTGGCTAAAAATTAATATAAAACCCTATACAAGACCCTCATCACTGCTATACTAAGAAAATGACTAAACATATTTTCCCTCTCAGTTTCTTGATTCTTGTACTTACACTTGTTACGTCAAACTTAGCTCCTGCGACATCGCAAGCAGCGACGATACGACCTCTCGTCTTCCCGGTTGATGGTAAACATTCCTTCATCGATGATTTCAATCAGCCACGAAGCGGCGGACGCTTACATGAAGCCACAGATATCATCGCCGCCAAACATACCCCTGTAGTGGCTGTTGTGGATGGCGTTATTTCCTATATTGTATCGCCTCAGGCTTCCTGGGGTTATGCTATCTATCTGAAAGATACAGAAGGCTATCAATATAATTATTTACATTTGAATAACGACACCCCCGGTACTGATGATGGACTAGGTGGGGAAGTGAACGCCTACGCTCCAGGAATTTCTCGCGGTACGATAGTAAAAAAGGGTCAGCTGATCGGCTGGGCCGGTGATAGTGGGAACGCCGAGAGCGTCGGCTCTCATCTGCATTTCGAAATAAAAAGTCCAACTGGTGAGATGATCAATCCTTATGAAAGTTTGTTAGCTGCTGTTTCAGTCTCCGAGCTCAACAATCCCAAACCGCTCACTACCACCATTACGATTCCAAAAAGTTACCAGCTGGTAAAGTATTCTTCATCACCCACTGTCTATCTTCTAGCTAATGAAGTCATGTCCGAGATACTGGATGAACAGTCATTCATTACCTTAGGATTTTCTTGGTCAGCCATCAAAACTATTTCTGACACCGAACAATACCGTTTAGGATTTCCTATTCAAATGGCGCCTAATGTAATTATTAAACGTGAAGGCGATCCTACTATTATACCTATCACCGGCAGTCACTATACTTTCACTCAAACATTGCAAGAAGGTTCTGAAGGTGAAGAGGTACGACAGTTACAAATTAAATTGAAATCTCTTGGTTACTTCACTTATCCGAGTATCACAACCTATTTTGGTCCAGCGACGAAGCAAGCTGTGATAGCTTTCCAAAAAGCTAAAGCCTTAGAACAGATTGGGATTGTCGGACCAAAGACACGAGCCTTGCTTAATAACTAAGCAAACTCCCGCCTCACCAAGTTGTACACTTCTATTTTTACTAAAGACGGCTTATAATGCTTAGGTTCGCTTGGTTTATTATTAATCACAACCTCATGACATCAGACATCATCGTAGATCTCCAATATGGCGACTGTGCCAAAGGCAAAGTAGCTCATCATCTGTGCAAGACCGAGAAATACACTCATGTTTTACGTTATAATGGCGGAGGTAATGCGGGCCACACAATCTATCATGAAGGCAAAAAGTTTGTCACTCACCATATACCTGTTGGTGTTTTTTTTGGTATCAAATCTATCATTGGTCCGGGATGTGTGATTAATCCTGTTAAACTATTGGAAGAAATAGCTACCATTGAAGCAGGTGGTGTCTCAACAGAAGGGAAAATATTTATCGCTAATAATACTCATGTCATCACACCAGAACATTTGGTTGAAGATGGCGGAGAAACAATCCTAGGAACTACACGAACTGGTAATGGTCCCGCTTATCGTGATAAATATTCTCGCAAAGGTATACGCGCTGAAAACGTACCAGAGTTGAAACCTTATCTGATAGATCTTTATGAAGAATTTCATCACAATCCTAATGAGTTACATATACTCGGTGAAGGTGCTCAAGGATTCGGTCTTGATATTGATTGGGGTGACTATCCCTATGTTACCTCTAGTCACGCTACAGTCGCTGGCGCTCTAATGAACGCCATTCCGCATACTGCTGTACGTAATGTCTGGGGTGTAGCGAAAATTTATGAAACTTATGTCGGAGCGAAAAAATTTGAACCAGAAGATACAATCTTCCCTCAGATTCGCGCTGCTGGTGAAGAATTCGGCGCTACTACTGGACGACCACGACAATGTAATTGGCTCAACTGGAACTTAATGGAGAAAGCGATTCGCCTCAACGGGGTGACACATATTGTTCTTAGTAAAATAGATGTTCTGCGGACTGTTGGTAAGTGGGCCGCGATTGAAAATGATCAGACAATAATTTTCGCCGGTGAGCCCGAGATGAAAAGTTGGCTGACCGAGCGACTAACTAAACTCGGTATTGTCTCTGAAAATATTTATTTCTCCGAAAGTAAAGATAAAATATAGCCTAATAAT
>CAZASM010000059.1:0-2414 GCA_964487895.1 uncultured Gammaproteobacteria bacterium
GCGGCCGTCACGGTGTTTGGCGTGCCCATGACGCCAGCAGTCTGACCTTCAGCTAGACTGTCAGCAACTTTATCGGCAAATTGATTGGAATTGTAACATTTATTGAATAGATTAATATCTACACCCACCTCTTGAGCCAAAGGCCCCAATTTGTCTAGAGCAAAACCTGTACCGTTTGAGCTGGTACGCTCATAGATGGCATCGGTGAATTTCCAAAACGCATCATTACCACCGATACTTGCTACGCACTCAGAAGCCTGAGCTTCTTTTTCTGCATTCTGATGGAATGATAATGGGAAATGACGATAGACCCAAGCTACTTGGTCACCATAGCCATCTTTAATGGCCTTGAGAGTAGGGTGAAAATTTTTGCAATAAGGACATTCAAAATCGCTGTACTCTATAAGGACTATAGGAGCGTTTAGATTACCGCGGATATGATCATCAGATTTTAGCTGCGTTATGTTTGGGTCAATAGTCGGTACTGGTGGTACTGGCGTTGGTACCGGTACAGGTTCAATCACAACTGGTGGCTTTGGTACAGGTGGTTGCCACATAGGTTCGGTGATTTGCAGTTTGTCCAAAACACCAGTCTGGAAATCGGCTGTCACGTTTGCTACATCTTGGGCTGTGGGATTATAGATGAAGAGTCCGAGCTGTATGACGTTTTTGGTAATAATAATATCGTAGGTGTCGGCTTCGACTAGGACTTGTGATGAAGGATTTTTTTTAATGTTAAATTGAGTCCGAACTACAGGTTGAATTGTTTCGTTGATTTTATAATTCAGATTTTGGTTTTCCAGTGTCACAACATAATTTTCTTCGGTTTTATCTTTATAGAAAGCTAAAGGTGAGTAATAAGATATTGATTTTAGTATTTCTTCAACTGACTTTTCCTGTCCGTATAACTTTCGCACTGCCAAAGCGACAAAAACATTTTTATAAGCGCGGTGTCTCATCATGATTAAAGCGCCAAAACCATCAGTGCTAGTGCTGAGAATCCAGTTATTTGAAGGTGTGAGGGTTAGTCCAAGCGTAGCGTTAGTATAACTTGAAACGGGGGGTATCAGAGCAGGAGGAGTACCGATAACCAGAGACTGTATCATGGTGTCGATATTATCTTTATCCGTCATTGAATCCTCCAAAATAGCTGCCAGTATAATATATTCGTCACCATGAGGGAAGAGGTAGTACTCAATAGATGCGCTTAGATAAGTTAGGGTTATTTTGCGAGCAGAGTGCCCGTTGATTTGCACTGTGCCGACGTCCTGGAAATTTATTTGGCTGCTTAATAGTCCTGTTCGGACGATACTATCAAGCAGATAGTAATAAGCATTTTCATCAGCAGTTGCTTCGCCAATTGCCGTTGCCTTAGATATAGCGATATAAGATTGTTTTAAGGTTGAGTTTTCCCTAGATATTGCTAGAGAATCTTCATAGCTATCAAAGATCCAGCCATCAGGTTTGGTGATACGATAACTGTGATCTTTGAGCTCAAAAATATTTTCCTCAGGAGCGATATCCTGATTTTGCGGCTCGCTAAACTCATCTGGAAAGTCAATCTCAACGCCTAGGACTCGCGGTAAGGTTGCCGCCTGTGCACCTAGTACCAAAACAAAAGAACCTAACACTAACGTTAGTATCAGACCGATTCGAGGGTAGAGACGTGACATATAATAAGAATTAGCTAATTAAAAATGGCACAATAATTGTACCATTTTTGGGGGAATAGTTCTTGGCTCTGCTATTGTGGCGCTAGCTTCAATTCAACAACCAGATAGTAAAGTTCAGATAACTAGCGAAGCTGACCCAGAGTAGATATGGTAGCAGTATCCAAGCAGCTGTTTTGGACACGCGGTAGAAATTTATCATGGTATAGAGGATGGAAACCCAAAGAGCGATGATGGTGAAGAAAGCCAGCATTGGTTCATGCCAGCTGAAAAAAACAATAGACCAGAGAATATTTAATAAATACTGAATGCTGAAAACTCCGATGATATTCAGCCTTTGCAACTTTCCACGCCATAGTTGCTCGGACCAACGATTCCAAGTTCTTTTTTTATTCGACAGTAAGGGATTAACAATTCTCCATTTGTGACTCCAGACGAGATAGAGAGAGACTCCCATGAGAAAATAGAGTGTGGTCCAGACTGGCCCGAAGAGCCAACTTGGTGGATTCAGTGGTCCTTTTGTTAACGTAGCGTACCAAGTCGGGATCGCTGGGGTTGTGAAGAGTGCACCGATGACTCCAGCTAGCTCAGAGATAATAATGGAGATGATGAACTTAGTAGCATTGTTTGTTTTCATAGGATTTTAGTTATCTACAATTTTTGTTAACAGAAATACTACTTCTATTTTGACACCAATGACCAGCAATAGCAAGAACTGAGTGATTTAGTTTTATCGTTGACAAA
>CAZASM010000060.1:0-2097 GCA_964487895.1 uncultured Gammaproteobacteria bacterium
AAGAAAGTTGCTAAAGACCACAAAGCTATTGATGCCGTCAAAAACAAAAAAATGCGGTTCATCGCATCTTTGGGCGCTTTCAATAAGACGTAAAAACCCAATAGAACATTAACTAGTATTACTAGAGCCAAACCAACTAGTTGAGGGTTGGTTAGAATCTGAGAGACAGTGGGGTTCATAGGATAATGTTTATAAGCCGTCTATTTAATTAGCGACGGCTTTAGCATAGCGCTATCCTAAATTTTGTCAAGATACCAAAAACCGGCCTAAACCGGTTCCTTATTTTTGACTTTTGCCTTTCTACTTTTTAGTTTTTCAGCACCCCAACCTGCCCTTCCTTAGTATCCTTCACAGTAACCCCTAATTTATCCAACTCATCACGAAGTTGATCAGCCCGCGCCCAATCCTCTGCTGCCCGAGCTTCTTTGCGATCTTCTAGCAAACCATGAGCAATCTGCGGAATAGCTCGCCGGCGATTACGCTCCTGAACCAAGCCCAAGCCTAATAGCTCATCAATAATTTTCAACGCTCCCATCTTCACTCCTGTCGGCTGATGCATGGCCAAAATAGTCGGTATCTGCGCCAGAGCCTGAGGTGTACCAATATCAACTGAGAGATTGGCCCACGCTTCTTGCAAGACACTATCAGGGATGATATCCACTGGATCATCGAGATAGGCTATTTGTTCGTAGAGATTTTCTAATCCGGTAGCCGCCGCTTCCAAAGCTTCCCAAGAGAATTGTAACGTCTTGCGATAGTGTGTCTGTAAAAGCCAATAGCGATAAGCTAACGGTCGTATGCCCTTTTCTTTGATATCTTGCAAAGTAATATAAGTGCCAGCTGATTTAGACATTTTCAGATCACCAAAATTCAAAAAAGCATTGTGTAACCAGAAGCGCGCAAAAGGTTTACCAGTCACTGCCTCCGACTGAGCAATCTCATTGGGATGATGGATAGTCAGATGATCAATACCACCACAATGAATATCCAAGGTTTCTCCTAGATATTTCATGGCAATAGCTGAGCACTCCAGATGCCAGCCAGGGAAACCTTTGCCCCACGGGCTCTCCCATTCCATATCTCTTTTCTCTCCCTTAGGGGAAAACTTCCAAACAGCAAAGTCTGTAGGACTTTTTTTCTCGCCCATGGCCACGCGCGCACCTGCTTGCAGCTCGACGTTTTCTAAACGTGCCAGAGCACCGTAATGAGGAAATCTAGCAGTATCAAAATACATCCCATCCGAAGTTTTGTAGAGATAGCCAGCTTCATCTAATTTCAGTGCTAAAGCAATCTGCTCTTTGATCGTCTCTGTCGCTGGTACGAGATGATCAGCTAATTGAATGCCTAAATCTTTGAAATCTTGTTTGAAATAATGGGTATAACGATCGGCTAGGTCCCAGGCTGTCTTGCCTTCGCGTTTTTTCGCTAATTCCATCTTGTCCTCACCGTCATCAGAGTCAGCGACTAGATGACCAACATCAGTGATATTCATCACATGATTGACTACGAAACCTTCATAGCGCAAAATATTTTTCAACACGTCCCAGGTGGTATAGGACCGCAAATTACCAATATGCAAAAAATCATAAACCGTCGGACCGCAGGTATAAAATTTCACCGTTTTACCGTCGGCTGGCAGGAATTCTTCGCGTTTTCGGCTTAAACTGTTATATAGCGTGATCATAGGGTATTAGGTTCAGATTAGCATAAAATTCCAACTCTTCACAATTGGTCATTGCGAGACCGGCATCAAGCGGACGAAGCAATCTCTAATAGATTCCTAATAGAACAATTAACTTTGAGGATAAACAAACTAGACTGCCGCGCCCTGCTGGGCTCGCAGAAACCAGGTGGCGATCTGCACTAATTCTCTCCTCTATTGATGATACGAGCCACCGTATCTTGGAGATCTGGCAAGAGTGGCAAGAGGCGAATCAAATTATCAATATGATTCTGCACTTCATCAGTCGGATCAAGACCAAGGAGATGATCCAACTCACGTATCTGATGAGCTACTTGTTTACCATTGATAGATTCACCGTTACTGCCGGTCCAATTATTATTCTGAGCTAAAGCTCGAGCCAGGACTTCAAGATT
>CAZASM010000061.1:0-1942 GCA_964487895.1 uncultured Gammaproteobacteria bacterium
TCGTGAAGCCGGAGGAGTCTATAAAGACTTTCAGGGTAATGACGCTAATCTGCACGAGACCAAGTACATTGCTACAAATGAAACTATCTACAATCACATTACCGAGTCGAGTGACTCACCATTCTTTATAGGATAATATACTTAAATGTGGCAGGATATCGTACTCACGCTAACCAATTTTGTTTTCTTAGTATCGCTTGCATCAGCTGTTCGTGATCAACAGAAACCACCTCTGTCTACCAGCATACCATCAACCCTAGCTCTGTACGTTATTTGTGTAGTTCAAATCAGCTTAGGGCTATACCTGACAACAGTAATTACATTTATCGTCGCTAACTTATGGCTAACACTAGCAGTTCAAAGGTATCGACAAGGAAAAGTAATCATTAAAAAAATGGGTGATTAAGGCAATAATTGCCTAACATATTCTTGAAAACAATAAGCGTGTAGATTTTCATCATCAGCTTCGTGACATGATTCACTAATTTTATCCCAACGAGTCAGATCGAATTCTGGAAAGAAAACATTACCTTCGTATTTAGCATTAATTTCAGTGAGATAGATTTTTTCAACATATGGTAAAAACAATTCAAATATTTTCTGTCCACCGATTACAAATAGCTCTTCATCATTATCTTGTATATAGCGCTTGGTTTCCTCAAATGTCTTAAACAATACGTTGGGGAGATTAACACTAGGTGTTCGCGTAATAACAATGTGAAGACGATTATCCAGTGGCTTTTTAAACTCCTCATAGGTAGTCCGACCCGTAATTATCGTGTGTCCCAGAGTTAGCTCCCTAAAACGCTTCATATCTGCTTTTTGGTTTTTTCCCCACGGCACACCATTATGATTTCCAATCACTCTGTTTTCAGACATCGCCACAATATATGACACCATAATATTAATACTAGCAAACTGTAAGTCAGATGCGTACAATAGTAGGTAACAGGGTGGGAAACAAAAAACGGAGAAATATATGGAACCTCAGTTTGGTGTATACAGCAATATTCAGATTAAGAAGGCGGCCAGTGGCGGTCACATTGTAATTCATCCATATATTGAAGCAAACGTAAACGGGAGCAGTTACGATGTAACGCTTGGCCATTGGTTTTATTCCGCCCGACGTAAGAGCGACAGCGGTATTTATAATCCTTTTGATCAGCATGATGTTGCAAATTATTTTGATGGCCCACACCATTCAATTACTCATGAAATATGGTGTGAGAAAAACGGGCGTAAACTCTTCACCGGAATCCCGGCCGATCATCCGATAATAGTTCTTCAGCCAGGTGAGCGGATGCTGGCCCATACTCATGAATTTATTGGGATTAAAGCGCCTGGCACGACTACGCTTCAAGCCCGTAGCACTTGGGGACGAAATGGAGTGGCTGTTTGTTTGGACGCCGGATGGGGTGACCCAGGGTATATTAACCGATGGACAATGGAGATCTACAATATGAACGAACACGAGAGCGTTGTGCTACCGGTAGGGGAGCGAATAGCTCAAATGGTCTTCTATCACACAGGACCAGTCGAAGGTGAATACGCTTCTCTGAGTGGAAAATACCAAGAAGACTCTCAAGGTGACCTGCGTAGCTTAATCAGAGACTGGAAACCAGAGCAGATGTTACCTCAAGCCTACAAAGACTCAAGAACTAAACCATTGGAGATTTGAAGTGAAAGGTAAATACATTGTTATCGAAGGCGGCGAAGGCGTTGGGAAGACTACTCAAGCCGATTTGCTTATTCGAAAGTTAAGCGAAAGAGGTATCGAAGCTGTTTATATGCAGGAACCTGGTAGTACCACTTTCGCGAAAGGACTAAGAATATTAATTAAAAGTGAAACAGCCCGCACTCCCAAAACCAATGTATTAGCATTTAACGCCGCCCGCGCAGAGACAATGTCACAAATCGAGCAAGTATTGGCGACTGGAAGATG